>JAOAIM010000140.1 GCA_026414705.1 Verrucomicrobiia bacterium | reverse complement strand
ATGCCGCACGGAGGAGGAACTGGACCACGCCATCCGGCAGATTGTTTCCAAGGCCATTGCGCCGGAGGGCGTGATGGATTTGTTTGCCGCCGCCGGGCTGAAGAAGCCGGACATTTCGATTCTTTCGGAGGAGTTCCTGGCCGACGTGCAGGCCATGCCGCAGCGCAACCTGGCCGTGGAATTGTTGCAGAAGCTGCTCAAGGGCGAGCTGCGCACGCGCCGACGCAAGAACCTGGTGCAGGCGCGCTCGTTTGCGGAAATGCTCGAGCAGACCCTGCGTCGCTACCAAAACCGCGCCATCGAGGCGGCGCAGGTGATTGAGGAATTGATTCAACTGGCGCGCGAGATGCGCGCGGCCGACGCCCGCGGTGAGCAACTCGGCCTGAGCGAGGACGAACTGGCTTTTTACGATGCGCTGGAGACCAACGACAGCGCGGTGAAGGTGCTGGGCGAGCCGACCCTGCGGGCCATCGCGCAGGAACTGGTGCGCACCGTGCGGGCCAACGTCACCATTGACTGGACGCTGCGCGAGAACGTGCGCGCGCAACTGCGCGTGCTGGTCAAACGCATCCTGCGCAAACACGGCTATCCACCGGACAAGCAGGAGAAGGCCACGCAGACGGTGTTGGAGCAGGCGGAGCTTTTGTCGGAAGCGTGGGTCTCGAGTTTGTGAACGCGCGCGTTGCCGGGTTGCGGGATTTGTTTTGGCCTTTCGGTCGAGGTGGTTTCGGGAGACGGTCCGATTCTGAATCTGGACGCGACTCGACCATTCGGTAGGCTGGGGCGGTGGCTCAAAAAACCGCGCGGTCCTGCAGGGTGACATCCGGCGGTTCGGCAGGCCGAATCCGCAAGGCCGTGTTGTTCGAGACCGAGCCATCGTCGGGAGCATTCCAATGAAACCGATCCACGGCTTGCGAGTCTGGCTCATCTTCGGGCTGGCGGCGTTGGCGACCGCGAGCGCGCCGGTTGCAGCGGGCGATGCCCCGCGGATTTCGACCCGGTCATTTCGCGCGGACTTTTTGAAGTTCTGCGACCTGGCGGTGCGGGAGTTGAACAAGCCGTTGACGCCCTTTTACAGCCGCACCGATGACGATCCGACGACGCATCACATGCCGTTTTTTGAGGACGCGCACGCGGTGCGCGCGCTCGCCGTCGCGCACGACATGACGGGGCGGCGGCGGTATCTGGACACGGCGCGGCGCTGGTCGGATTTGATGATCGTGTATCAGCGCGGGATGAATCCGCCGGGCGCCTACTACATGAATCATCAGCGCGCGCCGGGGCAGACGACCGGGCAGTGGAATCTGGCCGACAGCGCCTCCATCGGCATGGGCGTGCTGGCGACGGCGACGCGGTGCAAATCGCCCGCCGAGCGCGAGCGTTACGTGGCGTCGGCCCGGGCGCTGGCAAAGTTGACGATGGAGAATTACGTCCGGCCCGGAGGCGGCATCAGCAACGGGCTTTGGCCCGAATACGACGGGCCGTGGTGGGCCTCAACGGCGATCTTCGGGACGCTGGCGTTTCTGCTGCACGAGGAAACGGGCGAGGCGCGATACCTCGACTGCGCGAAGGCGGCGCTGCGCTGGCTGGTGCAAACCGATTTCCGCGATTTCAAGCCGATCACGTTTCAACAACGCCCCTCGGGCATCCTCTTTTACACGTTCGAGTTTTATCTGGCGGGGCTGAAACATTTTCCGCCCGAGACACCGGAGCATCAGGCGATTTTGAAGCAGTTCGATGCGGCGCTCGAATGGATGGCGCAGCATCAGAAGTCGCGCGGTGCCGCCGTGCCTGATTACACCGAGAAGAACGTGGACATGGCCGGGCTGCCGTATCTGATGTATGGCTTTGCGCGCTCGAATCCGCGCTATCGCGGGCTGGTGGCGCTGGCGGACGGCGAACTGGATTACATCGGGCGACTGCTGTTGGGGCGCGGCGAGCCGAACGTCTCCAGGCTCATGGTCTGGGAGGTGATGACGTGGGGCATGATGTCGTATGCCGAGCGGCTGCGGCCGGGCGCGCTGTTGCGCGGCTCGCGTTCGGGAGAAACCCCGGCGCGCTGAGGGGTTCGCGGCGCCGGTCGGAAGGCTTCGGAAACGGCTCGCACTCCCCGACAGGGTCGTGTTTACCAGCGCATCGCCTGGAGGCGGCGGGCGACTTCCTCGGCGTTGGCGCGGCTGTTGAATGCGCTCAATCGGAAATAACCTTCGCCGCGCGCGCCAAAGCCCGCGCCCGGCGTCACGACCACATTGGCCTCGCGCAGGATTTTGTCGAAGGCGTCCCAACTGCTCAGCCCGCGCGGCGTTTTCACCCACAGATAGGGCGCGTTGACGCCGCCGAAGACGCGCAGGCCGGCCTTTTGCAACCCTTCGCGCAGCACCGTGGCGTTGCCCATGTAGTGCTCGATGAGCGCGCGCACCTGCGCTTTGCCCTCGGGCGTGTAAAGCGCCTCCGCCCCGCGCTGCGTGATGTAGCTCACGCCGTTGAACTTGGTCGTCATCCGCCGCAACCACAGCGGGTGCAGCGGATGGGCCACGCCCGCGCGCGTGTGGCCGTTGACGGTTTTGGGCACGACGGCATAGGCGCAGCGCACGCCGGTGAATCCGCCGTTTTTGGAGAAGCTGCGGAACTCGATCGCACACTCGCGCGCACCGGGGATTTCGTAGATCGAGTGCGGCAGCGCGGGGTCGCGGATGTAGGCTTCGTAGGCCGCGTCAAAGAGGATCACGGCGCGATGCTCCAGCGCATAGCGCACCCAGGCCTCAAGCTGCTCGCGCGTGGCGACCGCGCCGGTGGGATTGTTCGGCGAGCAGAGGTAGATCAAATCCACGTGGCGTTTGGGCGGTTCGGGCACGAAACCGTTGGCCGGACGGCAGGGCAGATAGACCAGGCCCGCGTAGGCCCCCGCCGCGTTGGCCGGGCCGGTGTGCCCCGCCATCACGTTCGTGTCCACATACACCGGATAAACGGGGTCGGGGATGGCGATTTTGTTTTTCGCGCCGAAGATGTCGAGGATGTTGCCCATGTCGCACTTGGTGCCGTCGCTGACGAAAATTTCGTCGTCGGCAACCTCGCAGCCACGGGCGCGGAAGTCGTGTTCGGCGATGGTGGCGCGCAACCATTCGTAACCCTGTTCGGGGCCGTAGCCGTGAAAGGTCTCGCGCGCGGCGAGTTCATCCACGGCGCGGTGCATGGCGGCGATGGCCGCCGGCGGCAACGGTTCGGTCACATCGCCAATGCCGCAGCGGATGAGGCGCGGCGCCACGTCGGGATGCGCCTCGCAAAAGGCGCGGACGCGCCGGGCGATTTCGGGGAAGAGGTATCCGGCCTTGAGTTTGAGGAAATGTTCGTTGAGCAGCGCCATACGGGCGGCGCACCGTAACGGAAACGCGCTCGCAGAGCAATCATGCCGCCCGCAGGCGCGAAGGGCTTCGGCGGCGATGGCGGCCGGGCGCCGCGTGCGGCTCGGAAGCAACCCGCGGGCGGCTACTCCTTTTTCTCGAACTTCAGCGCGTAGGAGTTGATGCAGTAACGAAGTCCGGTTGGGCGCGGGCCGTCGGGAAACACGTGGCCCAGATGCCCGCCGCATCGGGCGCAAAGCACCTCGGTGCGCACCATGCCGTGGCTGTAATCGGGCGCTTCTTCAATCGCGTCGTTGCGCATGGGCGCGTAAAAGCTCGGCCAGCCGCAGCCGGAATCGTATTTCGTGTCCGAACTGAACAACTCCGCGCCGCAACCGGCGCAACGATAGATGCCCTTGTCCTTGGTGTTCCAGTAGGGGCCGGTGAAGGCGCGCTCGGTGCCCTTGCGGCGAAGGATTTGATACTGTTCGGGCGTGAGTTCCTGGCGCCATTGTTCGTCGGTTTTGACAATTTTGGCTTTCATGGATGAGGCGGGAGCGGGTTCGCGGGAGGGCGATGCCGGGGCGGGCGCCGTTGTGCCATCCGGCTCCCGGGCGCAACCTGCCGCCAGCATCGCGGTCAATGCGCCGGCCACAAGCATCGGCGCGACCTGTTCCGCGATTGGCTTCATGTCCACACAACACACCCGATGTGCGGCGCGGTCAAGCCCGTGGGAGGGCGGGCGGACAGGCCGCTGGCGGACGCCGTGCCCGCGCGCCGGTGCAGACGAGGCCGATTTTGCTTTGAATACGCCGGGGCGTTTTTCTATCGTAAAGACGGAGACGTTCAACACATGAAATCGGAATCGAAACGCTGGATTTGCAACCTTGCCCGGATGCTGACGCTGGTGGTTGGCTGCGCGCTGGGCACGGCCCGAATTGCCACTGCAGCCGACGCGCCCGCCAAGGACACCGAACCGCTGGCGCTCAAACTGCCCGCGCCGACGCTCAAGGGCACGCCCGAAGACCTGCCCACCGGCGCGAACATAGAACCGTTGTCCGACAAGCCGCGTCCGCCATTTTACGTCCCCAAGGGCGTCAAAAACGTCGCGCTCGGCAAGCCGGTGACCAGCAGCGTCAAACCCTTCACGGGCGAGTTGAGCCAGATCACCGACGGCAAGAAGGAGGCCTTCGATTACGACTGCGTCGAGATGAAGAAGGGCACGCAGTGGATTCAGGTGGACCTGGGCGAATCGCTGCCGATTTACGCCATCGCCATGTGGCACGACCACCGTTACATCCAGGTGATGCACGACGTGATCGTGCAGGTGTCGGATGATCCGGAGTTTCAAAACGGGGTCACGACGCTCTTCAACAATGACGTGGACAATTCCTCGGGCCTGGGCGTGGGCAGCGACCGCGAATATTTTGAGACCCATTACGGCAAGATTGTGGACGGCAAGGGCGTCAAGGCGCGATATGTGCGCTCCTACACGCGCGGCGGCAGCTTGAGCGCCCTCAACTGCTGGCAGGAACTGGAGGTTTACGCGCTGCCGTCCCAATGAACCGTTGGGGCGCAGTGGCGGCGGTGCTGCTGGCGCTGGCCGGCGCGTTCGCCCTGCGTCTGCCGCAACTGGACCTGCGCCCGCTCCACAACGACGAGGCTGTCAACGCCCTCAAACTCGCCGAACTCTGGCAGCACGGGCGCTATCGCTACGATCCGGATGAATTCCACGGCCCGTCGCTGCATTACTTCTGCCGCGCGGTGCTCCGGCTCGCCGCCGCGCCCGAGCCGGCCGACTGGACCGGAACACACCTGCGGCTGACGCCGGTGCTGTTCGGCGTCGCGTTGATCCCGCTGCTGCTCTTGTTCGCCGACGGGCTGGGTCGCGGCGCCGTGGTGTGGGCGGCGGTCTTCACGGCTGTGTCGGGTGCGACGGTGTTCTACAGCCGTTATTTCATCCACGAGACGCTGCTGGTGTTTTTCACGACGTTGGCGCTGGGGGCGGGGTGGCGCTGGTATCAAACCCGGCGCGCGGTTTGGGCGGCAATCGCCGGGCTGGGCGTGGGTTTGATGTGGGCGACGAAGGAAACGTTTGTGATCACACTGGGCGCGGTGGCGGTGGCGCTGGTGGCGGTGGCCGTGACGGAACACCGGGCGCAAGCTGCGATGGCGGCGGCGGATTCTGGCGCGACCGCCACCGGGCGCGCCCGGCAGCACCGAACCTGGCTCTGGCACGTCGTGTTGGCGGGCGGCGTGGCAGGCGCCATCTGGCTGCTGTTTTTCAGTTCCTTCTTCACCAACTGGTTGGGGCTGCTGGATTCGTTCCGCACGTATGTGCCCTGGGTCAAGCGCGCGGGCGGCGCGTCCCCGCACATTCATCCGTGGTATTTTTACCTGGAACGCCTCGCATGGTTTCATCCGCCAAAAAGCCCGGTTTGGAGTGAAGGCTTGATTCTGGCGCTTGCAGCGGTGGGCACGGGCGTGTCGCTGCTCGGGAAAAAATCCGCGCTGCACCGGTTTTTGGCGATTTACACGCCGACGCTGACGGCTGCGTATTCGGTGATTTCCTACAAGACGCCGTGGTGTCTGCTGAGTTTCTGGCAGGGAATGATTCTGCTGGCCGGCGTGGGCGCGGTGGCGGTGCTCGACGCGGTTCGCGGGCGCGCGTTGAAGGTCGCCGTCGTTGCGGTGTTGGCCGGTTTGACGGCGCAACTGGCGTGGCAGGCGTGGCGTGGGAGTTTTGTGTTCTTCGCCGACCGACGGAATCCCTACGTGTATGCGCAGACAGTGCCGCACCTGCTCAAGCTGGTCGAGCGCGTGGAGGCGGTCGCGGCGGCTGCGCCCGCCGGGCGCGAAACCGTCGTGCAGGTCATCGCGCCGGAGCACGATTACGGGCCGCTGCCGTGGTATTTGCGCCGCCTCAAACACGTGGGCTGGTATGACGCGCTGCCGGGCGAACCGTTCGCGCCGATGGTCATTGTGGCGGCGCGGCTGGATGCGCGGCTGGACGACAAAACAGGGCGGCGCTGGATCATGGTCGGGTTGTTCGAGCAACGTCCGGGCGTGTTCCTGGAACTTTACGTGGAGCGGGAATTGTGGACGCGCTTCGTGAGCACCTTGAAGCGCGAGGTGGAACCGGAATGAGCGTTCGTCCTGGCGACGGACGCTTGTGCTTGCCAGATCGGCCCCCGGGCGGAGTGGCTCGGGCCTCAACCACGCTCCAGTTGGCCGCCGGGCCGGGCAGTCCCGGGCAGATCGGCCAAGGTGCAGTCCCGGATGGCAGCGCGTGCGGACCGGTGCGCGTTGTCGGTTGGCGCTTCGGCGTCTTCTTCGCGCTCGCACGCGGCCTGCCGAGAGGCTAAATTCCGCCAACTACTGCCACAATCAACGCGCCTCTCATGAGGAAGATGCGACTCGACAGAAACTGCCGCAGCAACGGGGCGTTGCGGCGCACCGGCGCGGAGCTGCTTGTGCTCGCCGCACTGATTCAACCCCTGCACGCGACGCAGGAGGCACCGTTGACGCCCAAGGAACTGCAGCGGCTGATGGCCTCCGACGACGGCCCCTCGAAAACCGCGGCGATGCTGGCGCAACCGCTGGCCGCGCCCGTTGCCGTGGGCCCAACCGCCGCCGGGCCAATCACCCCCGCGCCCTCGCAACCGGCCGGCGCGCTCAGCGGACGGATCGTCTTCACCAGTGCCGGGCACGGCTGGACCTACACCACCGCCTGGAATCTGCAGCGCGGCGTGTTGGTGGAAATGAACGAGGACTACGGCAACCTCGATCAGATGACGCTGTTTGCGTTCTACTGTTTCAACGCCGGGGCGACGGTCGTGCCGCTGCGCCCGGTGGGGCATCAGACCAACGAAGTCGTGCTCGACAACACCAGCGCGGGCGTGAGTTTTTCCGGCACCTGGTCCACCGATTCGACCAGCGCGGTTTACTGGGGCGCGTCCACCTCCAGTCGTTTCCGTTTTGCCACGGTGGCGTCGAGCGAAACCGCCGTGGCGACCTACACGCCGACGATTCCGGTGGCGGGGTTTTATCCGGTCTATACGTGGGTGCCGCACGGCACCAACCGCGTCAGCCAGCTTTACAAAATCAACCATCCCGGCGGCCAGGCGTTGGTGCGCGTGCCGCACAACATGGTCGGCAACGGCTGGGTGTATCTGGGCACGTATTATTTCAACGCAGGGGCCAGCGCGGCCAACGGCTCGGTGCAAATCAGCAATCTCGAACCCGCCCCCGGCACCACCGGCATCGTGATCGCCGACGGCATCCGCTTCGGCAACGGGATGGGTTCAATTGATCGCGGAGGCGGCATTTCGCGGTATCCGCGCGAGGAGGAATGCTCGCGCTACTGGGTGCAACACGGCCTGGGGAACGGCCAATCCAGTTCGATTTACGACGGCACCGGCGATGACGTCAGCGACAACACGGGCACTCCGCCCCGCATGGCCGCCGCGATGAACCGCGAGGATGTGGGCAACATGTTCAAGCGCGTTTACCTGGGCTTCCATTCCAACGCGACCACGGGCGACACCAACACGGCCACCGCGCGCGGCAGCATCGGCCTTTACAACAACGAGTCGCTCTTCCCGGGCACGGCCACGCCCAACCAGTTCCGCTGGGCGCAGATTGTCGGACGCGAGGTCACCTGGGATATGACCAACCTCAACGCGTTGCTCGAATACCCGTGGTATGACCGCGGCAGCGGTGTGACGTACGCGCGCAGCGACTTTGCCTTCGGCGAAATCAACAACCAGTATATCAACAACGAATTCGACGCGACGATCATCGAGGTTGCCTTCCACGACAATGTTCAGGACGCGACGTTGCTGCGCGATCCGAAGGTACGCAACTGGGTCGCGCGCGCCGCCTACCACGCCGTGGTCAAATACATGAACGAATTCGACGGCGCGCCCCTGCAATTCCTGCCCGAGCCCCCCTACAACGTCCGCGCCGTGGCGGTGAGCAACGGCATCGCCATTTCCTGGAACACGCCCATCGCTCAGTCGGGCAGCGGCGCGCCCACCGGTTATGTGGTTTACATCTCCACCAACGGCTACGCCTTTGGCAGCCCGGTCTCGGTCAGCGGCGGTGCGACCACGACCGTGACGCTCACCAACCTGGCCGCCGACACCGACTATTACTTCCGCGTCGCGGCGATCAATGCCGGCGGCGAATCGTTTCCCTCGGAAACCGTGGGTTGCCGTCGCGCCGCGCATCCGGCCTGGCCGAAGGCGCTTTTCATCAACGCTTTTGACCGGTTCGACCGCACGACGAACCTGCGGCAAACCCCGGCGCGCACCAACTACGTTCCGCCGGGCAACAGCGGCAGCATGGAACGGGTCTTGCCCCGCGCCAACAACGCCTTCGACTACGTCGTACCGCACGGAAAAGCCATCAGCGCCTTTGGCCTGGCGTTCGATTCGGCCCAGCGCCAGGCCGTCACCAACAACCAGGTGCTCCTGACCCACTATCCGATTGTCATCTGGTCGGCCGGCCAGTCGCTGACCAACACCTTCCGCGCGATCGAACAAAACCGCGTCAGCAACTTTCTGAGCGGCGGTGGCCATCTGTTCGTTTCGGGCGCGGACATTGCGTGGGACCTCGACCGCGCCATCGGGCCCTCAGCGGCAGACCGCGCCTTCCTCAACAATCAGTTGCGCGCCGACCTGGGCGACGACGTCAACAACAACTCCCTGAGTTACACCGTCAGCCCTGCGACCGGTTCGATCTTCGCTGGCAATCCCAACGCGACCTTTGACGATGGCAACCGGGGCATTTACTGGGTCAAAGCGCCGGATGTGCTCACCCCGGTGGGCAGCGGCGCAACCGCCGCGCTCAACTACGTCGGCGGCATCGGCGGCGCGGCGGCCGTGCAATACAACGGCTCGGCGGGCGGGGGCAAAGTCGTTTATTTCGGCTTTCCTTTTGAAACCATCACCAACGCGACTGTCCGCAACGATTACATGCAGGACGTGCTGAACTTTTTCGCCCTGCCGCCGACCATCACCACGCAGCCGCAGAGCCAGACGATTGTGCAGGGCGGAAACGTCGCGTTTGCCGTCACGGCGATTCCCGACCTGTGGGGATTGGCGTATCAATGGCGACTCAACGGCACCAACCTGCCGGGGGCCACCGCCAGCACGTATGCGATTTCCAATGTGCAACCGGCCCACGCGGGCGATTACTCCGTTGTCGTGTCCAACGCGGGTGGAGCCGTCACGAGTCTGATCGCAACGCTCACCGTGCTGGTGCCGCCGCTCATCACCCAGCAACCGCAGGATCAAACCGTGGTGGCTGGCCAGAACGCAACATTCAGCGTGGTGGCCGGCGGCAGCGCGCCGTTGTTCTACCAGTGGCGGTTTTATGGCACCAATCTGCCGGGGGCGACCGGTTCGGTCCTGACGCTCTCGAATGTGCTGCCGTCGCAGGCCGGGCCATACTCGGTGGTGGTCTCCAACGCCGTCGGCAGCGTCACCAGCTCCAACGCGGTGCTGACGGTGCTGGGGCGGATCAGTGGTCAACTCCAACTTCAGGGCTTCACGGGCACCAACCGCGCGGTGCAGTTCATTCTTTCGGATGCCGGTGGGACGCCGGTGCAGACCAACGAGTTGTCGCTCAGCTTCAGCGGCAGTCCGCGCACCGCGACGTTTGAGTTGACCGGCCCGCTTTCCACCGCCTGGCTCAGTGCCAAGACGGCGTGGCATTTGCGGCGGCGGCAGGCGGTGAGTTTCAGTCAGGGGTTGGCGACGAATTTGTTTACGGGGGCGTTGGGACAGTTGTTGGGCGGGGACATCAGTGGGAACAACAACCTGGTGAACACGGCGGACTACACGGTGTTGAAGGGCAACTGGCTGAAGGCGAACGTGGCGGCGGACATTACCGGGGACGGGCTGGTGAACACGTCGGATTACACGATCCTGAAGGCCAACTGGCTCAA
>JAOAIM010000139.1 GCA_026414705.1 Verrucomicrobiia bacterium | reverse complement strand
ACGCCCACGATGAACACACCCAGCAACAGCAGCGGAAAAATGATGCGCACAAACCACCACGTCTCGCCCAGCCACCGCTTCAATTCCTCCCGGGACTTGACCCGGAGCGCGTAGCCGAAAGCGGTCACCGTCGCCACCAGCCAAACGATGACCTTCTGCCAGAACGGACCTTTCTGGATGAGGTAATTGGGCGCAAGCAGCGAGACGACCAGCAACACCAGCAACACCACATCCGCCCGGCCCATCACGCGCCGCCCCGTGCTGGGATCGCTTGCATCACCGGGATTGGCCGCCGCCGACTGCTCCGCGGCCAGCGCCGCCATCCGCTCACGGTCTTCGCGGTGAAACGCCAGCGTCATCACCGAGCCGATTGCAAACGCCATGAGCAACGCCGTGATCAGCCGGGCCAACGTCAGCCCCGGCCCGAGCACGTTGCCGGTGTAAACGAGCGCAAGGAGGTTGGACGCGGGCGCGACCCACAGCAGCACAAACGCCGCGCCAATCGCCGCCCCGCCGTAGTAAAGTCCGCTGCTGACCGGAATGACGGTGCAGGAGCAGGCGGCAACGAAGAAACTGCCGCCCGCCGCCACGGCGAACGCTTTGAGCCGACGCGTCGTCGCGCCCAGGTAATGCATGATGGCCTCGCGCGACACGAACGTGACCATCGCCCCCGCCAGCAGGAACGCGGGCACGAGACACGTGAGCACGTGCAGGGCGATGTAGTCCCAGACCGCCAGTAAACCAGCCTTCAACAGCTCAAGCAGCATGGGGCACTTCCTCCCCGCGCCGGGCGCGTTCCAGGGCCACCAGACACTCAAAAAAATTCAGCACGCAGCGGGCCCGCAGCCGGTAAAACACCTGCGCCCCGCGTTTCTCGTCCTCGACCAGACCGACCGCACGTAACTGCCCCAGGTGGCGTGAGACGGTGGACATTCCCAGGCCGACACACTCCGCCAGTTCGCACACGCAGCGTTCGCCGCGGGCCAGTTCCTCGACGATGCGCAGTCGCGCCGGGTGCGCGAGGGCCTTGAGCACGCGCGCGGGCGTCTTGTATCGGGCCAGAACGGCAGCCTTCACCTCGTGCACATTTCGCCAATTGGCCAAATGTGCGCCACACGTTTTCGGCCCATGTCGCAACGTTTTTTGCGCCGGGCGCACGCGGCCCGGACGCTTCGGCGTTGCCAGAACTGCGCGCGGTTTCTAGCTTTCCGTCGTGGATCAATGCCCCAGTGCGCCCTCGCCCGACGCCCCGGCCTACCGTGGGCGCGTCAAATACGACGCGCGCACCGCGCGCCGTTATCAGCAGCGCGACCCGGCCCGGCATCGGGCCGAACTTCGCCTGGTCGAACGGGCATTTGCCTTCGTGCCCGTCACGCACCGGGTGCTGGACGTGCCCTGTGGCGGCGGGCGGCTGACGGTGGCGCTGGCGCAGAAGGGCTACGACGTCACCGCAGCGGACTTGTCCGACGCGATGCTGGCGATTGCGCGCGAGACGATCGCCGCTCAAGGGCTGCGGTGTCCGGTCGAAAAACAGGACGTCGAACGGCTCACGTATCCGGACCGGAGTTTCGACACGGTGTTGTGCTTCCGGTTGTTTCATCATTTTCCCACGCCGGAAATCCGCCAACGCGCGGTCAACGAATTGTGCCGCGTGGCGCGACAGTTCGTTGTGCTGTCGTATTTCAGCCCGATGTCGTTCACATCGTGGCGACGCAAGCTGGTTGCGACGCTGGGCGGGCGACCTTCCCCGAAGCACTCCACGCCGCTGCGCGAGGTCAAGGGTTACTTTGCAAACGCGGGTTTTCGCCTGGTGCGGGATTTCGCGCACCGTGTGGTGCTGCACACGTTGCATCTGGCGTTGTTTGAGCGCGTCGGGGATTTCTGGCCATGATCGTCCTGGGCATGGGCGGAATGGTCGGCCACGACCCGGCGGCGGCGCTGGTCGTGGACGGGGAGGTCGTTGCGGCGGCGGAAGAAGAGCGGTTCCTCCGCGAGAAACACGCCAAGGGCAAACAGGCCGAACAGGCAGCGGCGTTTTGCCTCCGGCACGCCGGGCTGCGTCCGCGCGACGTGCAGGTGGTCGCGATCCCCTACGCACCCGTGAGCCTGCTCGGCCCGGCGCGCTGGCATTACGCGCTGCGTCACTGGTATGCGCCCGACCGCGCCTTTGCGGCGATTTTCAACGGCAACCGCCGCTTCCGGCGCAACGTGCGGCGCGTGTTTGCCGCGCTGGAGCGGCTGGGCATCGAGCCGCGCGCCATCCGGTTCGTGCCCGTGCCGCATCACCTGGCTCATGCCTCCAGCGCGTATCACGTCTCCGGCTACCGCGACGCGGCGATTTTGAGCGTGGACGGCGTCGGCGAGTATTGCACGACGTGGTTCGGCGTTGGCGAGGGTGGCGACATCCGCGCGCTCAAGGAGTTTTACGCCCCGGATTCACTGGGCGGCTGTTACGGCGCGATCACCGAATACCTCGGCTTCGAGATGCTCGACGGCGAGTTCAAGGTCATGGGCATGGCGCCCTACGGCGATCCACGGCGCGTGGACGCCTCACCGCTGATTCGCTGGAACGAGCGCGGTTTCCGCGTCAACACGCGCCTGGTCAACTGCGTCGGCTGGCGGCGTTACAAACGCCCGTTGCGCGGCGGCTCGGAGGGCATCGGCACGTTTTTCTCGCCCAAACTCGTTGAACTGTGGGGGCCGCCCCGCGACGGCGATGAGATTGACGAACCTTACGTGCACATCGCGGCTGCCGTCCAAAAGCAGCTCGAGGACATTCTGCTGGCGCTCACGCGACATTACCTGGGCGGGCACATCGCGCGCACGCGGCGGCTCTGTTACGCCGGCGGCGTCGCGCTCAACGTCAAGGCCAACCAGCGCCTCATCCAGGCCTTCGGGCCCGACTTTGAATTGTTCGTTCAACCCGCAGCCAGCGACGCTGGCAGTGCCCTGGGCGCGGCCACGTTCGCGGCCCACCAACTCGGCGACACGATCCGCCCGATGCAACACGCCTACCTTGGGCCGGAGTATTCGGCGCAGGAAATTGAGGCGGCGCTCCAACGGCGCGGCATCCGCTATGAACGGTGCGACTCGATCACCGAGGTGGCGAGCGAGTTGTTGGCGCACGGCGAGGTCGTCGCGTGGTTTCAGGGTCGGATGGAGTTCGGCCCGCGCGCGCTGGGCAACCGCAGCATCCTGGGCAACCCGGCGGTGCGCGGCATCGCCGACCGCATCAACGCCCAGATCAAATACCGCGAGCGGTGGCGCCCGTTCTGCCCCTCGCTGCTCGACACCATTGCGCCCGACGTGCTCCAGACGCGGCATCCGTCGCCCTACATGACCTTCACCTTCGACGTGGCCGAGCACTGGAAGGCGCGCATCCCGGAGGTCGTCCATGCCGATGGCACGGCGCGCCCGCAGATTGTCACTCCGCAAAGCAACCCGCGTTACTACGAGCTGCTCAAGAAATTCGAAGCGCGCACCGGCATCGGCGTGCTGCTCAATACCTCCCTCAACCGGCGCGGCGAACCGATGGTCTGCTCACCCGATGACGCGCTGAACATGTTCTACGGCAGCGACCTGCAATATCTGGCGCTGGGCGACTTCCTGGTGCGCAAGTGACCCGCCCGCGGTTGCCGGCGTTTCGCCGATGACCCCGCACGCGCATCGGCCCCCCGGCCTGTTGCCAATTGGCAGCAGCCGACAACGGGAAAGGTCTCGACACTCCCGGCCATTGGACTTTGGCTTTACTTGGTCCCAAAAACACGACGCAAACGCAGACCTCAAAACAAGCCGCGACCATGAAAACCATCTTCCACCTCCTCGCTCTGGTGGGCGCGTCGGCCCTGGCGACGCCCGCGCTCGCGCAACTTTACTGGGATGCCAACGGCGCGACCCCCGGCGCGGGCGGCCCCTCGCCCATCGGCACGTGGGACGCCGACCCGTTCTGGAGCAGCTCGGCCACCGGCAACGTGCCCACTGGCTCGTGGGCCGACGGCAACGCCGCCGTGTTCGCCGCGGGCACGGACGCCACCGGCGCCTACACCGTCACGGTCAACGGCTCCCCGTCGTTGACAGGCCTGACCTTTGAGGAGGGCAATGTCACCGTGAGCGGCGGCTCCCTGAATTTTGCCGCCGGCGGCACGATTCAAGTGGACGCCACGCAGGCGACGATCAACTCGGCGATTGCGGGAGCGGGCAACCTCTCGCAGTTGGGCCTCGGCACGTTGACGCTGGCCACCAACAGCCCCTTCGCAGGCACCTACTCGCTCGCCCAGGGCACGCTCCGCATGGGCGCGTCGGGCGACATCCTCCCCCAGGCGGCCCTGACGCTTTCAGCGGGCGCGACCCTGGATTTGGACAACTACAACGTTGGCATCGGCTCGATCGGCGGCGCGGGGGGCAGCATCCTCCTGGGCAACGGAACGCTCACAAATCTCGGCAACACGGCCAACTCCACCTACGACGGCACGATCAGCGGCGCCGGCGGCATCACCAAGACCGGCACGAACAATCTTTTCTTGCGCGGCACGAACAACACTTACACCGGCCGCACCGTCATCGTGGGCGGGTTGTTGAACATCCAGGGCGAAACGTCGCTGGGCACGCCGCCGGCGTCTTACGTGCCCGACCATGTCATCATTGATGGTGGGCGGTTGAACCTGGCGCGCACGCAAATTGACATTCACCCCAACCGCGGCATTTACATCGGCCCGAACCACGGCGTGCTGAGCGTCTCCAGCGGGCAGTCTCCGACCAACTCCGCCCCGATCACCGGCCCGGGCTCGCTCACCAAATCCGGCACGGGCAACATCAATCTCAACTCGATCAACACCTTCGCCGGCGATTTCATCATCGAAGCCGGCGGCGTGCGCTTCAACACCGACGCCGCAGCGGGCCTGGGCAAGGTCATCGTCAACCCCACGGCCAACGTGTTTTTGCGCAACCTCGATCCGCTCACGCCCACCCGCACCACCTCAATCACCAATCAGGTCATCGTCAATCCGGGCGGAGGCAACATTGAGTTCGTCGTCGCCCAGGGCGACACCTTCATCCTCAGCGGCCCGATCAGCGGCACCGCGCCGTTGGCCCGCGGCACCACCCAAACCGGCAACGGCGGCACGCTGGGCCTGACCGGCGACAACAGCGCCTGGAGCGGCGGCTTCTGGCTCGTTCGCGGCCGCGTGGCGCTGGGCCACAAAAACGCCCTCGGCACCGGCACGCTCCTGCTGCAGCCGGCGGCCACCGGAGTCAACAGCGTTGTGTTGACCGCCTGGACGCCCCTGACCGGCGCCAACGCCGTCGCCGTGCCCGTGACCATCAACGTGACCAACGCGGCGACCAACGCCCTGCTCAACCTGGGCATTGGCGGCACCAACGCGCTGGAGTTGTCCGGCCCGATCGCACTCAGCTCCACCAACGTCCCGCTCATCACGCCCATCCTCAACGTCACCAACACCGGCGGCACGATCTTCTCCGGCAACATCACCGCCGGGCCGGGCGTGGGCCTGACCAAGACCGGCGCCGAAACCCTCACCATCAGCGGCGTCGGCACCTATTCGGGCACGACCACCGTCAACGGCGGCACGCTCTTGGTGAACGCGCCCGGCAGCCTCGCCTCACCGGTCGTGGTCAACACCAACGCCGCGCTCGGCGGCTCGGGCACCATCAACGGCGGCGTCACCGTCAACGCCGGCGGGCGCATCGGCGCGGGCACCAGCGCTGGAACACTCACGCTGGGCAACGGACTGAACCTGATCGCGGGCGGCACCAACGTTTGGGAACTGGCCGCGAACAGCACCGCCAACCCCGGCAGCGACTTCGACCAGATCGTTCTCACCAGCGGCAACCTGGTGCTCGGCGGCAGCTCGGCGCTCGAAATCCGATTCATCGGTTCGGCCACCGTGCCCTCGCTTTCAGAGCCGTTCTGGCAGGCGAATCGCACCTGGAAAATCATTGCCCTGAGCGGCGGCAGCAATCCCGGCAACACGGTCTTTGCCACGATCACCGGCACCAACGGCATCACCGCCGGCACGTTCTGGGTCTCGGCCGACGCCACCGGCGTTTATCTGAACTTCACCACCGCCGCCACGCCGCCGTTGCTCATCCCGCGCATCACCGCCCTCAGCGGCGCGGGCACGCCCAGCGTCACCGTTCATTACACCAACGCGATACCCGGCACGGCTTACGTGCTCCAATACACCACCAACCTGGTCTCACCCGCCTGGGTGAACGTGGCCACCAACACCGCCACCGGCTCGACCGCCTCGCAGACCGACCCGACCGCCGCCGGCTCGGCCCGCCGGTTCTATCGCGTTTATTTCGTCACGCCGTGAGCGCCGTGCGCGAAACCGGTGTCGGCCGGCTCGCGTTGCTTGGGCGGATGGTCGGCCGGCAGGAAAATATGCAACCGGCGCAAAAACCGTGCGTTGACCGGCCCGGGCGCGGTTGTAGGGTTTTTCTGACGAAATGCCTCGTGACGCCATGCACTTGAAACGGCATTCGACGGCACTGCCCGCGTTCACGCTCATTGAGCTGCTGGTCGTCATCGCGATCATTGCGATCCTGGCGGCGCTCCTCCTGCCCGCGCTCAGTCAGGCCAAGGAACGCGCCCACCGGATCGCCTGCCGCAACAACCTTCGCCAGATGGGCCTCGCCAGCCAGCTTTACGCCGAGGACGATTCCCAGAACCGCCTCTCCGGCTCGCTCCGCACCACACCGGCTCAGGCCCACGACGATGACGATGTGAACTGGCTCTACGGGTTCGGCTATTCCTTTCCCAGCTACGTGCAAAACGTCAAAACGTTCCTGTGCCCGTCCACGCGCAACTCCGTGGACCCGGCCAAGGTCCTGATCAGCAGCAACCCGCTCAACGGCAACGCGCCCATTCGCGTCACCCAGGACCTGCTCTCTTGGCCGCGCGGGCCCGGCGCCGCCGCGCCTTATTCCACCTCCGATTACCGCGGCAAACAGGCCACGTACGGCGGCCACAGCTACGAGGTTTTCGGCTCGTGGTATAACTCCTCCGGCGGCACCGATTGGCGCACCGCCTACACGCGCAAAACCACCCGCGCCTTCCCTTACAAACACCAGAACGCCCCCTTCGCCGGGGCCATCACCGGCCCCGCAGACACCTTCCTGTTGCTCGATGCCATGGAGCCGGAATCCGCCGACCCGAAATACAACCACCAGAATTTTCCCAACCCCTTCTGGGGACACGGCACCGCCGGTGCCAACGTCGCCTTCTGCGACGGCCACGCCGAATGGATTCCCCGCAAGGATTGGAATCGCCGCTACACCTACTCCGAAGACCCCGTCGGCGTGCCCGCCACGCCCTACTACTGAGCCGCAACGCTTCGATTCCGGCCAGGAGCTTACCCGGCTCGACGCCCAGGGACACGCCCCTCGGGCTCTGCCCAAGCCTCAACAGGCGCAGCCGCCAGGGGACGCAGCGCACAGCCGTTGGTTGGGGGGCCATCGGCGTTCATCGGTGTCCATCCGTGGTTGAAAAAAACCACCGCGCAGCCGCTCAGGCCGCCTCAGCCTCGCGCAAAATCTCCCGCGCCGCCCGCACCAGCGCCCGCATCTGCGCCGACGTGCCGATCGTGATCCGCAAAAAATCCCGCACCTCCGGCGCGTCAAACCAGCGCACCAGAATTTTTCGGTCGCGCAACTTCCGCAGCCAGACCTCCGCCGTCGGCCCCGGCGGGCGCGCCAGCAAAAAATTCGTCTGGCTCGGAAGCACCTCGAAACCGAGCCGCGTCAACTCGCGCGCCGTCCACGCACGCGCCGCGAGGATTTTTCGGAAGTTGGCGCGATACCATCCCAGGTTCTCCAGCGTCGCCTCCGCCGCGATCTGGCCCAGCCCGTTGACGTTGTAGCTGTCACGGATTTTGTGCAACGCCGCGATCAGTTCCGGCGGGCCGACGAAGTAACCCACGCGCAGGAAGCACAGCGAGTAGGCCTTGGAAAACGTGCGCGAGACGATCACGTTCGGCATCCGCAGCGCCAGCTCCAGCGCGTTCTCTTCGGCAAAATCCACATACGCCTCATCCAGCACCACCACGCCGCGCTGCGCCCGGCAAAGCGCCTCCAGGTCGCGCGTCCGGTAGCCGCGTCCGCTCGGCGCGTTGGGCGTGGTCACGAACGTCAGCGCCGCGTCGAACTTCCACCTGCCGCCCCGCCGCAACGCCGCAACGCTCGGCAGAGCGAAATCCGCCGCCAGCGGGACGGGGTTTTGGGCCGCGCCGTGGATGTCCGCCAGCACCGGATAAAGCGAATAGCTCGGCGTGAAAAATTGAACCGTGGCGCGATGCCGCTCCGCGCGGCGCACCGCCGCCGTCGGTTCGGCAAAACACCGGACCGCCATCGCGAGCAACTCATCCGAGCCGTTGCCCACGATGAGGTTTTCCGGTTTGCACCCGTGCCACTGCGCCAGCTTCCGGCGCAGCCGCTCGGCGGTCGGATTCGGATACAATCGCAGTCGCCCGTCCGCCGCAGCGCGCACCGCGCGCAACACCGGCGGCGCGGGCGGAAAGGGATTTTCGTTGGTGTTGAGCTTGATGAGGCCGGGAACTTGCGGTTGCTCCCCCGGCACATACGGCTGCAACGCCGCCACCAACGGGCGAATGAACATCGCTGCCGATTTCATCGGGCAACGCGAATGGCCGCCGAGCGCCCGTGCGCGCCCAGACCTTCCAGCCGGGCAAACGCTTCCACGGCCGGCAACGCCTTGCGCACCGCCGCACGCGAGTATTCGACCACGCTGGTGCGCCGTTGGAACTGGTCGGCGGTCAGCCCGGCAAACGACGCGCCCGCCCCGCCCGTCGGCAGCGTGTGGCTCGGCCCGGCCACGTAATCCCCCAGCACCGTCGGCGACCACGGGCCGAGAAACACCGCGCCCGCCGTGCGAATCCCTTCAGCCACCGCCCGCGCCCGGCGCGTCATCACCTCGCAATGCTCCGGCGCGATGCGGTTGACCAGCGCCACCGCGTCGGCGAGCGATTTGACCTGAATGAGCCAGCCGTTGTTTTCGAGCGCGCGCTCGATGAACTCGCGCCGTTCCAACTGCGGGAGCTGTCGCCGGATTTCGCGCTCCACCGCCCGCAGCACCCGCGGCGAGGTCGTCACCAGCCACACGCGCTCGTGACCCGACCCGTGCTCGGCCTGCGCGAGCAAATCGGCGGCGGCAAACCTCGGATTCGCCGTCTCATCGGCCAGCACGAGCACCTCGCTCGGCCCGGGCAACAGGTCCACCGCCACCCGCCCGAACAACAGCCGCTTGGCCGCCACCACGTAGGCGTTGCCCGGCCCGAAAATTTTTTGCACCGGGCGAATCGTCGCCGTGCCCAGCGCCAGCGCCGCAATCGCCTGCGCGCCCCCCACGCGGTAAATCTCCGTCGCCCCCGCCACCCGCGTGGCAAACAGCAGCGCCGGGTTGATCGCCCCGTCGCGCCCGCAGGGCGTGCACACCACGATCTCCGGGCACCCGGCCACCTGCGCCAGCGTCACCGTCATCAGCGCCGTCGAAACCAGCGGCGCCCTGCCGCCGGGGATGTAAATGCCCACGCGCTGGAACGGATCGAACTTCTCGCCCACCAGTGCGCCGTGCCGGTTGCGCAGCCGCCAGTTCCGGCGCAACGACCGGCGCGCGAACGCGGCGATGTTTTTGGAGGCGGCGAACACGGCGGTGCGCAGTTCCGGCCCGGCCTGAAGCGAGGCGGCCATCAACTCCGCGCGCGTCACAGCCAGTTGCTCCGGCCTCAGTTCCGCCCCGTCGAACCGCGCCGTCAACTCCACCAACGCCGCGTCACCCCGCTCGCGCACCGCTTCGATGATGGCCCGCGTCCGCGCCTCAATCTCCGGGTCGAAGAGGCTCGACGCGCTCAGCAGGCGCTCGATTTGCGATTCAAAATCCCGGTCGCTGTCCCGCAACACTCGCATGAGCGCAGCCTAGGCAGGCCGACGAATCGAAGAAAGAACAATGCGACAGACCCCGCGTCCGCCCCTCACCCGTTGGGCGTTTTTGAGCCCGAAACCGCGCTCGATAAACCGCGCACAGCACGTGAAAAAACGGGAACCGACGACAATGACCCGTTGCCAGACCGCGCGAGCACGGCGTTCGGGCACCGAGCAGCAACAGGTTGGTGCGGCGGAGGTATGGGTCGTAACCGTTGGTGATGGAGAGGCCGTGGAGCGGGCCGCCGAGGAAGGTTTCAGTCAGGAGCAATCCGGCGTCGTTGTAGGCGCGCTGGACGGTGGTGGCGCCGGTTTGGGCGAAGGCGATTTGGCGTCCGCCCCGGTCGTAGCTGCAGGCGACATCGGGGGCGGAATCCGAATAATCCACATCGCTCAAATTGGCGGCCCCGGTTTTCCTCAAGGACAATGCCACGATTCAAGAGG
>JAOAIM010000138.1 GCA_026414705.1 Verrucomicrobiia bacterium | reverse complement strand
TGAGGGCGCCCGCGACGGCGCAGTGGCGGCGCTACGCGGCGTTTGGGCTGGGGGCAGTGGCGCTGGGCGGTTGCGCGGTGACGTTGGTGGGTTTTGCCGTGGGCGCACCGTTGCCGGAGGACTCGGGCTTTTCGCGGCTGCGCTGGAGTTCGGCGCTGGGTTACGCCCTGTTGGCGATCGGGTTGATGCTGGCGGCTTTTCCGCACAACTGGCTGCTGGAAAGCCTGCTGCCGCATCAGGATGAGGATTTTGACCGGGCCGCGCTTCGTCGGTTTCAACGGGGCATGGCGCTGGCGTTGATTGGGCTGGCGACGGGCCTGGGGATTGTGAGTTTTCATTTTCTGCGCAAGGAGAAGGCCAATCTCCGCGCCCGCGCGGAACAGGAATTGACGGCGGTGGCGCAGTTGAAGGCAGCGCAGGTTGCCGACTGGCGCGCGGACCGTTTGCGGGAAGCGAACCTGGTGTTTTACACGCCCTATGCCGGGCGTCGGGCGCTGGACGTGTTGAACGATCCTCATTCCGAGGTCACGCGCAACATGTTTCTGGGTTGGCTGCGGCCACTGATGGCACTGGGCCCCTACGCCCAGGCGTTGTTGCTGGACGGAACGTTCCAAGCGCAACTGGCTTACCCGGAAAATGCGGATCGCCGATTGACGACCGGCGAACGAGCGGCGGTCAAAAGTGCCATCCTTTTCCGCAAGGTCATGATGGCCGATCTGGAACAATCCGAGTGCGACCCGGAGCAGGTTTTCCTGAGCCTGGCGGTGCCGATCATTGTGCGGCGGGAGGGCGACCGGGACAACGTGCCCGCAGCCGGGCTGCCGCCCTCACCGGCCGACCGCGCCGCAGCGGTCTTGCTCCTGCGGGCGGATGCGCGCCCGGGCCTTTTTGCGCTGGTGTCCGCCTGGCCGACTCGCAGCGCCACGGCCGAGGTGCTGCTGGTTCGACGCGAGCCCAAAGTCGCGCTGGCCTTAAATCCGCCGCGCCACCTGGGGCACGGCCCCATGCAGTTGCAAGTGCCACTGACGCGGTCGGAATCGCCCCTGGTTCAGGCGGCGATTGGACGGGAGGCGGCTTTCAGTGCCCGCGATTACCGCGACGAACCGGTGCTGGTGGTGACCCAGCGCGTGCCGCAATCCGACTGGTCGCTACTGGTGAAGGTGGACGCACAGGAGATTTACGCCCCCATCCGCGAACGGGGCCTGGGAGTGGGCTTGCTGTTCACCGCGTTGCTGGTGGCCACCGGAATGGGGCTGAGCCTGCTCTGGAAGCGGCGCGACATCGAATGGCTTCGCCATCAGGTGGAGACCGAACACGAACGATTGTTGCTGGCCCAACAGCTTCACCACCTCATGCGCCACGCCAATGACATCATCCTGCTCACCGACGATCAGTGGCGTATCCTGGATGCCAACGAGCGCGCGCTCGAAACCTACGGATACACGCTGGAGGAGTTGCGCGGGATGCGCGCGCCGGATTTGCGCGTGGCGTCCGAACGCGCCGGATTTGCCCCACTGGAAGAAGAATTTCGGCGCACCGGCGAACTGCGAACCGAAACCGTGCACCAGCGCAAGGACGGCAGCACGTTTCCGGTGGAAGCCAGCGTGCGGCGCGTACGCGTGGACGGCAGCGAACAGATTTTCATCATCCTGCGCGACATCTCCGAGCGCAAACAGGCTGAACAGGCGCTGCGCGAAAGCGAGGAACGGTTCCGTCTGTTGGCCGAGGCCTCCCTCGCAGGCATTTACCTCTTTCGCTCCGACCGCTTCGTTTATGTGAATCCGGCCTTCGCCGCGATTTTTGGATACCGACCCGAGGAGATCGTCGGTCGGCTCGGACCGCTGGACCTGGTGCATCCCGACGATCGCCCCCTGGTGATTGAAAACATTCGCCGGCGACTGGTGGAAGGAGTGCCGAGCATCCGCTACGAATTCCGCGGTTTGCGCAAGGACGGCTCCCTCGTGCACGTCGAGGCACTGGGCGCACGCATCGAATACCGGGGGCAACCGTGCATCCTGGGCACGTTGCTCGACGTGACCGAGCGTCGGCGCGCCGAGGAACAAATCCGGCGGCAGGCGGAGTTGCTGGATGCGGCCAACGAGGCGATCTACGTGCGGACACTCGACGGGACGGTCACCTACTGGAACGCCGGCGCGGCGCGGCTCTATGGCTGGTCGCGCCAGGAAATGCTGGGGCGCAAGTTCCCCGAACTTTCGGGCGCGGACCGGCAGGCGTTCGAGGCCGCCCATCAGTCGTTGCTCAAAAACGGTTACTGGTCGGGTGAGCTAACCAAAGCAACCCGCACCGGCAAACACATCACCGTGTTTTGTCGCTGGACGCTGTTGCGCGACGCCCTGGGCCGGCCCAGCGAGGTGCTCGTCATCAACTCGGACATCACCGAGAAAAAGCAGCTCGAAACGCAATTCTTGCGGGCGCAGCGCATGGAAAGCATCGGCGCGCTGGCCGGTGGCATCGCCCACGACCTCAACAACCTGCTCGCGCCCATCTTCATGTCCACCTCACTGCTGCGCGAAACGGTCACCGACCCCCAAAGCCGCAACATTCTGAGCACCATCGCCTCCTGCGCCCAGCGCGCCGCCGACATCATCCGGCAGTTGCTGACCTTCGCGCGCGGCCAACCGGGCGCGCGTGTGCCCGTGCCGGTGCGACATCTGTTCAAGGAAATGGAAAAACTGGTGCAGGAAACCTTCCCGCGCAACATTCAGACGCGCATTGACGTGCCCGCCGATCTGTGGCCGGTGCTGGGCGATGCCACCCAAATCCATCAGGCGCTCCTGAACCTGTGCCTCAACGCGCGCGACGCCATGCCCGAGGGCGGCATGCTCACCTTGCGCGCCGCCAACGTCACGCTCGACGAGCGCGCCACGGAACTTTCCCCCGACGCCAAGCCCGGCTCGTATGTTTATTTGAGCGTCTCCGACACCGGCATCGGCATCCCGCCGGAAAACCTCGACCGCATCTTCGAACCGTTCTTCACCACCAAGGAACCGGGCAAGGGCACCGGCCTCGGCCTGGCCACGGTGTTGGGCATTGCCCGCGGTCACGGCGGTTTTGTGCGCGTGCACAGCCGCCCGGGCGAAGGCACGACCTTTGAAATTTACCTGCCGGCGTCGCCCGAAACGATTCCCACCCCCACCGGGAGTGTCGGCGATACCGAACTTCACCCGCCCCGGGGCGAGGGCGAACTGGTGTTGGTGGTGGACGATGAATCCGGCGTGCGTTCCATGGTTCGACGCGCGCTCGAACGCCACGGCTACCGCGTCGTGACCGCATCAGACGGACACGAGGCGCTGGACTTGTTGCGGCAGCGCAACGGAGAGGTCGCCGTCCTGCTCACGGACATGATGATGCCGGGCATGGACGGCCCAACGCTGATTCGGGCCGTGCGAGCGCTCGCCCCGCAGGTCGGCGTCATCGGGATGACGGGCCTGGCCCAGCGCCTTGAACCGCGTCGGCAGGAGGAACTCAATCTGGCCACGCTGCTCATCAAACCTTTCAGCGTCGCAAACCTTCTCAAGGCGCTGCACGAGACGCGCGCACGTCTCCATCCCAAATCCTCGCGGCTCGCCGACGCAACGCAATAACCGCGAGCGCCGATTGGGAACGCAACCCCCGGTGCCAACGCCGGCGATCCGGGCTCTTTTGAGCAGCCCGCGTCTCCGCGCCGGTTGATTCCTCAGCCATCGGGAGCGTCGCATCACGCACGCGCGTCGGCAGCCTCGGGCCCGGCTGCGCCCGCACGCATGGCGTTTCGCGTCGCGCAAAAAAAATCCGGGCCAGTCAGTCAGAGGGTGACCGAAAGGCCCGGGGAATTTCGAATCGGTACAAAAGGAGGTTCACGGAGAACTCCGGCGTCCGTCTGTACCGAAACGCACGCCGAAAAACTTCAAATTCCAAAGACCCGGAGGGCCGGTGCCCCAAACGTCTGCTTTCGCCACTCTTTTTTACATAAGGGCACATCAAAGTCAAGCCTCGGATTAAAAAATTTTTTTATGTCAATTTGCGCCAAAAACATGTTACGGGGTCCGGCCCTAAACCGGGTGCAAACAACTCTTTGCCCCAAATCTCGCTTGATCCATGCGGTCACCAGGGAGAGCCGTAGCACCGATGCGCAACCGCTGTTTGCCCACTTTGGACAACAAACTCCCTCACACCGGGCCGTGACGCGGGTGCCTGGCCAAGGGCAAACGCCGCGGCGGAAGTCTTGGCGTTGGCCCAAGCCACCCATGAAAAGATGGCCCGATACAAGGCGCTGCACGACGGCTCATTCCGTGCCGGTTGTGCAGGGAGACGGAGCGGCAGGCGAGGCCGACCGGAGAGTCTCGAAGCCTTGGGCCTTGAAGGGCAACCGGCTAGGGACGCAAACGATCAGCAAACTGGACGGGGACGGCGGAGGTTGACCTGCTGGGATGGGTGGTTTTGGTTCGTTCCGGATGGGCAGGCGGTTCGGGAAAAGTGAACTTTTGGCGTAACGACGTTCCTGCGTCAGGCCGCCCGGGCGACACTGACCTTTTCGCGCAACAGTCCGGCCCTGAACCCTGCGGACTTGTTCGAATTGTTCGTTTGCTTGGTGGGGCGGCAATGCGTTTCTCAGAAGGCGGACATGTGAGAAAATCCCACCCCTCAACTCAAAAACTCCCGCGGGTCGGTGATGCGTCCCGTGATCGCGCTGGCCGCCACCGTCATCGGCGAGGCCAGAAACACCTGCGACTCCCGATGACCCATCCGACCCGGAAAATTCCGGTTGGTGGCGCTGATGCACTTCATCGGCGTGTTCAGCCGCCCAAACGTGTCCACCGGTCCGCCCAGGCACGCCGCGCAACTGGCGTTCTCGGTCATCTGCACTCCGGCCTCCACCAAAATGCCCCACACGCTCTGGCCGTCCCAGTCCGTCGTCTGAAGCTCCTGCACAATCTCGGGCGTCGCCGGCACGCCAAACGTGTCAATGCTCACCCGCCGCCCGCGCAACACTTGCGCGAACGCCAGAAAGTCGCTCGTTTTGCCGCCGGTGCAAGAGCCGACGTAGGCGCGGTCGAGCCGGATGTGGCCCAGTTCCTTGGCCAGCCGCCGCTGCGCCGGATCCGGATGACACGCCACAATCGGTTCGAGCTTGGACAAATCCACCACCAGTTCGTAGATGAATTTTTCATCCCGGTCGCGCTCGACCGGTTCGTAGGTGGTTTGCGTCCCGTTGAGCCGCGTGCGGTATTCGACGTATTCGCGAGTCTTTTCGTCGAACTCGAAGATGCCGTTTTTGGCGCCGGCCTCGATGGCCATGTTGGCGATCGTCATCCGATCATCCATCGAGAGCCCCCGCGCGCCCTCGCCGTCGAACTGCATCGCCCGATACGTCGCGCCGTCGAAACCGATCTCGCCGATGATGTGAAGGATCACGTCCTTGGCCATGACGCCGGGCTGCAGGCGGCCTTCGAGCCGGAAGTGCATTGTCTCCGGCACCTTGAGCAACAACTTGCCCGTGCCCATGACGAAGCCCGCGTCGGTGTTCCCGATGCCCGTGGCAAACTCGTTGAACGCCCCGGCCATGCACGTGTGCGAATCGGTGCCAAACAGGATTTCGCCCGGGCGCGTGTGGCCCTTCTGCGGCAGCGCCGTGTGGCAGACGCCGGCGTAACGCGAACCGTATTGCCGCTTGAGCGGGCCGCGGGTGGGATCGAAAACCCAGTGCCCGTTCGGATCGTCAATCACATCGTAGAAGTAGCGGATGCCCTGCTCTTTGACGAACTCGCGCAAAATGTCCACGTTCCGGTTGGACCGCGAATCCGCCGTGAAAATGTAATGATCGGGGATGATCACGATGCGATTCGGGTCCCATACCCGCGCATTGGGGCCGAACTCGCGCTTGAACACGCCGATCGTGCCCGGGCCGCACACGTCGTGCGTCATCAAAATGTCCGCGCGCACCCACACGTTCTCTCCGGCCTGAACGCGGGCTTTCCCGGCAGCGCGCGCCAGAATTTTTTCTGTCAATGTCATAAACGTCGACAAATTATCCAACGACGCAGGCGACTTCAACCGTTGCCGTCGTCGCGGGTATTGAGTGAACGTGCCCTTGTGATGGGCGTCGCCCCGATCGCGCCCGCCGGGCCGTTGAGGGCCTCGAGTGGAAGTGGGAGAACCTGCGATTAAAAACGTGGGCCGCCCCGGTGAATGGCCTGGAAGAGTTTGGCCCGCAGTTCGTACATCTCTTTGGTGTCCTGCACAGGGTTGGCGGCGACGCCCCGGTTGATCTGTTCCAGGGCCTGCGCGACGGCCTCTCTTTCCGGCGCGGTCAGGGGTCGTTGCATCACCACCGGCACCAGGTGGCGCGCCGCAGCCGTGTAGTCCCCGGCCCGCAGGTGCTGATTCACCGTTTCGATCGTTTGCCGGGTTTGCGGTTCGGCGCTCTGAAACGCGTCTTGCAATGCGCCGGTCGCTTCCACGGGCGTCTTTTTGTCACCGCAACCGGGCGTGCCGAGGATGCACAACGCGACCGCGCAGAGCATCCCCACGCAGCCCGGGCGCGTGCTCACGCGATGAAGCAGCCGTTTCATCGGTAGTAGTAAATCGCGCGCGAATGCGCTTCGGTGGGTTCCCAGGGCGAGTCGTTGCCCGACGCGTCCACCAGTCCCCAATCCAGGCTCGAGGTGTGACGGTTCTTGCGATACTCGGCGTGCCCGTCGCAGAACCAGAGGTTGCCGCCCTCGTCGTGGAGGTTGTTGTAGTGTTCGCGGGGGCCGTTCCAATACGTGCTGGTCGAGGCGGTCCAGGTGTGCCATTGCGTGTAGCGGGGATCATCCGGCGTTGTGTTCTGAAGCGCCTCCGGCTCGTAAATCAGGCAGTTGAACAGCGCCCAGGTTTCCTGGATGAAAATGGTTCGGCCCGGACGCCGCACCTTGCTCAGGCCCTTGTCGAGCACAACCTGGCTGAGCACATAGGTCGTGGAACTGGCCGCCGTGGGCGCGTATCCGGGTTTGGTGGAAGGTCGGGCGCCGGGACAAATGTAAACCCCCGGCGGCGTCGTAAACGGCGGGTTCAACCCCAGAAACGACCCGATCACTTTCAACGGGTTCGCCGGCGCGTTCACGTTGTTGAAGTCGAACGTCTCCCACGGGCGGGTGTCGTTGGGAATCCGGCCAAACTCGCTGTCATACATGCTCAAGGCCATGCCGACCTGCCGGATGTTGCTCAGGCAACCCAGGCGTTTGGCGCGCGCCTTGGCTTTCGCCAGCGTGGGCAACAGCAACGCTGCCAAAATCGCAATGACGGCAATCACCACCAGGAGTTCGATCAATGTGAAAGCACGCCGGGCCTCAAAAGCGCCGCAAGCTCTGCCTCCACGCGAGGACCGGAAGCGAAACCAACCCACGAGGCACGCCATGCCGCCCTTATGAGCGCGTTGACCGACGGTGTCAAGCGGGCCAGCCCAGGGCCGGCGACATTTGGCCGGGTGTCTGCGCCCGACCTCCCGGGCGCCTGCACGGTGAGCGCCCCCGGCCGTTCTCAACGGCCCCGGCCCAACTTGCTTCAACCGCCTTTGAACCCGCCGAACAACACGATCAAGTCAATGATGAACAGCAACACGATCGTCGCCTCCAGAATGATCATCCACCGATTGGTCTGGTCGTGCTTGAGCAACTGGTAGAGGTCGTCGAGCGTCTTGAGCTTCCCGTCAATGGTGCGATGCCAGTCCCCCAGGTGAAAACGCGAGGCGATCTTCTCGTAGATGCGTGCCAGATGCCAGTCCCCGAAAAACTTCGTGACGTTGGACAACTCGTCGCTGAACCGCGCCAGATCAATCCGCAACTCGCGCAGTTCGCGCAGGATTTTGACCCGCGAGCGCAGCCCCGCCGTGGCCAGGTCGCGATACGCCCCGTCCAGCGCCGCGTCCAGA
This sequence comes from Verrucomicrobiia bacterium, assembly GCA_026414705.1. Taxonomy (GTDB): domain Bacteria; phylum Verrucomicrobiota; class Verrucomicrobiia; order Limisphaerales; family JAOAIM01; genus JAOAIM01. Next base: position 2,498 of record JAOAIM010000138.1, on the reverse strand, counting down.
ATCCGGTCGTAGGCTTCCAGCTCCGCCAGTTGCAGGTTGGCCAGCTCCATGATGTAGAGCGGCTCGTCCATGTCCTGCGGCTCGTCCACGATCAACGCCGCGTCCCAGTCCACCACCACCAAATCGTCCTCGTAATAACTCAGGTAACGCCCGGTGGACTCGTCGGCTTCCTGTTTGGACAACCGCGCGGCAACGGGCTCCTGCGTCAACAACGCCGCAATCTCCCGCCGATGGGCGTGAAACCATTGCTCGGCGCTGACCGGCGCGCCCTCCTCTGTTCGCAGCGGCCCCGCAATGCAGAATACCGTGTAAGCCTCCTCCTCGAGCAGTTGCGGGTGCGGACGAATGTAATGCGACCGCAACTCGGCCACCGCCGCCTCCGCCAACTGCCGGATTTCGTCGTGCAACGACCCGTGCGCAAACTGCAAATCGTGATACCCCACCAGCTCGCCAATCTCCCGCACCGCAAACGGCACTCGCACCGTGATGCTGATTGCGCCCACGGGCAGCAGTTTGATCGCGCGCTGCACCCGCACCGGCCCGAATGGCCCCACCCGCTCCACCGGGGGCAACCGCACCATTTGTGGCCGGTAGAAGAACGGCTCGCGCGGCGTGCGCCGGTCGGCCCCCACCACGAATTCCTCCACCGGCTGGCCAAACAGCGTTTCAACCGGTTCCCGGCTCACGTCGTAGGCCACGTCATAGGCATACATGTAAACCACCTCGCCGCGGTAACCCGCCATCCGGCCCGGCACGGACCTGCCTTCGGCCGCGACGACCGTCTTGCGTTCCTGGAGTTTGACCGGTTCGGTGATCATGCGCCCAAGCCCCGTCAATTTACCCCCCCGTCCATTAAAAGTCGAAACTCCCTTCCCGCACTCCCCAAACCGGCCCGACATCGGCTCCTCCGGGACACCAAAACCGACGTGGGTAATCCCCTCCCTCCAGACACAGGGCCACGCAAAGCCGACCGCCCCGGACAGCGGAAAACACCGAACCCCGAACACTGAACATCGAACATCGCAGACCGGAGCGCGTGAATCGCTCAGGGCGTTGAGGCGTGCGAGCCACCCGCCGGTTTCCGTGGCGTTTTGCCTTTACTCCGGGCGCGTCCAGCCAATAAGAACAGGGCACGACTATGTCCAAAATCTCCGGGCAAAGCGTCCGTGTTGCAGCCGCCCTGGCGCTGGCGTGGCTGGCCGGGCCGGGCTGCCAACCGCCGGTCGCCGACACCATCAAAATCGGCGAATACGCCTCGCTCACCGGCAAGGAGGCCACCTTCGGCATCTCCTCCCACCAGGGCACGTTGCTCGCGATTGAAGAAATCAACGCCGCCGGCGGCGTGCTCGGCAAAAAACTCGAACTCATCACCGAGGACACGCAATCCAAGGCGGGCGAACCGGCCACCGTGGTCAACAAACTCATCGCCCGCGACCGCGTCGTGGCCGTGCTCGGCGAGGTGGCCTCCAGCCGCTCGCTCGAAGCCGCGCCCATCTGCCAGCAAAACCGCATCCCCATGGTCTCGCCCTCCTCCACCAACCCCAAGGTCACCGAGGTGGGCGATTACATTTTCCGCGTCTGCTTCATTGATCCGTTTCAGGGCACGGTCATGGCGGACTTCGCGTCGCAGACGCTCAAGGCGCGGCGCGTGGCGGTTTTCACCGACGTCAAAAGCGATTACAGCAAGGGGCTGGCGCGCTTTTTCAAGGAACGCTTTGTCGCCAACGGCGGGCAGATCGTCGCGGAGCTGGATTACAACGGCGGTGACAAGGATTTCAAAGCGCAACTGACGGCGATCAAGGGAGCCAATCCCGACGGCGTGTTCATTCCGGGTTACTACACCGACGTGGCGCTGATCTGTGTGCAGGCCAAACAACTGGGCCTGAACGTGCCGCTGTTCGGCGGCGACGGCTGGGAATCGGAAAAACTTGTCGAAATCGGCAAGGACGCCGTCGAGGGCCATTACTTCTCCACGCACTATCACCCGGACGTGGCCAGTCCCAAGAGCCGGGAGTTTGTCGAGCGGTTTCGGCGGCGTTGGGGGCGCACGCCCGACGCGCTGGCCGCCTGCGGTTACGATTCGGCGCTGGTGCTCGCGGATGCCATCCGGCGCGCCGGCAGCACCGAGGGCGCGAAGATTCGCGACGCGCTCGCCGCAACGCGCGATTTTCAGGGCGTCACCGGCGTCATCTCGATCAACGAAAACCGCGATGCCAAAAAATCGGCGGTCATTTTGCAGATTCGGGACGGGCGGTTTCGTTACCTGCAGACCGTGACACCGTGAGCGAAGCCAACCCTTGCGATGATGCCTGGCAGGGTCGCCTTGTCGAGTCAACCGGATGGTCGCGGCTCAAAACCGATGAGCACTGAGGTGTGGTTGAAACGGCTCAGCCACGGGGGCGCGATGAGGTTCATCGGCTTGCCGAGCCCTGTCCGCCACAGGCCACACGGCGAGTTGGTTGTTCCCTCTCCCCTGAGGGAGACGGTCAGGGTGAGGG
>JAOAIM010000137.1 GCA_026414705.1 Verrucomicrobiia bacterium | reverse complement strand
TTGGGCTGCTTTCGAGCCGCCGACTGGAAGCCTGTGCGACGCATGGTTCAAGGTTTCAAGCTCAAGGTTTGGCGTTTGTTGATTTCGGGTCGGCGTCGGGCGTGAGCCGCAGCGACGGGTCGGCGGAGATTTTTCCTTGAACGGCATCGGCCGAGGGCTTGTCCTGTGACCGATGTATGAGCCGGGTCTGAAGCTGGCGCCTGCCGGTGCGTTGATCACCGAAAGCCCGCTGCGCGACCTGGAGGCGATCCTCCGCTCGCGCACGCCGCTCATCGCGGTCGAGAGCAACGAGGAGCCGGAGATCGTGAGTCTGGTGCGCCGGATCGGGCAGCGGTTGCAGCTCAAGACGTTCCGTTGGACGGTGACCGAGGGGCTGCGCGCGTTTGAGCCGGCGGATCAGCCGCGCGAATCGGTCGTCACCTCGCAGCAACTGCTCACCTACATTCGCAGTTCGGCTTCGTACGCGTTGTTTGTGCTGCTGGATTTTCATCCGTATCTGCAAGACCCGGTTCACGTGCGGCATCTGAAGGACATCGCGCTGGCGTATCCGAAACATTTTTCGACGGTGGTGCTGGTGGGGCCGACGCTGGTGGTGCCGGAGGAGTTGCGTCCGTTCACGGGCTGGTTTCGGTTGCCGTTGCCGACGCAGGAGCAACTGCGGGCGATTGTGTTTGACGTGGCGGCGGAGTGGGCGGCGGCGCACGGACGGCCGGGCGTGCAAACGACTCAGAAGGTGCTCGACCTGCTGGTGCGGCACCTGGCGGGGCTGACGGCGACCGACGCGCGACGGCTGGCGTTCAAGGCCATCAACGACGACGGCGTGATTTCGGAGGCCGACCTGCCGGAGGTGACGCGCGCGAAATACGAATTGCTGGGCCGGGACGCGCCGGTGGCGTTTGAGTATGAGACGGCGCGGTTTTCGGAGGTGGGCGGGATGCGGCGGTTGCGCCAGTGGTTGGAGGCGCGTCGGAGCTTTTTCCTGGGCGCGTCGCAACCGGGCCTGGAGCCGCCGCGCGGGTTGCTGTTGCTGGGGGTGCAGGGCTGCGGCAAGAGCCTCGCGGCCAAGGCGGCAGCGGGCGTGTTTGGCGTGCCGTTGCTGCGGCTGGATTTCGGCGTGCTCTACAACAAGTATTACGGCGAGACCGAACGCAACTTGCGCAAGGCGCTCGAAACCGCCGAGGTCATGGCGCCGTGCGTGTTGTGGCTGGACGAAATCGAGAAGGGCCTGGCGGTGGGCGAGGAAGACGACGGCCTGTCGCGGCGCGTGCTGGGGACGTTGCTGACGTGGATGGCGGAGCGGCGCAAACCGGTGTTTCTGGTCGCCACCGCCAACGACATCGCGCGATTGCCGCCGGAACTGGTGCGCAAGGGACGCTTCGACGAGATTTTTTTCGTGGACCTGCCGTCGGCGGAGAACCGACGCGAGATTTTCCGGATTCACCTCTCCAAACGGGCGTTGCCCGAAACGGAGTTCGATCTGGACGAACTGGCCGCGGCGACGGAGGGCTTTTCCGGTTCGGAGATCGAGCAGGTCATTGTGTCGGCGATCTACACCGCGCACGCGCAGGGCCGTCGGGCGAACCACGCCGACGTGCTGGCCGAAATCCGCGCCACGCGCCCGCTCTCGGTGGTGATGGCCGAGCAGGTGGCGTTTCTGCGTGCCTGGGCGCGGGAGCGCACCGTGCCATGCGATTGAGGGTGCGGTTGGCGGCGCTGGCGTGTGCCGCGTGCGCGTGCTTCGCGCTGGTCACGGCGACGTTCGCTCGAAACCTGCCGTGGGTGGGCGTTTCCCCGGATGGCCGCGGTTTTGTGCTGTTGCCTTCCCACCAACCGTTCGTGCCGTGGGGGTTCAATTACGACCGGGACGATGCCGGCCGATTGCTGGAGGACTACTGGGAAAGGGACTGGCCGCGCGTGGCGTCGGATTTCCGCGAGATGAAGGCGCTCGGGGCCAACGTCGTGCGCGTGCACCTGCAGTTTGGTCGTTTCATGGACAGTCCGTCGCGCCCGAATCGCCGGGCGCTGGCGCAGTTGAGTCGGCTGGTGCGTCTGGCCGAGCGCACCGGGCTGTATCTGGATGTGACGGGGCTGGGTTGCTACCACAAAGCGGACGTGCCCGGGTGGTATGACGCGCTGGACGAGGCGGGGCGATGGGCGGCGCAGGCGGCGTTCTGGCGGGCGGTGGCCGAGCGATGTCGCCGCAGTCCGGCCGTTTTTTGCTACGACCTGATGAACGAGCCGGTGGTGCCCGGCGAGGAGCGTCGAGCCGAGTGGCTCGGGCCGGCGCTGGCGGGGAAACATTACGTGCAATTCATCACGCGCGAACGGCGCGGGCGCGAGCGGACGGAAATCGCACGGGCGTGGGTGCGGCATTTGGTCGGTGCGATTCGGCGGGTGGACGCGCGTCATCTGATCACCGTGGGTCTGGTGGACTGGAGTTTGGAACGGCCCGGACGGTTGTTTTCGGGGTTTGCGCCGGAGCGCATCGCGCCGGAGGTGGATTTTCTGAGCGTGCATCTCTACCCGGAGAGCGGGGCGTTGGAGGCGTCGTTGGAAACGCTGCGCGGGTTTGCGGTGGGCAGGCCGGTGCTGGTTGAGGAGACATTTCCGCTTCGGTGTTCGCTGGAGGAACACGCGCGTTTCCTGGAGGCGTCGCGCGCGGTGGCAGCGGGCTGGTTGCAGTTTTACTGGGGCCGCACGCCGGAGGAGTATCGGTCGGGCCGGACATTTCCAGATGCGATCATGGCCGGCGCGTTGGAAGCGTTCCGCACCAACGCGCCCGCTTTCCGCAAACCCTGAACGCGCGCTCCGCGCGCCACGCCGCGTGCGAGCGGAAAACTTGTTCGCGTTGTCGCGGGTTGGTTTAATCGCCGCACGATCATGAAAAAGATGTTCCGTCTCCACGGATCTCCAACGCTCGGCGTTCCGTTGCTTTGTGGTGTTCTGGTCGCTTTGAGTCCGGGCTGGGGCGGGGCGCGTGCCGCCGCCGCGCTGCGTCCGGAACGGTTGGCGGAGATGGACGCGGCCATCCAGGAGGCGATTGCCGAAAAACGCTGTCCCGGCGGCGTGCTCTGGGTCGAGCACGGCGCGGCGCGTTACCACAAGGCCTACGGCAAACGCGCGCTCGTGCCCGCCGAAGAACCGATGACTGAGGACACGATTTTTGACGCGGCCTCCCTCACGAAGGTGGTCGCCACCACGCCAGCGGTGATGTTGCTGGTCGAGCGGGGCAGGCTCAGCCTCGACGACCCGGTTGCGCAATACGTCCCGGAGTTTGCCGCGCACGGCAAAGAGGGGATCACCGTGCGCCAGTTGCTCACGCACACTTCCGGGTTGCGCCCGGACATCAGCCTCAAGCCGGACTGGACCGGTTACGAGGCGGCACTGCGGCTCTGCTGCGAGGAGAAACTCAGCGCCGCCCCGGGCGAACGGGTCATTTACAGCGACACGGGCATGATTTTGCTCGGTGAAATTGTCCGGCGCGTTTCGGGTCAGCCGCTGGATGTGTTTGCGCGACGGGAAATTTTCGAGCCGCTGGGCATGAAGGACACGCAGTTCAATCCGCCGCCGGCGTTGCGCCCGCGCATTGCGCCGACGGAGGTGGAAAACGGCGCGCCGGTGCGCGGCGTGGTGCATGACCCGCGCGCGCGGCGCATGGGCGGGGTGGCCGGTCACGCCGGATTGTTTGTGACCGCCGCCGACCTGGCCCGCTACGCGCGGATGCTGCTGAACTTGGGCGAACTGGACGGGGTGCGGATTTTCCGGCCTGAAACCGTGCGTCTGATGACGAGCGTGCAGACGCCGCCGAACGTCCCGGCGCGGCGCGGCCTGGGCTGGGACATTGACAGCAGTTACAGTGGCCCGCGTGGCGAGTTGTTCCCGCTCGGTTCCTTCGGGCACACCGGCTGGACGGGCACGTCGCTGTGGGTTGATCCGTTCTCGCGGACGTTTGTGATTTTCCTTTCCAACCGCAATCACCCGACCGAGGCGGGTAACGTGCAGGCGTTGCGTTACCGGCTGGGCACGCTGGCAGCGGAGGCGGTGGCGGATTTCAACTTTTCGCGCGTGCCGGGCGCGCTGCCACCGCGGGCCGACGCGGGCGGGCGTTCCAGCTCGCGGGCGTCCCGCGCCAGCCGCGTGCTCAACGGCATTGACGTGCTGGTGCGCGACGGGTTTGCGCCGCTCAAGGGCAAACGCATCGGCCTGATCACCAATCACACCGGCCACGACCGGCAGCGCAACGCGACGATTGACCTGCTCCAGAAGGCGCCGGGGGTGACGTTGGTGGCGCTGTTCAGTCCGGAGCACGGGATCCGCGGCACGCTCGACGAGAAGGTGGGCGACAGCCGCGACGAGCGAACCGGCCTGCCGATCTACAGCCTTTACAGCGACACGCGCAAACCCACGCCCGAGCAGTTGCGCGAGCTGGACGCGCTGGTGTTTGACATTCAGGACATCGGCTGCCGCTTCTACACCTACCCGTCCACGATGGGCCTGGCAATGGAAGCCGCCGCCGAAAACGGCAAAGAGTTTTTCGTGCTCGACCGCGTCAACCCGATCAACGGCGTGACGCTCGACGGCCCGGTGCTCAGCGGTGAAACGAGCTTTGTGGGCTTTCACACCGTGCCGTTGCGCCACGGGATGACCGTGGGTGAACTGGCGCGCCTGTTCAACGTGGAGAAGGGTTACAACGCGCGGCTGACGGTGATCGCCTGCGAGGGCTGGCGACGCGACCAGTGGTTTGATGAAACCGGCCTGCCGTGGACGAATCCCTCGCCGAACATGCGCAATCTCAAGCAGGCGATTTTGTATCCGGGCGTGGGGCTGTTGGAGAGCGCGCTTTCGGTCGGGCGCGGCACCGATACGCCGTTTGAGGTCGTGGGCGCGCCCTACATTGAGGAGGTGGCGTTTGCGGCGGAGTTGAATCGGGCCGGGGTGCCGGGAGTGAGTTTCGTGCCCATCCGGTTCACGCCGACCTACAGCGTTCACAAGGGCGAGGCGTGCGGCGGCGTTTACATCATGCTCAACGACCGCGACCGCTGCAACGTGGTGGACGTGGGGCTGCTCATCGCCCAGACGCTGTGCCGGATGTATCCCAACCAGTTCAATGCGGACAAAATGAAGCACCTGCTGCTGCACGGGCCGACGCTCGACGCGGTGAAGTCCGGCAAGCCGCTGGCGGAAATCCGGGCGGGTTGGAAGGCCGAGCTGGACGCGTTCCGCAAGCGGCGCGAGCCGTTTCTGCTCTACCGGTAAAGGGCGGCGCTCTCGGAGCGGCGACCGGGCTTGCGTCGGGGCGGCAAACGCAGCACTGTTTGGGCAAGACCATGAATGCGGCCAATCATCGTTACGATGCGTTGATCATCGGTGGCGGGCCGGCGGGCGCGTCGGCAGCGGCGATTCTGGCCGAATACGGCCATGCGGTGCTGGTGCTGGAGCGCGAACGGTTTCCGCGCTACCACATCGGCGAATCGCTCGTGCCCTTCACGTATTACCCGCTGGAACGGCTGGGGCTGATTCCGCGCCTGAAAGCGTCGCACTTTCAGAAGAAATACAGCGTGGTGTTCATCTCGCCGGACGGGCGGGCGAGCGAGCCGTTTTATTTTTTTACGCGCTACGACCGCGACACGGTGGCGCAGACCTGGCAGGTGCTGCGCAGCGAGTTTGACCAGATGTTGCTCGACAACGCGCGAGCCCGGGGCGCCGAGGTGCTCGAGGAGACCGAGGTCACCGGCCTGCTGCGCGAGGATGGGCGCGTGGTGGGCGTGCGGGCGCGCCGACGCAGCGGCGAGGAACTCGAATTCCGCGCGCCGATCACGCTCGATTGCACGGGTAAGGAGGCGTTTTCGGCCGTGCGCCAGGGCTGGCGGCTCAAAGACCCCTACCTCAACAAGGTCGCCGTCTGGACCTATTACGAAGGCTCGAAGCGCGAGTCGGGGATTGACGAGGGGCAGACGGGCGTGGCGTTTGTGCCGGAGAAGGGCTGGTTCTGGCACATCCCGTTGCACGGCGATCGCGTGAGCGTGGGCGTGGTGGCGGAGGGCAAATACCTCACGCGCGGCGGCGTCAAAGACCCCAAAACGATCTTCCATCGCGAGGTCGAACAGAATCTCTGGATCAAGGAGCATCTGTCGGTGGGGCGGCAGGTGGGCGATTACTTCGTGACCAGCGAATACAGTTTTCACTCGCGTTACTGCGGGTGCGAGGGGCTGTTGCTGGTGGGGGATGCGTTTGCGTTTTTGGACCCGGTGTTCAGCAGCGGGTTGTTGCTGGCGCTCAAGAGCGGCGTGCGGGCGGGCGAGGACGTGCACCGGGCGCTGATTGAGGGCGATGTCTCGCCGCAGCGTTTCCTGGGTTACGCGCGCTACATTCGCGAGGGCCTCGAAAACATGCGCAAGCTCGTCTATGCCTTCTACCAGCCGGAGTTTTCGTTCCGCAAAGTGATTGATCGCTACCCGGAGGCGGCGGCGGAACTGACCGATTGCCTCAGCGGTGACGTGAACCGGGATTTCAGCGGGCTGTGGGCGAAAATCCGCGAGTTCGTGCCGTTACCCGACGCTCTGCCCGTGGGCGCGCCGCTGGAAAGCGGCGTGCTGGTCTCGAGCCGGTAGCGCGTGCGCACGGAACGTGCCGAGCAGCCCGCCCAGGCTTCCCTACCCAACATGCGCATCGTGCAAATCACTCCCGGCGCCGGGGCGATGTATTGCGGCAACTGCTTTCGCGACAACGCGCTGGTGGGGGCATTACGGCGGTTGGGGCACGACGTGACGATGTTGCCGCTGTATCTGCCGCTGCGCCTGGACGAAGACGACCAGAGCGCCGACGCGCCGGTGTTCTTCAGCGGCATCAACGTGTATCTGGATCAGAAGTCCGCCTGGTTCCGTCGCGCGCCGCGGTGGTTGCATCGCCTGCTGGCGTCGCGGCGATTGTTGGCGCGGCTGGGCGCGCGCGCGGCCAAAACCCGTCCGGCGGACACCGGCGACATGTTGCTTTCGATGTTGCGCGGCGAGGAGGGCGCCCAGGCGCGCGAACTCGACGAACTGATTGAGTGGCTTCAAGGCCACGGGCCGCCGGATGTGGTCTGCCTGTCCAACGCGCTGTTGCTGGGCCTGGCGCGGCGGCTCAAAACCGATCTGGGCGCGGGCGTGGCGTGCGCGTTGCAGGGCGAGGACACGTTTCTGGACGCGCTGCCGGAGGCGTATCGGGAGCCGGCGTGGCGGCTGATCGCCGAGCGGGCGGCGGACGTGGACGTGTTCATCGCGCCGAGCCGGTATTTTGGGGATTCCATGGCTGCCCGGTTGGGGCTGCCCGCCGGGCGCGTGCGCGTGGTTTACAACGGCATCAACCTCGACGGCTTTGAGCGACGCAAACCCCGTCCGCCCGTTGAAACCCACCGCGCGCCGGTGCTGGGATTTTTTGCGCGGATGTGTCCGGACAAGGGCCTCGACGTGCTCGTGGACGCCTACATTGAACTGAAGCGACGCGGGCGCGTGCCGCGGCTCAAGCTGCATGTGGGCGGCAGTTGCGGCCCTGGGGACGAGCCGTTCGTGCGCGAGATGCGACGCCGGCTCGCTCAAGCGGGCTTCGTTGGTGAGGTCAACTTCAGCCCGAACGTCAGTCGGGCGGAGAAAATCGAGTTTCTGCGGGCATTGACGGTGTTTTCGGTGCCGGCGCGGTATGCCGAGGCGTTCGGCCTTTACGTGATTGAGGCGCTAGCCGCGGGTGTGCCGGTGGTGCAACCGCGTCGGGGCGCGTTTCCTGAGTTGGTCGAGGCGACCGGCGGCGGGCTGCTCTGCGAACCCGACGATCCCACGGCGCTGGCCGACGCAATTGAATCGCTGCTGCTCAACCCCGAACGCGCGGCGGCGTTGGGACAAACGGGTCAGCAAGCGGTGTTCGAGAAGTTTTCCGCCGAGGCGATGGCGCGCGAGACGGTGCGGGTGCTGGAGGAAGTTTTGAACCTCGAAACGGCAGGTGCCGCGCGGCAGCATGGCTGAGCCACGGATGGAACAGGGATTTCACACGGATGGTTCCGGGAACACCGGGCTCGCCCACCGGGTGAACCGCCGTTTCGGCGCAAAAACGTCCCGTCCGGGCCCATCCGTGTTTCATCCGTGGCTTAACCGCCGTTTCAAGGTTGAATGGGGCGGCCGCACGGCCTGGCGCGTGAGGGTGAACGATCGGACGCGCCCGTCGCGGGCCGTGAAATTTGAGTTGCGTCGGTCGGGTGCGGGCGACTTGGCCCGACGGGAGCTTTGTGTTAAAGGTCAGGTATGAGTCGTTTCTGGCAACGGAATCTGGATTTTCGCGGGCGGTTCGCGCGCGGTGTCATCGGCGCGTTGCTTCTGATTGCCGGCATTGTGGTCGCGGATTTTCATCTGGAAGTGTGCCTGGTGCTGGTGGGGCTGGGGTTGTTTGCGATGTTCGAGGCGCTGCGCGGCTGGTGTCTGCTGCGGGCCTGCGGGATTCGCACGCGGTTCTGAGCGCGCGGCGCGAGCTGACCGAGGGGTTTGCGCTCGACAGATTTTCGGGCGTGGGCGGATAGTGCGCCGTCAACGGCATGGGCGAGACGACGGAGGACAGGTCAACGGCGGCGCCAAGCGGGTTTCCCCCCGGTTTGCATCATGCCTTTCTGTTCGGGCTGTTCAACGCGCTGTCCTACCAGATCGTTCTTTCCAGCCCGATCATCCTCTACGCGAAATCACTTGGCGCCAGCGCCACGGTGCTGGGCGTGATCGCGGGCATGATGCCGTTTCTGGTGATCTTCCAAATTCCGGCGGCCAGCTACATCCCGCGCATCGGGTTCAAACGTTTCGTGCTCGGTGGCTGGAGCATCCGGGTGGTGTTCATTTTTGCGATGGCGCTGTTGGCGTGGTCCGAGCCGCTGCTCGACGCGCGAAATCGCCTGGCGCTGCTGTTGTTTCTGCTGTTCGGGTTCAATCTCTCGCGCGGGATTTCCAGTTGCGCGTGGTTGCCGTGGATTGCGGCGCTGGTGCCGGCGCAGTTCCGCGGGGCGTATCTGACGCGCGACGCGTTCATGAACAACCTCGGCAGCCTGGGCTCGTTTCTGTTCGCCGCCTGGGTGCTGGGGGGCCAACCGCGTGCGGGGCAGTTCGCTCTGCTGTTTTTGTTCAGCGCCGTGACGGGCGCGATCAGCCTGGCCTTTTTGAAACGGATTCCCGACGCGGCCGTGCCGGATGAACCGCGGGGGAGTCGCGGGTCGGTGCCGTGGCTGGAGATGATGCGTTACGCGCCCTTTGCGAGGCTGTTGCGCGTGGTGGTGGGCTGGTCGGTCGCCTACGGCGGGGTGACGGCGTTCACGGTGGCGTTTCTCAAGTCCTCCGCGGGCATGAGCGAGGGAAAAATTCTGCTCATCAGCGCCGCGATGTTTCTGGGCGGGATGGCGAGTTTGTGGTTGCTGGGGTCGCGGTTTGATCGGGTGGGCAGCAAACCGGTGCTCGCGGCGGCGTGTGCTGGGTGGGTGGCGGTCATGACCGGTTGGGTGGCGCTGGCGGGCGGGTTGGTTCAAGCCTCGGTGCTCAATGTCCTGGTGTTGCAGGCGCTCATGGGACTGCTGGCGGCGATGGTCAACATGGCCAACGCGCGGCTGGCGATGGCGATTGCGCCCGCGATGGCGCGGAATCATTTCCTGGCCATTTACTCGGTGGTCGGCAATGTCACCCTCGGCCTCTCGCCCATTGGTTGGGGCATTTTGATTGACGCCTACGGCCTGCGCGCGCCGCAGGTGCTGGGGGTGGAATGGAATCGGTTCACGGTGTTTTTCGCGGCCACGGCGGTGGCGTTTGGCGTCATGCTCGCGCTGAGCCGGCAGCTCGAAGAACCCAAAGCCGCCACTCTGGAAGAGTTGTTGCGCGAGTTGCTCATCGAATCCCCGCAACGTTTCTGGCTGCGGCTCTGGCCGAGGTGAATCCCGGCACGGCGCGTCGCCCGTGCGTGGAAAGGGTGTTTTTGGCGAGACGCCGAAAACGGCACGCGAGACGCGCGCGCTCCCCTTCTCCATTCGATGTTCGATGTTCGATGTTCGATGTTCGATGTTCGATGTTTTCCACCGCGCGCCGCGCGCACGCCCTCTCCCAGCGGGAGAGGGTTGGGGTGAGGGAGAACGCGTCGTGGGCACAAAGCTGCCCAAATGTTTTGCAAGGCGACGCCAACAACCTCACACGAGATGGCGCGCTCGCCCCTCCCATTCGATGTTCGATGTTCGATGTTGGTTGTTCGATGTTCACCGCAGTGCGGTGCGCTCATCCTCACTCGTTCCCTCTCCCTCGAGGGAGAGGGAATTGCCCAAGCCACCATTGGCCAGCTTGTTCGTGCGGTGCTCACGCATGGCCCAGTTCAAAGTTCAAAGTTCAAGTTTCATAGTTCAGAGTTTGGTGTGCCGGGGTCGGCGCTTTCGGCTCGCCGACTGCCAGTCGGCGGCACAGCAAATATCCAATCTGCGCTACGCTCGCCACGCTTCCCACGCTCTGACGCTCTGCCGCTC
>JAOAIM010000136.1 GCA_026414705.1 Verrucomicrobiia bacterium | reverse complement strand
ATGTTCGATGTTCAATGTTCGTTGTTCGATGTTTTGCCGAGCATTCACCCTCACCCTAGCCCTCTCCCTCGAGGGAGAGGGATTGTCCAAGCCGCCATCGGCCAGCTTGGTCGCCCGGTGCTCACGCGCAGCCCTTGTTCAAAGTTCAAAGTTCAAAGTTCAGAGTTTGCGTGTTGAGCGAAGACGCTTTGGCTTTGCCGACTGCCAGTCGGCGGCACAGCAGATTCCCAATCTGCGCTACGCTCCGACGCTCCACGCACCCACGCTCTGACGCGCCCCCGCGTGGGCGTTTGGGAGGGCGAGGTTGCGGGACGAGCGCGTCCTGTGGCTTGAGATGCCGGGCGTTGATCAGGCATCGAGCGCGTGCGGGCGGGTGGGCACGCGCGGGCGGCGGCGGCAGCCGTTCTGCAACCACAGCCGCCACACCATGAAAAACGCCTCGCGCACAATGTGCCCGGTCATTTTCGAGTGCCCCTTCTCGCGCTCGGTGAAGATGATGGGCACTTCGACAATCTTGAATCCCTGCCGCCAGAGCCGATGCGTGGTTTCGATCTGAAAGCTGTAACCGTTGGAGCGGATTTCATCGAGGCCGACCGCTTCCAGGGCGCGGCGGCGGAAACATTTGAAGCCGCCGGTCGGGTCGGTGAACGGCATGCCGGTGATCACGCGCACGTAGGTGGCCGCGCTTTTGCTCAGCATCAGGCGGCTCAAGGGCCAGTTGATGATGCGAATCCCGCCAAGATAACGCGAGCCGAGCACCACATCCGCGTCGCGCGCCGCGTCCAGGAACATCGGGATGTCGTCGGGATTGTGCGAGAAATCGCCGTCCATCTCGAAAATGAAGCGGTAATCGCGAGCCAGGGCCCACTTGAATCCGGCGACGTAGGCTCGGCCCAGGCCGTTTTTTTCTTTTCGGTGCAACACGTGAATGCGGGGATGCTGGGCGGCGAGTTGATCGGCGATCTGGCCGGTGCCGTCGGGCGAATCGTCATCCACCACCAGCAGGTCCACCGGCACGGGCAGGTTCAAAATGCGTTGGGCCAGACGCGGGAGGTTGTCCCGTTCATTGTAGGTGGGCACCACGACGAGCGTCTGGTTCATGCGTCAAAACGGCGTTTGAATAGACCAGGGGCACTGTGAAAACAAGCGGCGAATTCCCCGCGCTGCTTGACTTGGCGGGGCGAAGCCGAATGATGGCGGGGTGCGCGCGGCAACCGGTGTGAATCCTGCACCCGCCGTCTCCGGGATCGTTCCATGGTAAAAGTCCTCGTCACCGAGCTCGAGTTTCGAAAGGCCGAGGCGGTGTTTCGCCACGCGGCGCAGGAGGGTCTGCACTGCCAGAGCGCGCCGGCGGAGGAACGCGCGCTGGCCTCGGCGGTGCGATCCTCGGGCGCGCGCCACGTGGTCCTTGGCGTGGAACGCTACACCGGGCCGCTGTATGAGGCGCTGCCATCCGGCGGGGTCATTGCCCGGTTCGGCGTGGGGCACGACGGGTTGGACAAGGAGCTGGCCACCGCGCGCGGCCTGTTGTGCACCAACACACCGGGCGCGCTGGACGATTCGGTGGCCGAGCACGCGCTGAACCTGATTCTGGCGGCGGCGCGGCACACGGTGCCGGTGGCCGCCGAGATGCGCGCGGGCCGTTGGGCACCGCGGGTGGGCTGCGAGCTGCGCGGCAAAACGCTGGCGATCATCGGCTGCGGGGCCATCGGACGGCGCGTTGCCGGCATGGCCTGCCGGGGATTCGGCATGAACGTCCTGGGTTGCGACATCGCGCCGCTCAACGTCCCCGAATTGCAGCGCGATTTCGGCTTCGCGCTGGTGGTGCGGGATTTTGAAACGGCGGTGCGGGAGGCGGATTTTGTGAGCCTGCACATTCCCAGTGTACCGGCGACGCATCACTTCATGAACGCGGCGCGGCTGGCGTGCCTGCCGGCCCGTGCCTGGCTCATCAACACGGCCCGCGGCGCGCTGGTGGATGAAGCGGCGCTCCATGACGCGCTGACCAGCGGCCAACTGGCGGGCGCGGCGCTGGACGTGTTCGAGCGCGAGCCGTATGAGCCGGTGGCGGCGGACAAGGACCTGCGCGCGTTGCCCAATGTGATTCTCACCCCGCACGTCGGCAGCAGCACGCGCGAGGCGTGCGAGCGGATGGCCCGGCGCGCCTTGCAGAACATCCGGCTGGCCGAGGCCGGGCGTTTCGGTGAAATGGACCTGTTAAATCGGGACGTGCTCGCGCGGCTTCAGCCCGCGATGCCCACCACGCCATGAACAACCAGTTTCGCGCTGCGCTGCTCGAACGCCGGCTCACCCTCGGCACGTGGATTCAAATCGGCCACCCGGCGTGCGCCGAGATTCTGGCCCGCGCGGGATTTGACTGGGTGTGCGTGGATTTCGAGCACGGCGTGATTGATCTGGAAACGGCGGCGAACATTTTCCGGGCGTTGAACGGGTCCGGTTGCGTGCCGGTGGCGCGCCTGCCCGGAAATGACCCGATCTGGATTCATCGCGTGCTGGATGCGGGCGCACGCGGCCTCATCGTCCCGATGATCAAGACCGCCGCCGAGGCCCGGGCGGCGGTGCGCGAAGCCAAATACCCGCCGCGCGGCGCGCGCGGGTTTGGCTACGCCCGCGCAAACCTTTACGGCGCTGATTTTCACACCGCCATCGCCTCCGCCAACGACGAAATCGCCATGGTAATGCAAATCGAGCACCGGGACGCGATGGCCGAACTGGACGCGATTCTGGCGGTGGAGGGCGTGGACGGGTTGTTCATCGGACCGCTGGACCTGAGCGGTTCAATGGGCCTGACGGGGCAGTTGGAACATCCTCAAATGCTCGCCGCGCTGGATCGGTTTCGCGCCGCCTGCCGCGCCCACGCCAAGGCCGCCGGCCTGCACCTGATTCGCCCCGATGCCGAAGCGATCCGGCGGGCGATTGACGCGGGTTACACGCTGCTGGCGTTGGGCTTGGACACCGTGTTCATGGACCAGTCCGCGCGCGCGGCCCTGCGCGCGGCCGGACGGACCGCGGCGTAACACGCCTCAGAACACGCCGGAACTGCGGGCGCCCGAAACCGGAGTTGGGCGAAACCCACCGGCGCCCTGTTGCGTCTCAAAATGCGGGCATGCGTGGACTTCGATCATGGAGGCGCACGGGGTCAAGCCTGATTCGAAAGGCTTGCGATGCCATGCGAACCGAAGCGAAAGCATTGAAAAGCGCGACGGGCGTCCGGCGCCCCGGGCCGGGGCGGGGCTGCGGGCGCATGAATCTTGTCGCCGCCTCGCGCGGTGATATCCTGTCGGCGAACAAGAGGTGTGTTGATGCACGCGACGGCTGAGCCGAAACCAACTCGACCGTTGATTTGTCTGTTGCCGTTTGGGGTAGCGGTGTTGTTGCTGCTGCTGGGGCTGCAAGTTTCCTATACTGCGTTCGCGTGGGGCGCGATGCCGATCGCCGGCTGGCGCACGGAAGCGAAGGGCTTCTTCGGCCTGGTTTGGCTGGGGGTTTTTGGCGTGGTGCTGTTGCCGGCCTACCTTCATGCGATCGAATCGAGCCTGACCTGCCTGCGAAGTCCGGAGCCCGCCGCCGCCGGGCCGGCGCGACGCCTGTTGGCGGCGCTGGGGGTGACGATTCTGCTGGTGGCGTTGACGCTGGCGGCGCGGGTGGCGGTCACCGCGTGGTTTCCGGTGCCGATGCACCCGCCGTTTCAGCGCTGGACAGGAGGCGTGGGGCCCGGGTTGATCGCCACGGTGTTGTTGTTGGCGCTGGAAGTGGCGGTGCTGCGCGGCATCAAACATCAGACGCGCCGCGACCAGAAACCTTACCCGCTGCTCATCCCGGCGGCGTTTGGGGCGTTGTTGCTGGGCTGGGCGCTGTGGGTGGTTTGGTCGGCATTTGCTCGCGGGCGTTTCCCCGTGATCCCCTGGCAAACCGAACATCGGAGCTGGTTCGGATTGCTGTGGTTGGTGGCGACCTTGACGGTGCTGATGCCGGCCTATGTGTATGCGATGTCGCTGGGCGTGCTGGGGCTGGTGCGGCGATTTTACAGCCAGGACGTGACCCAGCAGAACCTCTGGTTGGTCGCCATCACCACCACCGCCATGCTTTTTGTGCTCACGCTCGCCGCGCGTGTGGCAGTGACGGCGTGGTTTCCGGGGCCGATCCATCCGCCGTTTGAGTTTCTCAACGGCAACCTCCTCATGGGCCTGGGAGCGAGCCTGATTCTGGCGTTGCTTTCGGCGCTCTACTACCGGGTCGCCCGCGCATTTTGAGCGCGCGGAGTTTGGCTTGTCCGGCGGGCCGGGTTGAATAGCTTTGCGGCGCGTGAACCGACGGCGGCCGACGCGCGGCGTCCGGCCGCGCGCCCGGTCCGGCGATGAACTGGCGACTCAAAAGCGCGCAATTCAAACTGCTCTCGGCATTGCCCGGCGGCGAGTGGCTCTACAATTTCATCCAGGACCACCTCACCCACAGTACCGCTGCTTCCCCGGGTCGCCTCGCCAACAAACTCGACGTGGCGCTGGACTTCTGGCGCTGGTTGCAGGCACGCGGTCGCGCCGGACAGCTCCTGGCCGGACGGCTGCTCGATTACGGCGCGGGCTGGCATCCCACCATCCCCCTGCTCTGGCACGCCTTCGGCAACGACCACCAAACGCTCGTGGACATCAAGCCCAACCTCACCCCGCCCAACGTCCGCGACACCGTGCGCATCTTCCGCGACCTGGTCCGGCGCGAGGACTGGCCCGGACGCGCATGGGTGCGGCGGTTGCCCGAACTGCCATCCGCCAACCCGGAGTCGGTCGCGGCGCTGCTGGGCCCGCTGGGCATGGAATACTGCGCACCGTATGGTTCGCTGTTGCAGGAGCGCGCCGGCCAGTATGATCTGGTGCTGTGCACGCAGGTGCTCCAGCACGTGCCGCCTGCGGCGTTGCCGGGCATCTTGAACGAGATTCACACCTGCCTGCGCCCCGGCGGTCTGTTTCACGCCACGATCCATTTCGTGGGCCACTTTGGCGACCCCTTCGCGCGCGGCGGTCACTACGAGCATTTGATTTATTCGCCCGAAACCTGGGAGCGCCGCTTCAACTCGCGCCTCATGCGCTTCAACCGTCTCAAAGGCCCGGACTACCGCGCCGCGCTCGAGGCAACCGGATTCCGGCTGCTGGCGTTCGACGTGACGCCGCCGACCGAAGCCGATCTGGCTGAACTGCGCCGCACGCCGGTGCATCCGAGTTTTCGCCGTTACCCGGAACATGAGCTGGCGGCCCTGGGCGTGTTCCTGGTCGCCGAAAAGCCGTGATCTTGTTTCTGACCTACCACCGCGTGCTCCCCGACACGGCGAGGCCCGACCCGCGTGACGTGTATAGCGTGAGCGCTGCTCAATTCGGGACGCATCTCGACGCGCTGGCTGCTGCCGGTCTGCCGCCCCGGCCGCCGGAAACCTTGCGCGAGTCGGCCGGCGAACCGGCCCCATGCTGCTACCTGAGTTTTGATGACGGCACCCGCGACCATCTTGAGGTGGTTTTGCCGGCATTACATGCCCGAAACTGGCGGGCCATTTTTTTCGTGCCCACCGCCAAGCTCGATCAACCCGGACGCCTGACCCGCGCACAAGTGCGTCAACTCGCCGAGGCCGGCCACACCATCGGCTGCCACGGCCACGAACACCGTCGCATGGACACGATGTCCCCCGATGCGATGGGCGAACAACTCGACACGGCTCTGCGCATTTTGCGCGACGTGGTCGGCGGGGCGCCGTGGATTTTCGCGCCGCCCGGCGGTTACCTGAACGCCGCCCTGCGCGCCGCCGCCCTGGAACGCGGGTTGCGCGTCATTCGGACGATGCGCTGGGGCTTCAACCGCCGGCTCGACCTCACCGCGCTGGAAACCGTGCCGATTCATTGCGACACGGACGCGCGCGCGTTCGCGGCGATCCTGGCCGGACGCCAGCCGCGCGCGCTCTACGCGGTCAAAGAAACCCTCAAAGCTCTGATGCCCATTGGCGTCTATGAACGGCTGCGCGCTCTGGCCTTCCGCCTGCGCCGCCACCGCTGACGATGCACACCTGCGAAACGCTCATCATCGGCGCGGGACTGACCGGTTTGTCCTGCGCGTTCCACCTGGGCCGCGACCACCTCCTGGTGGAAAAAGAAAACGAGCCGGGGGGCCTGGTGCGCACACGTCGCCGGCCCACCGACCCCGAGGCGCGTGCGCGGTGCGGCGAGTTTTTGTGCGACGGCACCGGGCACTGGCTGCACCTGCGCACCCCGGAAATGCGGGCGCTGGTTGAGCGCCTGTTGCCCGGCCAACTGATCGAGCACGAACGCCGCGCTGTCATTCACCTGGCCGGCGCCTTCACCCCCTACCCCTTCCAAGCCAACACTTACGGCCTGCCGCGCGAGATCGTGCTCGATTGCCTCCTGGGTCTGATCCGCGCCCGGCATCCCGAGGATTTCGGCCTGCAACCGCCGGCCGACCCGCCCCGGCATTTTCGCGAAAGCCTCGAACGGCTCTTTGGCGCGGGCATCTGCCGGCACTTCATGGTGCCCTACAACGAAAAACTCCTTGGCGTTCCGCTGGAGGAAATCTCGCCCACCTACGCGGAACGGTTCATCCCGCGTCCGTCGCTGGAAGACGTGGTCAAGGGTGCGCTGGGCTTTTCGCGAGAGTCGCTCGGTTACAACGCAAAGTTCGTCTATCCGCGCGCCGGGGGCATCGGCGCGCTTTCGCGTGCGCTGGCCGACGCCCTGCCGCAACCGCCGCGTTACAACGCCGAGGTGCGGAGCGTTCATCTCCGCACGAAAACCGCCCGGGTGACGGTCCGCAACCCCTCCGTCACCGCCAACGCATCCACCACCGCCACGTCCGAACAGGTTGTTCGGTTCGAGCGCCTGGTGAACACGATGTCGCTGCCGGAGTTTGTGGCGCGGATTGAGGATGCGCCCGAGAACCTGCGCGCCGCCGCCGCGCGACTCCGCGCCACGACGGTGCATTACTTTGACGTGGGTGTGCGCGGGCCGGGCGACGCCGCCAGCCAGTACCACTGGATTTATTTCCCCGAACCGCAGTTTGTGTTTTACCGCGTCGGCTCCTATTCGGCCGTGCACGCGGACGCCGCCCCGCCGGGTTGCCGCAGCTACTACGTGGAGATGTCCGGCGGCGACGCGCGCGCGTTGCTCGGCCAGCCGGAGGCGCTGCGGACGCGCGTGTTGGATGACCTGCGCCGGGCGCGTGTGCTCGGCCCGAACGATGAGGTGCTTTTCATGGAACTGTGCCGCATCCCGAACGCCTACGTGATCTTCGACGCGCACTACGAGTCGGCCCGGCGCGAAGTGATCGAGACGCTCGCGGCGCACGGTGTGCACAGTTGCGGGCGCTGGGGCGGCTGGAACTACGGCGGCATGGAGGACGCGCTGCTGGAAGGCCGCGCCGCTGCCGCCGTGTTGAGGGAAACCGCGTGACACCTCAAACCGGGAGCGATTGGCGGGCGCTGTTCGCGCCGGCGACGCCGGAGCGCGCGGCGACCACCGTGTCGCTGCGCCTCGTGCGGCGCGGCGGCGAGCCGTTTCTGATTCTGCCGCGTGAGCCGGCGCTCGCAGCCCGCGCGCTGGCGCTGTATCCGGCGCAAACCCTCAAGGCGCGCGCGGCCAAGACGGCCCTGCTCCTGGCGCTGCGGTGCGGCCTGGCACGCGGTTTGGAAACGACCACGCTGGCCCTGGACGCAGCCGATCCGTTCGTGCGGTTTCTCTGCGAAACGGTTGGTTTGTCCGTATCCGAACTGCGTCTGGCGGCGCTGGCGGGCAATCCCCGCGCCGAAGGTCGGCGGTTTGTTTTTCTGCTCTTTGACGCGGGCGGATTTCCGGCTGCGGTCGTGAAAGCCGGCAACACCGACGCGGCGCGACGGTTGTTGGCGCATGAGGAACATTTTCTCCGGGCTGCGCCGCCGCGCACGCGCGGGCTGCCCGTGGTGCGCGGCGCGCTTCACACCGCACGCGTCCAGGCGTTTGCCATGGACTTCGTGCGCGGTCACGCGCCGCGGGCTGAGGACCTGCGTCCGCTGGTGGCGTTGCTCAACGACTGGCTGTCGCGGGCCGGGCCGGTGCCGTTGCGCGACACCGCGGCCTGGCAACGACTCGTGGCCGCGAGTGGGCAATCGCCATTGCCGTCCGCTGTGTCCGCGCTGGCCGACCTGCGCGTGCGCCCCACGCTCGCGCACGGGGATTGCGCGCCGTGGAACGTGAAGGTCTGGCGCGGCGAGTGGACGTTGCTGGACTGGGAGCGGGGCGAGTTGGCGGGCGTGCCCGGCTGGGACTGGTTGCACTTTGTGCTGCAACCGGCGTTGCTGGTGCGACGCGAGTCGGTCCCGGCGCTGCTGGCGCGGTTGGAAGCAACCATGGCCAGCGAGGCGTTTGGCGCGTATTCGCGGCAGGCGGGTTTCGCCGGGCGCGAGCGCGCGCTGGCACTGGCGCTGGTGTGCTACATCAACTGCGTCATCCGGCCCGCCGACGGCGCCGAGACGATGCGCGCCCTGGAGCCGGCGGCGGCGGAACGCTGGACGTGAGCGTCCGGCCCGCCGGGTCAGCGGGCGCGTTTCGGGGATTGGACTTTTGCGCCGGGCGCATACGAGATGCTGCCGTGCGGCGCGAGTTCGTAGCCGAATTTTTCCACGTAAAACGCGGCGGGTTGGAAGTCGTCGCCGATGCGCTTGAGTTCGGCCCGAAGGTGTTGGTCGAGTTGGTGCACCAGCGGTTGGGCGTGGGGTTGGCCAAGGAGGTTGTTCAACTGGAAGGGATCGCGGGCGTCGTCAAAGAGCAGCCACGGGCCGTCGAGCGCGCGCACGTAGGTGTAACGGGCGGTGCGGAGGGCCCGATATGCGCGGTTGAGATCGGGACGCGCGAATGGGGCAACGTTCATGTAAAGCGCCGCGCGATCGCGCAACTCGCGTCCGCGCCGAACCACGGCGGAAAGATCACGGCCCTCGACGGTTTTGGGGATTTTGAGTCCGGCCAGGCGCAGGATCGTGGGCAAGATGTCGGGTGTGGTCAACGGCGTGGTGGTGACGCGGCCGGTGGCGTGGGCGCGCGGGTAACGCAACAGAAACGGCACGCGGGCGGATTCGTCCCACGGCACCTGCTTGGTCGTCACGGGCACGCCGTGCGACGCGAGCATTTCGCCGTGGTCGGAGGTGAACACCAGAATGGTGTCCTGCTCGATGCCGGTCTCGGCGAGCGTGCGGAGGATGTCGCCGACGCATTCGTCGAGCGCGCTGATGTGGGCATAGTAGCCCTGCGCTTCGCGGCGGAGCGCGTCGGTTTGGAGCGCCGGCGGCACGTTGGGGAGGAAGCGGATGCGTTCGGGCGGATAAAGCGCCTTGAAACGGTCGGGCGCGGTCTCGTGCGGGAAATGGGGAATACCGTAGGAGACGAACAGCGCGAAGGGCCGTCCGTTGCGGGCGTGCTCGCGAATGTATTGCTGCGCGTCGCGCGTCTGGGCGAAGGCGTCGTAGCCGTCCCAAAATCGTTTTTCGGGCGAATCGCCCTCGTAGTAGTGCGAGTGGTGGTAATTGTGATCGCACTCGGCGGCTTTCCAGTATTCAAAGCCCTGGCGGCGCTCCGGCGGGATGAAGCTTTCGCGTCCGTGACCGTCGAGGTGCCATTTGCCGATGTAGCCGGTGGTGTAGCCGGCGTCGCGGAGAATTTCAGCGAAGCAGCGTTCCTCGTCCGGGAGGTAAAGGTCGTTGAGGAACATGCCGGTGGTGGTGGGGAAACGGCCGGTCATGAGCGCGGCGCGGTAGGGCGTGCAGACGGGGCAAACCGAGACGGCGTTGCGGAAGTTGACACTGGCGGCGGCTAGGCGGTCGAGGTTGGGCGTGCGGACGTTGGGGTCGCCGCCGTAGCCGGTGGCCGAGGCGCGGAGTTGATCGGCGAGCAGGAAGACGAGGTTGGGGCGAGCTCGTGGTGTTTCCGCCGACAACGCCCCGACGGGATTGCAGGGCGTTGAAAAAAACAAGCAACCCGCGATTAACGCGACCCGACGGATTTGCGTTGCGAAACGAGTCCGAAGTCGGCCTCGATCAGAAAACTCACGCGTCGAGGGCCGCATATTGAACCGTGGGCAGAATCAACGCCGCCTGCGTCGCGCTCAAGGCCTGATCGGTCACCTGTCTCTTATACACATCT
>JAOAIM010000135.1 GCA_026414705.1 Verrucomicrobiia bacterium | reverse complement strand
CGTGCAGCGCGAAGAAGTTGTCATAGGTGCGCTGGCCGGGCGCAAACTCCACGAACACGTCCACGTCGCTGGCCTCCTGCGCTTCGCCGCGGGAAACCGACCCGAAGACGCCGATGCGACTCACGCCCAGTGCGCGCAGTTCCGCCGCATGGGCCCTGAGCAACTCCAGCGCGTTCATGGGCTCAGGATACCGGTGGACGCGTTGCGCTGCAATCCCGCCGGCCACGGCTTCGCCCAGGGCAGACGACCGAGGTCATTGGCCCGAACGTCCTGCCCCCACCAGTTCGCGCACGTCGTGGATGCCGTGCTCTTC
>JAOAIM010000134.1 GCA_026414705.1 Verrucomicrobiia bacterium | reverse complement strand
AGATGTGTATAAGAGACAGCGCAAGGGACGCGCGTTTCCCAAAACCTTTTCCACGACAACAGCGCCCAGGACCTGTTCGTCGAGGTCAATCACGGCCCGTTTGTGGTGGACAACAACATTTTCCTTTCGCCCACCAGCGTGTTGGACATGTCCGAAGGCGGCGCCTATGTGCATAATCTCTTTGCCGGGAAGATCACCAACCGCCCCGAGCCGGGCCGCAAAACGCCGTTTCACCCGCCGCATTCCACGACCGTCGCGGGCCTGGTCATCACCACTGGCGGGGACAACCGGTTTTACAACAACGTCTTCATCGGCAACGGCCAAATCCCCACTACGGCTGAGCGCGGCAACTTGAAGGAACTGCGCTGGATCAGCAGCCACGGATTGTGGGGTTACGACGGGCGGGAATTTCCGATTTTCGCCGCTGGGAACGTTTATTTGCACGGCGCGCAGCCCTCCGCGCAGGAAACCAACGCGCTGGTGCTGCCTGCGGTGAATCCCGCGCCGCGGCTGGTGGAGCAGAACGGCCAATGGTTTTTGCACCTCACGGTCGGCGACTGGGCACAGCAGGCCCAAACCGGTTTGGTGACGACCGAGCGGCTGGGCAAGGCGCGCGTGCCGGCTGCCGCTTACGAAAACCCCGACGGCACGCCGTTGCGGGTGGACAGGGACTATTTCGGCCGGCGTCGCGATCCCAAACGCCCCGCCCCCGGGCCCGTGGAGCGGCGCGCCGTTGGTGAACTTCAACTGCGCGTCTGGTGAACGGCCGTTGGCGCGCACGCCGCCGCGCGCCGGCGTTCAGGATAAAGCTCGCCAACCCGCCCCGGCGTTGGCAGCCTGCATGCGCTCAATGACGCGACGGTTCATTGCCCTGTCTTGCCTCGCCGCCGCGACGCTCGCGGTCGCTTCCGTCGGCGCTGTTGCCGCTGCGGCCCCCGCCACCAACCCGTCCCCGCCCGCCGCCGAGTTCGGCTTCGTCGGACGCGAGATTTTTCCGATCGAAAACCAGATCAGCCTGCTGCACGCCGCCGACCTGGACGGCGACGGGTTGACCGACCTGGTCGTCGCCAACAATCTCCGCTCGAAAATCATGCTGCTCTACAACCAGACCGGGCGCACCAACCGCGTCGAAACCCCGCTCCGCAAACGCGAATTGAACGAGCTGCCGCCCGACGCGCGTTTCCGCATCGAGTCGCTGGCCTCTGAAAAACGCATCACCGCAATGGTCGTGACCGACCTCAACGGCGACCGGCAACCGGACATCGCCTGCTACGGCGAACCGAAGGAGTTGTTGGTGCTTCAGAACCGCGGCACCAACGGCTGGAGCGCGCCCAAACGCTGGCCCATCACCGACGGTCAGCTCACGCAAAATGCGCTCACCGCCGGCGACCTCAACGGCGACGGGCGCACCGACCTGTTGCTGCTGGCCGAAAACCACATCTACTTCTTTGCGCAGCAGCCCGACCAGACGCTCGGCGAGCCGGAGAAAATCCCCTTCGCCTCGCCCGTCAAGGCCATGCAGGTTGTGGACGTGGACGGCGACGGGCGCAGCGACCTGTTGCTGGTGAACTGGGACAGCGCCACGCCGTTCCGGTTTCGTTTGCAGGAAGGCGGCCGGCTCGGCCCGGAAATCTATTTCAATTTGCCGCCCATCCGCGCCTACTGGGCCGACGCGCTCGAAACCAACCAGCGCACCTACCTCATCACCATCGCCCTGAGTTCCGGGCGCGCGCAGATTGCCGAGTTCCGCCGCCGCCCGGCCGAGCCGCTGGCCGGCGCGTTCCGCGAAGGCCAGTTCCAGGTCCAGCCCCTGCGCAAAACCGACAAGGCCCGACGCGGCGTCGCGTGGGCCGATTTGAACCGGGACGGTCGCGCCGACCTGCTGGTGGCCGAGCCGGAGAGCGGGCAGTTGTCGGTTTACCTGCAACTGTCTGATGGCTCGCTGGCCGCGCCCAAAACGTTTCCTTCACTGGCGGGCGTCAGCGACATCGCCGTCGCGGATTGGGACGCCGACGGGCGGTCGGAGATTTTCCTGCTCAGCCTGGAAGAACGGCAGGTGGGCGTGACGCGCCTGGAGGAAGGCGACCGGTTGCCGTTTCCGACCTTGCTGCCATTGGATGGTCGGCCGCTGGCGCTGGCCGTGGGTGCGTTGCAAGCCGGCGGCAAGCCCACCCTGGCTGTGATCACCGAACGCGACGACCGCCGCGCCCTGGTCCTGCGCACCGCCGACGGCAAAAGCCGCCTTCAGCGCCTGAGCGAATCCTTCAAGGCCAATCCCGCCGTGCTGGCCGTGCACGACGTCAACCAGGACGGCCTCGATGATCTGGTCGCGCTCGCGCCCTACGAAAAGGTCAAGGTGCTGCTTCAACAGGCCGCCGGGCGGGACTTTGAAGAACAGGATGTTTCGCCCCCCGGCGGCGTGCTGGAAGCGCCCTGGCTGGCCAGTGCCGACGTGGACGGGGACGGCCGCGCCGAGCTGCTCCTGCCGCAAAAAAATTTCCTCCGCGCCGTCGTGCTCCGCAAAGAACTTTCCACGCCGGGCGCACCGGGCCGACCCACCTGGAGCTTTCAGGTCAAAGACCAGATCAACGGCGCGGGCAGCGATTCGCGCCTGGCCGGTGTCGCCGCGCTCCGCAACGCCACCAACCCGGCCCCTGCTCTGTTCCTGCTCGACGTCGAGCGCAAAATACTCACGCTCACCGAGCGCGACGGCGGGTTGTGGCGCGTGACGCGCAACGTGCCTTTGCCCATCGCTGACTTTGCGCGACTTCAACCGGTCGGGCTGGGCGACACCAACGCCAACGCCATCGCCCTGTTGGGTCTCAACGCCGTCGCCTGGTTGCCCCTGCGCGGCGAGGCCTGGGAACTGGCCGCGCTCGACACCTACGAAACGCCGATCAAAGACGGTTACCTGGCCGATGTGATTTCCGGCGATCTGAACCAGGACGGGCGCAAGGACCTCGTGTTTTTGGAGACCGCGCAGAATCATCTGGACCTGGTCGTGTTCGACGCCCAGCACCGGTTGCGTCCGGCGCAGCGCTGGCGCGTGTTCGAGGCGCGCACCTTCCGCGGGCGCGCGGGCGACATCAACGAGCCGCGCGAGGCGGTCGTGGCCGATTTCACCGGCGATGGCAAAAACGATCTGGCCGTGATCGTGCACGACCGCATCATCCTGTATCCGCAGGAATAAAGCGGCGCGTGCCGGGCATTGGAGCGTGGGAGCGTGAGAATTTGGAGTGGGGACATATGAACACTGAAAGCAGAGCAGGCAAACGGAGCGCGGAGCGCTCGCGGGTTGGTTCTCGCGTTGCGCCGTGCGGTGTGCGCGTTCCCTCTCCCTTGAGGGAGAGGTTCCGGGTGAGGGTGAAGCGCCCTGAGCAACGGCACGCTCTAGTTGGCACGAGGCGTTCTCCCTCACCCCAGCCCTCTCCCGCTGGGAGAGGGGGCGGGGTGAGTGCGTTGATGGAGCAAGAGGTCGCCTGCGGTTTTGTGCCGAACGATGCAGGAGTTCCCTCTCCCTTGAGGGAGAGGGTCCGGGTGAGGGTGAAGGCGTGGGCTGAAGCGGTGGTTCGATTTGGCGGGGGGCTGCATCGCCGGGTCGCCATCTGGGCGGGGTTCCTGAGCGCGTGCCTCCTCGGCGCGATGGCGCATGCGGCGCCCACCAACGCGCCCGTTTTCATTCGTGCCACGCAAATCGGCGGTCTGCCCGGCCAGCGGCTGAGCGCCCTGGCGTTTTCCGAAGCGCCGCTGCCCCGTCGCTTCGAGGTCGTGGATGAGGCCAGCGGCGCGGTGGTTCATCGCGGCAGGGCCACGCCGCTTCGCAACGAGCGCTGGGGCAAATTCGAGCATCACGCTGAGTTGAACTTCAAGCCGCGGCAGCCGGGCCGCTATCGCATTCGCGTGGCGCAAGGCCCGAGCCATTGTGAGTCGCTGCCGTTTGCGGTGGCCGAGGGGTTGTTCGCTTCGCTCGCCGACGAGTTGCTCGACTTCATGCGCCAGCAACGCTGCGGCTACAATCCGTGGCTCGACGCGCATTGTCATCAGGCCGACGGGCGCACGGCGTATGGGCCGTTGCCGCCGGGCACGCCGCTGGACGCGCGCGGGGGCTGGCACGACGCGGGCGATCTGCTCAAATACCTGCTGACCTCGTGCAACGCCACGGCGCAGATGCTTCTGGCCTGGCAACTCGGCGCTGAGGGACGAACCGCGTCCGGCAAACGCCGGCCCATCGCGTTCAAAGACGAGCGCGACGCCCTTGGTCGTCCCGGGCCGAACGGTCTTGCGGATTTGCTCGATGAAGCGCGCTGGGGACTGGACTGGATGCTGAAGCTGCACCCGGCGCCCGATCAACTTTATCATCAGGTGGCCGATGACCGCGACCACGCGGGTTCACGATTGCCGCAGAACGACAAGGTGGATTACGGCTGGGGGCCGGGCGGCGCGCGCGTGGTGTATTTTGCCGACGGCCAGCCGCAGGGTCTGGGCCAATACAAGAGCGCCTCCACCGGCGTGGCGAATCTGGCCGGTCGTTACGCGGCGGCGATGGCGCTGGCGTATCAAATCTGGAAGGACGACCCGCAACACGCGGCGTTTGCGGCGCGGTGTTTGCAGGCCGGGCGCGAGGTCTATGAACTGGGCCGCGCCAAAGAGGGCGTGCAACAGGGCAACTCCTACAAGGCGCCCTACCGCTACGAGGAAAGCACCTGGACCGATGACATGGAATGGGGCGCGGCGGAGCTGTTTCGCGCCACGGGCGAGCGCCGCTACCTTGAGGAGGCCAAACACTACGCCGCGCTGGCCGCCGACACCGGCTGGTTCGGACGCGAGCAGGTCGGGCATTACGAGTTTTATCCGTTCATGAACGCGGGGCACTTCCGGCTTTACGATCTGGTGGAGGCGCGGTTTCAGAAGCAACTGGCGGGCTGGTATCGCGCCGGGCTGGATCGGTGTGTGGCGGCGGCGCAGCGGAATCCCTGGCGGGTGGGCGCGCCGTTTGTGTGGTGCTCGAACAATCTGCTGGTGGCGCTGGTGACGCAGGCGCTGATGTATGAGCGGATGACGGGCCAGACGGGCTACCGCGAATTTGCGTTGCGACAGCGGGACTGGTTGCTGGGCCGCAATCCCTGGGGCACGACGATGTTCACCGAAATCGGCGCGGAATTTCCGACCGACGTGCATTTGCAGACGACGCATTGGACGAAGCGCCGGGTGCGTGGCGGCCTGGTGGACGGCCCGGTGTATGAGCGGATTTTCAAGTCGCTGCGCGGCGTTTCGATCACGCTGCCCGATCCGCTGGAGGCGTTCCACGGGGCGGCGGTGTATCACGACGACATCAAAGATTACTCGACCAACGAGCCGACGATGGACGGCACTGCGTCAGCCATCCTGATGTTCGTGTTGTGCGAACTGGCGCGATGAACGCGACCCACGCCACCGGTCACGGCGCGCCCGGGGCGGGTGAGATGTTCACCCCGGCGCGCGTCGCGGCGTTGCTGGCGGCGCTGGTGTTCGTGACCTTCCCGCAGGTCGCGCTGGGCTTGCAGAGCTTCGTCATCCGGGATTTTGGCTTCTTTGCCTATCCGCTGGCGTATTTTCAGCGCGAGTGTTTCTGGCGGGGCGAGCTGCCGTTGTGGAATCCCTGGAACGGTTGCGGCGTGCCGTTTCTGGCGCAGTGGAACACGATGCCACTGTATCCACCGGTGCTGTTGTATGTGCTGCTGCCGTTGACCTGGGGATTGAACCTGTTCTGCCTGCTGCACCTGTGGTGGGGCGGGTTGGGCGCGTATGCGCTGGCGCGGCGCTGGACCGGCCACGGCGCGGCGGGGGCGTTTGCGGGCGTGGCCTTCATGTTCAACGGCATGACGCAGAACCTGCTGATGTGGCCGAGCCACATCGCGACGTTCGCCTGGATGCCGTGGGTGATCCTGGCGGTCGAACGGGCCTGGCGCGAGGGCGGGCGGCAGGTGTGGCTCGCGGCGCTGGCGGGCGCGATGCAAATGCTCGCGGGCGGGCCCGAAACCATCCTGTTCACGTGGCTGTTGCTGGCGGCGATGTGGGCGAGCGACCTGGGGCGCGCCTGGAAAGCTGCGCGCCAGCCCGCTCAGACCGCGCCGACGAACGACGCTGCGTCCGCAACAATGCTCCGGCGCGTTGCGCTGCGTTTTCCGGCGCTGGTGGTGCTGGTGTTTCTGCTGGCGGCGGCGCAGTTGCTGCCGTTTCTGCAACTGGTGGCCCACTCGGAGCGCGAGGTGGGTTATGCGGACACGCGCTGGTCCATGCCGGCGCGCGGGCTGGCAAATTTTCTGGTGCCGGTCGCGTTTGGCCGGATGTCGAACCTGGGCATGTTCGTTCAGCAGGGGCAGAACTGGACCTCGTCGTATTACCCCGGCATGGCGGTGCTGCTGCTGGCGCTGCTCACCGGCGTTGCGCTGCGACATGGTCGGGCGCAGGCAACCGGGTCGGAGGGCAGGTCGTATTGGAACTCGCGCGCGGGCGTGCTGGGGATCGGAGCGTTGGTGGCGCTGGTGCTGGCGATGGGGGATCAAACGATTTTCTACCGCGCGGTGCGGGCGGTTCTGCCCCTGGTGAGCCTGATGACCTATCCGGTGAAGTTCCTGGTGGTGGTGACGTTTGCGCTGCCGATGCTGGCGGCGTTGACGCTGGCGCGGTTGCTTCCGCAAGCCGCGGCCGCGGGCGCAGCCCCGGCGGTGCCGCCGCCGCAGCCATCGGGAGCGACCGGATGCTCCAGGTGGATCGAGCGGGTTGCCCTGATGATGCTGGCGTTGATGGGCGTGGTGGCGGTTTGGGCGTGGCGCGCGCCGGCGCCGGGCGAGAACCTGCAAATGACGTGGTTCAGCGCGCTGAGCCGGGCGGCGTTCCTGATCGCCACGGCGGGATTGTTGCTGGCGACGATGCAGCGGGCGCGTCCGTTGGTGTTGCGCCTGGCGCCGTGGGCGTTGGTGGCGTTGGTGTGGCTGGACGCGCTCACGCACCAGCCCTCGCAGAATCCCACAACCCTGCCCTGGGTGTTTGAGCCGGGCCTGGCGCGGGTGAAGTTGGAGATGCAACCCGAACCGACGCTGGGCCAATCGCGCGCGCTGCTCCGGGCCGATGCGGTGCGGCGATTCCGCGAAGTTGTGCTCGCGAATCCGGGCGACAATTTCATCGTCAAGCGCCTGGGGCTGTTTGCCAACTGCAACCTGCTCGACGGGTTTGCGAAGGTGGACGGCTTTTTCTCGCTGTATCCGCGGCGCAGTGGCGAACTGATCTCGGCGCTTTCCAGCATGGCCAACATTCCCTCGCCGGGATTGCTCGATCTGCTGGCGGTGTCCCAACTCACCGCGCCGGGCGAGGACCTGAAATGGCGACCGCGCGGGACGTTCCTGCCCTGGATCACGGGCGGTCAGCAGCCGGCGTTTCTGGAGGACGCGGCGGCGCTGGAGCAATTGTTCCGGGCGGATTTTGACCCGCGACGTTCGGTTCTCCTGCCTGCGGCGGACGCGGCGCGGGTGAAGGTGCGCGCCCCGGCACGGGTGGAGGTGCGCAACGCGCGCTTTGAAATGCAGCGCGTGGCGTTCGAGGTGGAGTCCGACGCGCCGGCGCTCGTGGTCATCGCGCAGACGTGGTATCCGGCCTGGCGCGCCCGCTTGGACGGGCAGGCCACGCCGTTGCTGCGGGCCAACTACGCCTTCCAGGCCGTGGAAGTTCCGCCCGGGGCGCATCGGGTGGAGTTGCGCTATGAGGATGGTGCGTTTCGGGTGGGCGCGGGGCTTTCGGCGCTGGCGTGGCTGGGGTGCGTGGTGGGGTGGGCTTGGCGCGGCCGCCCTGGCGAGGCGAGAACGGTTTTATGAACATGTCATTGATGGTGAACGGTTGGATGCGATGGTGGCTGGCGGGGCTGGTGTTGGGCCTGGGCGGTCTCTGGCAACCCGGCCCGGCGCGGGCCGCCGATTCCATTGAGAAATTCGAGCCGCTCTTCAACGGGCGCGATTTCAAAGGCTGGAAGGTGCCCGATCCGAATCCCTACTGGCGGGTGGTGGACGGCACGATCGTGGGCGAGAACGACCCGGAGAAAAAGGGCAGCATGTTGTGGACGGAGCAATCGTTTGGCGATTTTGTCTTCGAGTGCGAGGCGCGCTGGAGCGGGGAGATTGACAGCGGCGTGATGTTTCGCCAGAGCCGCGACGGGCGGCGGCAGTTGCAGTTGCAGATGGGCGTTTCGCGCAGTCTCAAGCAGGACCTCACCGGCTCCTTTTACGTCGGTAATCCGGAGAAGTATCCCGAAGCGGGTCGCGCCAAAAACCTTGAGCAATGCTTCCGACCGGGCGAGTGGAATCAGTTCCGGCTCGAAGCGCGCGGTGACACGTTCCGCGTCTGGATCAACGGTCAACCCGCCGTGACGAACTACCTGAACACGAATTTCCCGGTCGCCGGGCCGATCGGCCTGCAAATTCATCCGGGTCTGGACATGAAGGTCGAGTTCCGCAACGTGCGCGTGCGGCGGTTGGACTGAACGGGGGAACGAAACCGTCGCGCGCGCGGCGTCGGCGGTGCACGGAGGGCACAACCATGTTTTCGCAACACATCGAACTGCGCGGGCACATCATTGATTCGCTCATCCTGCCGCGCGTGCTGGACGAAATCCTCAATCACGGCGGCGATTTCACCATCCGGCGCATCGAGGTGGGCCGCCAGCGCACCGACCCCAGCTATGCCTGCATCGAGGTCCGGGGGCCGACGCCCGAGGCGGTGGACGATCTGGTGCGCCGCTTGCGCCCGCACGGCGCCGAGGTGGTGCGCGAAGCCGAGGTGCAGCTCGCCCCGGCGCCCGCCGACGGGGTGTTCCCGGAAAACTTCTACGTCACGACCAACCAGCCGACCTACGTGCATCTGGCGGGGCAGTGGATTGAGGTGAAACCTGCGACGATGGACTGCGGGATTTGGGTGGACCCGGTGGCGCGCACGGCCATGACGGTGAAGTTTTCCGGCGTGCGCAAGGGAATGCTTTTTGCGGTGGGGCATCACGGGATTCGGGTTGCGCCGGTGCAACGCTCGCCGGAGCGTCCGAGCGTTTTTGAATTCATGACCAGCAGTGTGTCGAGCGAGAAGCCCAAGAGCGCCGTGATTCGCGAGGTGGCGGCGGAGTTTTGCCGGGCGAAACGCTCGGGCGGCAAAATTCTGGTCGTGGCCGGCCCGGCGGTCGTGCACACGGGGGCGAGCGAGCATCTGGAGCGGCTCATTGAATGGGGGTATGTGCAGGTGCTCTTTTCGGGCAATGCGCTGGCGGTTCACGACGCCGAGCACGCGCTCTTTGGCACGTCGCTGGGGGTGTATCTGGAGCGGGCGGTGCTCGCGCATGAGGGCCACGAAAATCACATGCGCACGATCAACACCCTCCGCGCGGCCGGCGGTCTGCGCGCCGCCGTCGAGAAAGGCCTCCTGCGCCGCGGCATTCTCTACCGGTGCATCCGGCACGGCGTGGATTTTGTCCTGGCCGGTTCGATTCGTGACGACGGCCCGTTGCCGGAGGTGATCACCGACGTGGTGGAGGCGCAGCGGGCGATGCGCGTGCGGCTCGAGGGCGTGAGCATTGCGCTGATGATGGGCACGATGCTGCATTCGATTGCGGTGGGCAACCTGCTGCCGGCGAGTGTCAAAACCATTTGCGTGGACATCAATCCGGCGGTGGTAACCAAGCTCACCGACCGCGGTTCATTCCAGGCCGTCGGGCTGGTCACCGACATCGAGCCGTTTTTGCGGGAGTTGACCGAGTTTTTGCGTGAGCCGGCGCAACCGCCGGGGCGCGAGCCGGCGCCGGCGACTCCCGGCCCGGCGTGAACAGCCAGCGCGGTTCAGGGCGAACGAGGGGGTCGGTTCGGCTGCCGGCGGTTGCGTTTTCAACGCGGGCGCAATCGCCGTTGCGCCTCAAGAGTTGATGCGGCACGATGCGGTGGCCCGAACGCCGGGACGTTTATGTCGCGCGCTCAATCATCGCCGCCCGCATCGCACCGCAAACGCATTTTGTTGGTGGACGATCACGCCGTGGTGCGATTTGGCATCGCGCAGCTCATTCAACGCGAGCCGGATTTGATGGTGTGCGGCGAGGAGGAGGACGCCGGGCGGGCGCTCAGCGCCATTGAGCGGTTGCAGCCCGACCTGGTGATCGCGGACATCTCGCTCAAGGAGAGCAGCGGGTTGGAGTTGATGCGCAACATCAAGGCGCGGTATCCGCGGCTGCCGGTGCTGGTGGTCAGCGCGCACGATGAAAACGTGTATGCGGAAATTGCCTTTCGGGCGGGGGCGCTCGGGTATGTGATGAAGCAGTCCGCGCTGGAGCAGATTCCGACGGCGATCCGGCGGGTGCTGGCCGGGGAGTTGTATGTGAGCGAGGCGCTGGCGGCGCGAATGTTGCAACAGCGGCTGCGCGGGCAGGTGCCGCCCCAGCAATCACCGCTGGAAGCGCTCAGCGACCGGGAGTTCGAGGTGTTTCGGATGATCGGGCAGTGGAAGAAAAGCAAGGAGATCGCCGCCGAACTGCACCTGAGCGTCAAGACCGTCGAATAC
>JAOAIM010000133.1 GCA_026414705.1 Verrucomicrobiia bacterium | reverse complement strand
GCCGGTGCTGTTGGGGCTGGTGTAGGAGACGGTTGGGTTGGGGATCAGCGCCGGGTTGCTGGAGGTGGCGGTGACGGTGAGGGTTTGCACCTCGTTAGAGTGCCCGCTGCTAATTCCGGTGAGCGTCACGGTCTGTGGTCCGGCATCCTCATTGATCGTGCGATTGGCGATCGGGTCGAGCGTTGGCGGATAGTTGACGTAAGGGTTGGGGATGGTGAAGGCGACTTCCTCGGAGAAATCGCTTTCCATGCCCAGGATGTTGTAAGCGGTGGCGGCGAAATAATACGTCACGCCTTCGACCAGGTTGGAGATCGTGGCGGTGGTCACGTTGCCCACGTCCACGACGTTGGTGTACACACGACTGGCGACGCCGTAATAAATGCGGTAGCCGATGACGTTCGGGTCGGGGCTGGGATTCCACGTGAGCGTGACGCTCGCCGCGCCCAGGGCTGTGCAGATCAGGAAAGTTGCAAAATTCCCCAAAACCAAAACGGCAAGAGCGTAACGCCTTACCCCCACAATCAATCCTTGTCCTTGGACCATACCGCCAGCGGCCTTTGCAAAAGGTTTGCCAAGCAGCCCGGACCAAACGCATCGGATCAACGCTTCAAAGCACGCAGGAGCTCCCGATTGAGCCGACCGGTTTCAACCCCTTGAAAAGCACGGGTCTCGGCAAACAAGTTTGCGTCTAGGAATTAACCGGGTCCATTCGCCGGCCAGGAAATCTGATGCACCGGGAGACGCCGCCCAGCTTGCCGCCGGGCAACGGGCCTGTTTTCGGAGCGGAAGCCGACATGTTTTCCGACAGGCCGGAGACACATTTGGCCAAAAATTGGTCTGGCCGATTCGCGGTCAAGGCGCGCCACGGTTCGAAGGTTGTCGCCGGTGCGCCGAACGGCACTTTTACGGACGCGCCGTCCGAAAGTTCCGGCGGAAAACGCCTTTGACCGGCGAAAGGCGCTGGCAGAAAATGACGCCACGTTGAGTGGAAAAACGATTGGAGGCAGCGATGAGCAAACAACTCGCAACGACGGTTCATTCGGGCATCCGGCGCTTTCTGGCTCGATGGACGCGGACATGGCCGCACATTGCGCTGGGAGTCGCGGTCCTGGCGTTGGCCGGTTGTCAGGCAACCCACCCGGGCCTGCAACAGGCCATGCAGCAAGCCGCCGCCCGCCCTGAGGCAGTGCCGCTCCGCGAGGGCGACGTGCTGCGCGTAAGTTTCCCCGGCTCGCCCAATCTCGACACGCAACCGCAACCCATCCGGCGCGACGGCAACATCTCGCTGCCGTTGATCGGCGAGGTGAAGGCGGCGGGGCTGACGCCGGCGGAGCTGGAAAAAACCCTCGTGGAAAAATACGCGCCTCAACTCGTCATCAAGGAGGTTCGCGTCAACGTCGTCTCCTCCTCGTTCAGCGTGTATGTCAGCGGCGCGGTCTTGCGACCCGGCAAGATCACCGCCGACCGACCGCTCACCGCGCTGGAAGCGATCATGGAAGCCGGCGGACCTGATCCCACCCGCGCCAACCTCAAAAACGTCACCATCATCCGCCACGACGACGGCAAAACTCAGAACTACACGATCAACCTTCGGAACGTTCTCAAGGGCTACAGCGCCGAGCCGTTTTATCTGAAGCCCTCCGACATCGTTTACGTGCCCGAGCGGTTCACGTGGTTCTGAGCGCATCCCTTCCCGACCATGCTCCACGGCGGCGACCAACCGCTCGCGCACACGCGGCGGGGCCGGCGAAATTGCGCTGGCCTGACCGAACCGACTTTGTAGGATGCGTTCATGCTTTCGGGTGGGGCACAGCGGATGGGCCCGGGCAGACCTTGGAGCATCCGCGTTGCCGACAAAGTCACCGAAGCGTTTTGGTTGCCGCGGGCGGGAGAAAGCTTTCGGTCCGGCCCCAAAGGAAGCGGGTATGTCTTCAGGTGCTGCCAGAAGAGCTGAGTTCCACACGCCGCGCCGGGTGATGATCGTGGACGATCATCCGCTGGTGCGCGAACGGCTGGCCGGGTTGATCAACGAACAACCGGACCTGCGGGTCTGCTGCGAGGCCGCCGACCTGCACGAGGCCCTCCACAACCTGGAACAATGCCCACCGGACCTGGCCATTGTGGATTTGAGCCTTCGCAATTCGCACGGGCTCGACCTGATCAAAGAGCTCCATGCGCGACGCGCGCGGCTGCCCATTCTGGTCGTCTCGATGCACGATGAGAGTCTCTACGCCGAGCGGGCACTGCGCGCCGGCGCGCGTGGTTACATCACCAAGCAGGAAGCGACCCAGAAGGTACTGCAGGCCATGCGGCGCGTGTTGGAAGGCGAGGTGTTTGTCAGCCCGCGCATCGCAGCGGGCATCGCGGCCAACGCCGCCGCGCCGGGCCCGGTCGTGCGCGATGGCATCGCC
Organism: Verrucomicrobiia bacterium; assembly: GCA_026414705.1. Taxonomy (GTDB): domain Bacteria; phylum Verrucomicrobiota; class Verrucomicrobiia; order Limisphaerales; family JAOAIM01; genus JAOAIM01. Next base: position 8,305 of record JAOAIM010000133.1, on the reverse strand, counting down.
CGGCTTTCCGACCGCGAGTTGCGGGTGTTCGAATTGATTGGTCGGGGACACAAACCCCGTCAAATCGCTGCCGAACTGCATCTGGACATCAAAACCGTCGAGGCCTACCGCGCCCGAATCCGCACAAAGCTCGGCTTGCAGGACGCTCGTGAAGTGCTGCAACACGCGATCGAATGGACGCGCAGCCTGGATTGAGGCCCGCGCCCGCGCCGCGCGCCGACTCTCATTCCCAACGGGCGGTTGCCCCGTTGCGACGCGCCGCGAGTTGCCCCGACCGGCTCAGGAAATTTGTCAGGCTTTTTGACTACACGATTTTCAGGGCGGCGACTGATAGACGGTTCACTGCCCTTGGGGCTACACGTAGGCCGGTCGCAAGCGCCAGTCTCAAGCCAAGCACGGGAGCCGGACTGGCTGGCGTTCGATTGTCCCGCCACAGCGAGCGCCGGTGGGTGTCACGACTCCCGGATTCTGGCGCTTGCGAGGTTGGTTTCGGCAGGACGCAAGGTTCGCAGGGCCGGACGTAGGACGAGAAACAAGACTCCGGCCCTCCCAGGGAGGGGCTCCTGACCGAGGCAGTAGGCAACGAAAACCGACAAGCCCTGGCAGAGGTTGTCAGGGCTTGTTTTTTTCTCCGGCTTCCCGCGGGCGCAACGCCGCCACTCGCCGCCAACGTCTCCAAGCCTGCGACCTCGAATGCCCGCCAGCCGCGCGCACCAGTTTGGCGGCTCGCGCCGTTCCGATTTCGTTCAGCCAGCCGGGCCGCTAAATTGCAGCCATGCAAAAGCTGCCACGCGCCTTCTACGCCCGCGACACGGTCACCGTCGCGCGCGAACTCCTCGGCAAATGGCTCGTGCATCGCGCCGACGGCATCGAGCGCATCGGGCGCATTGTTGAAGTTGAGGCTTACGTCGGGCCGCACGACCTGGCCTCGCATTCCTCCAGGGGCCTGACCGCCCGCAATCAGGTCATGTTCGGCCCGCCCGGCCACGCCTACGTGTATTTCATCTACGGCATGTATTACTGCCTCAACGTCGTGACCGAACGCCCCGGCCACGGCGCGGCCGTGCTGTTGCGCGCGCTCGAACCGGTGAAAAATCTCAACACCCGCGCCTCCGGCCCCGGCCTGCTCTGCCGTGCGATGGGAATTGACCGCCGGCACAACGGCCACGACCTGCTGAGCGACGATCTGTTTGTGGCCGAGCCGGATCGTCCCGCGCGCATCCTCATCGCCCGCTCGCCACGCGTGGGCGTGGCTTACGCCCGACACTGGGCGCGACGCCACCTGCGTTTTTACATCCGGGGAAATCCGTTTGTGTCGCGCGCCCGTTCGGATTGAGCGCGGGCATTTGCGTGAACCTTCCAATCCGAACCGGTCCTCCCGAACGCCGGCGCTCAGGGACGTTGCACGAGCCGGTAGAACCGCGCTCCGGGCAGCAGCGCGTTGGTAAACGTGGCCGACGCGGCCGTGGCCACGTTGGTTTGAAGCCCGGTCCAGCTCACCAGGTTGGTTGAGACCTGGAGCACGTTGGTGCGTCCGGGCGTGAGACCCGTCGCCTCGAACAGAAACTGGTTGCCCACCCGGCGCGGCGCGCTCAGTTGGATCGGCCCGCCGCCGACCACGGTGATGCTCACCGCGTTGGTGGCCGTGGCGTAGTAGTAATCGGTCGCCACGGCAATCAGCGTGTAGCTGCCCGGCGGCAGATTCGTCACCACCGCGCTGAACGGCGCGGTGTCATCCACGCTGATCAGATTTGTCACCGAACCGTTCGCCACAAAAAACGCCACGTCCCACACGACGTCATCGGGCGTCTCCGAAGCCTCGACCTGGATCAGCACGGTCGCCGGGGCGGTGAACACCGCGCCGTTGGGGGGATTGGTGATCGTGACCACGGGCGGCACGTTCACCACCACGTAACCCTGTTGGCCGTAGTTGCTGTGATAACCGAACGTGCCCTGGTTGGGAAAGGTCCGCGTCGCGCTGTCGCCATAATCCACCAGAAGGAATGAAAAGTAGTTTGGATTCCCAAACGGCGCGTCACTGGTCACCTGCACCGGAAAAAAATCGTCGTTATTCCACCACGTCACGCTCTCGCCCGGGCTGATGACCACCGTCGCGGGCTGAAAACCGCCGTTACTGCTCCAAAACACATCCGCTCCGCGCACCCGCCCCGACCCAACCGCACAGACTGCCACCGCCGCCGCTGCACTCAGGGAAACGAACTTTCGCTTCATGCCGCCATTTGCCCCGTCTTCGCGCCGACTGTCAACCCGTTTCACGGGAAAATTTCTCCGTGCGACGCAAGACGACCGCGCGAACACGGGCAGTCGCAAAACCCAACCCAACCATCCCTCGCCGTGCCCCGTGCCCCAGGCGCGCCGGCCAGCGGGCCCGGGAAAAAATCCGGGCGAATCCCGGTTGCACCGCGCCGCCCGAACGCGCACCATCTCAGGCGATGATCGCGGATTCGGGTCTGCAAACCGGCGAAGTCGGCGAACTGCTGCTGGCCCAGGGCAAACTCACGCCCGCGCAACTCGAACAGGTGCGGCGGCGCCAGCGCCGTCTCAACCTGCCCCAGCACCGCGCCATCGTGGACCTCAACTACGTCTCGGAGGAGGACACCTGGCGCGCGCTCGCGCAGGTGCACCGGCTGGAATTTGTGGACCCGACGGCGCTGGAGTTGAAGCGCGAGACGTTGGAACTGGTGCCACTGCGGCTGATCTTCCACTACCACATGCTGCCGGTGGGCGGCGACGCCGACTCGCTCACGCTGGCGTTCAGCGAACCGCCCGGCCCGATGGAACAGGGCAACCTGCGTCTGCTGCTCAACAAGCGCGTCAAAATTGTCCTCGCCACCCCCAGCGCCATCCACGCGGTCATCAAAAAACAGTTCGGCCTGGGCGCGGAAACCCTCCAACGCCTGCGCGAGGAACGCGGGGGCGAGGACCTGGAGCGCGAGATCGTTTTCGATGTTCAGGAACACGGAACCGATTCGGCGCTGGAGGCGACCGTTTCAGCGTTTGTGGATCAAATTCTCCAGGAGGCGCTGCGCCTGCGCGCCACTGACATTCACCTCGAACCCTACCCCAACGCCATCCGACTGCGCTACCGCGTGGACGGGATTTTGGAAACCGTGCCCGTGCCCGCCGAGATGCGTCAGTTGCACGCCGCCGTCGTGTCGCGTCTCAAAATCATGGCCGGGCTGAACATTGCCGAGAAACGCCTGCCACACGACGGGCGCATCGCGATGAAAACCGGCAACGAAGAATACGACCTGCGCGTCTCGATCGTGCCGACCAAACACGGCGAGGCGGTGTGCCTGCGCATTCTGGGCCGCCAGAGCCTGTTGCTGGACCTCGGCCAACTGGGCATGGAGCCGGAGCAGGAACAACTCTTTGCGCAACTGATCCAACTGCCCCAGGGGATGATCCTGCTCACCGGGCCGACCGGCAGCGGCAAAACCACCACCCTCTATGCCGCCCTGGCCCAGGCCAACGACGAGGGCCGCAAAATCATCACGTTCGAGGACCCCATCGAGTATCAACTCGATGGCGTGGTCCAAATCCAGGTGCGCGAACAGATCGGACTGACCTTCGCCAGCGGCCTCCGCTCGGTGCTCCGGCATGACCCGGACGTGGTGTTGATCGGCGAAATTCGGGATTTGGAAACGGCCGAAATCGCCGTGCGCGCGGCCCAAACCGGCCACCTCGTGTTTTCCACCTTGCACACCAATGACAGCATCAGCGCCGTCACGCGCCTGTTGGAAATGCGCATCGAACCCTACCTGGTCGCCTCCTCGCTGGTCTGCAGCATCTCCCAACGGCTCGCCCGCCGCATCTGCCGCCACTGCGCCGAGCCGGACCCGGACATCGCGCCCTCGGCCCGCCGCGAAATGGCCGAGGCGTTGCGCCTGCCGCCCGAGGAAGTGCGCGCCTGGCGCGGACGTGGTTGCGTCGAATGCAACCAGCGCGGCTACCGCGGACGCATCGCCATCTACGAGTTTTTCCTCATTAACGAGCCTGTCGCCGAACTGATTCAGCCCGGCGTCAAAACCAGCCAGTTGCGCGAGGCGGCCCGGCGCTACGGCTGGCGCTCGCTCCGCGAAATGGCCTGGCTCAAAGTCCAGCGCGGCTTGATCCCGATCGCCGAACAGGAACGCTGGACGCGCAGCGTGGACGCCACGCTGCTGCCCGGAGCCGGACGCGCAGGCTGAACGGGGTCGGGCCGGCGCAGCCGGTTTCGTTGCGCGGCAACAAACCAGTCCAACGCGCCGCACCCGGCTACAACCCCTGCACAAGGTTTGGCAAGAAAAGACCGGGCAACGTCGGGCGTTGATGGCAAATTGAAAAGGCGAATGCACGAAATGGCCTTGATGAGCGAAGCGTTGCGGCTGGCCGAGGAATCCGCCCGCGCCGCCGGCGCCGCGCGCATCACCGCACTGCGGTTGCGCATCGGCGCCCTCAGCAGTGTCGTGCCCGAGGCGATGCAATTTGCCTGGGACGTGGCGCGACGCGGCACGCTGGCCGAGACCGCCATCCTTCAAATCGAACCCGTGCCCGCCGCCGCCCAATGCGCCCGGTGCGAGAGCGAGTATCCGTGCGACGACTTTTGGACTCCGTGCCCGCGCTGCGGCGCGGTGGGCGGCGAACTGGTGCGCGGGCAGGAGTTGGAAATCGCGGCCGTCGAAATCGAGCCGGCCGCCACCCCGAACCAGCCATGTGTCAGGAATGCGGATGCGGTTTGAGCGGCGCCGGCCTTGGCAGCGGGCACGGGCCGGCAACCGGCCCCCACGCACACGCCCACGACCCGGCGCACGCCCATGAGCACGATTGGGTCGCCGCGAGCCACGCCGGCGCGCACGAACACCACCCCGGCCACACGAGCGGGCGATTGTTGGAATTGAACCGCTCCCTGCTCGAAAAAAACGCGCGCCTGGCCGAGCGCAATCGCGGCTTCTTCCGCGCCAAAAAACTCCTCGTGCTCAACGTGATGTCCGCCCCCGGCTCGGGCAAAACCACCTTCATCCGTGAAACCGCCCGTCGCCTGGCCGGGCGCCTGCGCCCGGGCGTCATCACCGGCGACCTGGCGACCGACAACGACGCCGCGGCATTGCGCGCGGCGGGCATCCCGGTCGTGCAAATCAACACCGGCACGGTGTGCCATCTGGATGCCGAAATGGTCGCCCGCGCGGCGGGACAACTGGACCTCGACGCCCTGGAGGTGCTGGTGATTGAAAACGTCGGCAACCTGGTTTGCCCGGCCGACTACGACTTGGGCGAAGACCTGCGAGTCGTGCTGCTTTCGGTGACCGAAGGTGAGGACAAACCGCTGAAGTATCCGCCCCTGTTTCACTCAGCGCACGTGGCCGTGGTGACCAAGAGCGATCTGGCGGCGGCGGCCGGATTCCAGCGCGAGCTGGCACTGGCCAACCTCCGGCGCATCAGCCATCACGCGCACATCTTCGAGGTCTCGGCGCGCACCGGCGCAGGCATGGACGCCTGGGTGGACTATTTGGAGCAACAACGCGCCGCGCGCGGCCACGCGCAGGGCTGGCTCTGAATCCCCAAAACGCCGTCGCGCTCGCAGGTCGCCGCCTCGGAACCCACTCTGCCCCGAGCCAGAGCGCCAGGGTGAGGGTGAACGCACTGCAGGGTGGTGAACATCGAACAACGAACACTGAACATCGAAGGAGGAACTCAGGAACGGGGGAAATCGGACCAGGGGAACATCGGACAACGAACATCGAACATCGAATGAGATAGGGGAGCGCACGCGCGTCTCGCGTGCGGTTTTCGGCGTCCCGCCGAAAACACGATTCACCGATGGCCTTGAGCGCCGAAGGCGCGATCACAATGTTAGCCCAGGGCAACGCCCTGGGTTGGCGCGCTCAAGCCCCGAAGGGGCGCAAGAGTTTTGCGCGTGCAAAGGGGACCGTTGGAGCGTCGGAGCGTGGGGAGCCTGGAGCGTAGCGCAGATTGGAAATCTGCTGTGCCGCCGACTGGCAGTCGGCGAAATCAACGCGGCGAAACCAACACTCAAAACTCTGAACTTTGAACCTTGAACTTTGAACAGGGCTCTGCGTGCGTCACGGGTCATCGCCTTGCCCTTGCGCGGCTTGGGCAATCCCCTCTCCCTCGAGGGAGAGGGGCGGGGTGAGGGTGAACGCACCGCACAGCGGTGAACATCGAACAACGAACAGCCAACATCGAACATCGAAGCAAGAAGGGGGAGCGCACGCCTCTCGCGTGCCGTTTTCGGCGTCCCGCCGAAAGAGCGTTTCGTCAACCGCTTTGAGCGCCGAAGGCGCGACCACAACGCTAGCCCAGGGCAACGCCCTGGGTTGGCGCGCGCCCTCAAATCCTCTCAAGCCCCGAAGGGGCGGAACAGCTTTGACCGCGCGTCAGAGCGTCTGAGCGTGGGAGCGTGGAGCGTCGGAGCGTAGCGCAGATTGGGAATCTGCTGTGTCGCCGACTGGCAGTCGGCGAATCCAAAGCGACGACAAACCGCCGCACTCCAAAACGCTGGCGCGTTTGCGGGGCGCGGCATGGGAACTCCCTCTCCCTCGAGGGAGAGGGCCGGGGTGAGGGTGAACGCGCCGCAGAGTGGCGAACATCGAACACCGAACACCGAACATCGAACACCGAACACCGAACATCGAACACCGAACACTGAACATCGAACATCGAACATTGAATCGGCAGAAATGCGGCACGGGGAGGGAACCTCCCGTCAGGTCGGGCGACCTGACCGTGACCGCCTGGAGACGACCCTCCCTCTACATCCTCAATTGCGCAACGGCCACCGCGATGATGCGACCCTGTCCAGCGGCGCTCGCGCCCCGGGGGCACTGCCGGCATCACATCCCCGGCGCGGTTGACAACGCCACGTCCGCATCTGCCGATCCCGTGATGCTCCGGTCTGTTTCCCCAGTATCATCGGGCAGGCGGATCGGCTCGTAGAACGTGTTTCGCTGCACGGGCACGCGGCCGGCTTCGCGGATCGCCTTGATCATTTCGGCTTCGGTTTGCAGTTGCGGCGTCCTGGCACCGGCCATGTGAAAGATGTGCTCCTCGAGAATCGTTCCGTGCAGATCATCCGCGCCAAAACTCAACGCCACCTGCGCCAGCTTCAGGCCCAACCCCACCCAGTAGGCAGTGATGTGATCGAAGTTGTCGAGGTAAAGCCGGCTCACGGCGATGGTGCGCAACGTGTCGAAGCCCGTGGGCGGATGGTCCACCGGAATGTCGTTGTTCTCCGGCTGATACGGCAGGGGCACGAAGCCGACAAACCCGCCGGTCTCATCCTGCAAGGCCCGTAACCGACGCAGGTGATCCACTCGATCCGCCAGCGATTCCACGTGCCCATACAACATCGTGCAGGTGCTGCGCCCGCCCAGCCGATGCCACGTCCGGTGCACGTCCAACCACTCATCCGCCGACTCCTTGCCCCGCGCGATGCGCTGCCGCACCGCCGGGGCAAAAATCTCCGCCCCGCCGCCGGTCAACGAATCAAGCCCCGCCTCTTTCAACTCGATCAACACCTGCTCCACCGACTTTTTGGCCAGCCACGCGAAATGCAGAATTTCAATCGCCGTGAAGCATTTCAGGTGCAGGCGACGCGGCTGGGGGCCGGGCCTTTGCCGATTCCCAACGAGTGATGAATGCGGCGCGATAACCGAACTCGGATGCGTGATCTCAGAATCCAGCGCCCGCAGCGCGCGGAGCATCTCCACGTAAAAGCTGAAAGGCAGCGTCGGATGCAGACCACCGACGATGTGCACCTCGGTGACTCCCAGCCGTAAAGCCTCTCGCGCCCGCGCCACGATCTGGTCCAAACTCAACTCAAACCCGTCGGCATCCCGCTTCTTGCGCGCGAACGAGCAGAACTGGCACGAGAGGATGCAATAGTTCGAGTAGTTGATGTAGCGGTTGACGATGTAGCTGGCGCGCTGGCCGTTTTTGCGGCGGTTGGCCAGATCCGCCAGCGCCCCCAGCGCGTGCAAATCGCGCGTCTGAAACAACCGCAGCGCCTCAGCCTCCGACAGGCGCTCGCCCGCCGCGACCTTCGCGTGAAGATCGCGCAACTCGCTTCGTTGCAGGCAAAGGTTCATTCCTCGTTCACGTCAATCCGGCGTCGCACCCGTGAACACTGCGCCCCGCCATCGCGCCGCCCGATCCATCGCCCCGCGCTCCACCGAATTGTCCCGTCAAACAATCGGCCGTGCCGACCGTCCGCCAACCCGCCGGGCGCGCCACACCATCCAAGTCCGGGATCGTCATGCTGCGAGCCTACCCGCCCCGGCAGGGC
>JAOAIM010000132.1 GCA_026414705.1 Verrucomicrobiia bacterium | reverse complement strand
GGTCTAGAATGTCCTGAGCCTGAAGCTCGTTGTTCATGGGCGTGGTTGGAGTTTGAAGTCGGTGGACAGCTTAGCCGGTGTTGTGTGCAGTGCGGAGTTGATCGCGCCGGCCGGCGGCGTAGGCCTCGAAGACGCGGCGGATTTCGTCGCGCACGCGCCGGAACACCGCGAGTTTCTCCGCCTCCGTGCCCGTGGCTTTGGCCGGGTCTTCAAACGGCCAGTGGTGGCGGTTCACCTGACCGGGGAACGTCGGGCAGACCTGATCCGCGTTGCCGCAAACGGTGATGACGGTTTCCACCTCTCGGCTCAGGAACTCGTTCAGGTGCTTGGAGCGGTGGCCGGAAAGGTCCACGCCGATTTCGCGCATGACCTGGATGGCCAGCGGGTGGACATAGCCCGCCGGTTCGGAGCCGGCGCTGGCCACCTCCAGGAAATCCCCGGCTGCAGCGCGCAGGATGCCCTCGGCCAGGTGGCTGCGGCAGGAGTTGCCGGTGCACAGAATCAACACAAGCGGTTTCATGCGCGGAGTTGTTTGCGGCACAGGTCCGAGGGATCGCAACGTCGGATGGCGTCAAGGCGTTTGCGGTCGGCGAGCGCCTCCGGTGAGCGGCCCAGGGTTTTGACGACCCAGTCCAGCGCCTCGCGCACGGCCACGGGCGCGTCCCGGTGCGGCAGCGCGTAATAAATCCAGCGCCCGTCTTTGCGCTGGGTGACCAGCCCGGCCTGATGCAGGACGGCCAGGTGCTTGGAGACGGTCGAGGGCGCGAGGCCGAACAGCTCGGTGATCTGGCAGACGCACAGCTCGCCGCCGCGCAGGGCCAACAGCGTCCGCAGGCGCGTCGGGTCGGCCAGCGCACGGGTGAGGTGGAGAAATTCGCGCATCATTTGACGTTTCGCCAAAAATCGAAATGACCCTAAAGGCCCGATGCGCGCTCGTCAACTCCTGATTTCCTTTCGCCCGGAGCCGCGCGTGGTTGTCGCTGGCACCGGGCCGGTGGGGCGGCTGCTCGCCGAACCGTCTTTTGAAAGCTCGGGGCTGCGCGCGCAGCGCGGGCCAGCGTTTTGGCGCGAAATCCGGAAGGCGACGGCGCGGGGGTGCACAGCAGCGAGGGGGTTGTAACAGATTCGTCACCAAAACGTCATCTCTTCACCACACGGCCGGTCTCACGCTGTTTGGCGATCTGGAAATTGCGCTTGTGCCGGGACTGTTGCCGGTGCGCCGGGAGAATCCGGTAACCGAGAACCATGAACCGATTCACGCGGGTCTGTTTGACCCTGCTCTGCGCCAGCAGCGCGGCGGTCGTTGCGGGCGAACTATCGCCCGTGGGGGCGGCGCGCACCGCCCTGGAGCAATGGGTGCAGACGCGCCAGCTCATTTCCAAGACGCGCAGCGACTGGCAGGCGGACAGGGAACTGCTCGAACAGAGCATCCGCATGTTCGAGCGCGAACTGCAGAGCCTTGGCGACCAACTCGGCAACGTTTCCACCAACCGCACGCGGGCCGATGAGGAGCGGGAGGCGGCCCTGGCGCAACAACGCGAACTGCACGCCGCGCTGGAGCGCGCGCGCGAACTGGCCGGCGCGCTCGAGCAACGGGTGCGCGCGCTCGCGCCCGCGTTCCCCCCGCCTTTGCTCGAGAAAGTTCAGCCTTTGCTCCAACGCATCCCCGCCGATCCCGCCGCCACGAAGGCCGGGCCGGTGGAGCGGTTGCAAACCGTCGTGGGGCTGCTCAACGAGGTGGACAAGTTCAACGCCGCCGTCACGGTGGTGAACGAGGTGCGGAAGAATCCCGCCGGCGCGGAGGTGCAGGTTGAGACGATTTATGTGGGGCTGGCGCAGGCCTACTTCGTGGACAAGGCGGGTCAATACGCCGGAGTGGGTGTGCCGTCGCGTCAGGGCTGGCAGTGGACCGAACGGCGTGAGCTGGTTGAGCCGATCCGCAAGGCGCTGGCCGTTTACAAGAACACGACGCCCGCCGCGTTTGTGGCGTTGCCGGTGCAAATCCAATGAAGGCGGGTCGCATCCAAACGCTCGTAGCGCAGATTGCAAATCTGCCGTATCGCCGACTGGCAGTCGGCGGGCGCTGCACGGTTCAGCGGTTGGCGGGTTGGAAGCCCGTGTTACGGCAGACTGCCAGTCTGCGCTACCAACCGGTTGTAGCGCAGGTTTCCCAACCTGCAGTATCGCCGACTTCCAGTCGGCGGATGCTGTACGGCTCAGCGCTCTGCGGGTTGGAAACCCGCGATACGGCAGACTGGAAGTCTGCGCTACAACTTGTAGCGCAGATTGGGAGTCTGCCGTATCGCCGACTGGCAGTCGGCGGGCGCTGCACGGTTCAGCGGTTGGCGGGTTGGAAGCCCGCGTTACGGCAGACGGGAAGTCTGCGCCACGTTTTGTCGGCCGCTTTGGCCCTGTTGCTCGGCGTCGCGGGCGCTCAGGCCAGCGGCTTGGAAACGGTCGCTGTCAACGCGCAGTCGGACCTGCAGGCGGCGCTCAAGGAACTCAACGAGCTGCGGCAGCAGGTTGAGGCCGAGCGGTTGCCGCTGGCCCGACGCCTGCGGGAACTGGAGCAACAGGTGCTCGACAAGCGGCGCGAGCTGGAACGCGCCCAGCGATTCCAGGAAAACCAGCTCGTCGAACTCAACGCGCTCAAGGCCGAGGTCAAACGCCGCAGCGACGAGGTGAAGTTCCTGAGCGCGTTGCTGGCCGAATACCAGCGCGCGTTTGAGACGCGCATTCACATCAGCGAAGTCGCACGGTTCAAGGAGGCGGTGGACGGCGCGAAGCACGCGGCGGAGTCGTCCGAGCTTTCCGACGCCGAGCGGCTGTCGCGACAGGCGGCGTTGCTGGCCAAATCGCTCGACCGGCTCGAGGGCGTGCTGGGCGGCGAGCGCTTCGCGGGGCGGGCGTTGACGCCGGCGGGCCGACTGGAGCGCGGGCAGTTTGCGCTGCTCGGTCCGGTGGCGTTGTTCGCCAGCGAAGAAAGCCCGGCGGCGGGCGTGGCCGAGCTGCAACTGGGTTCGCCCGAGCCGACAGTGCTGGCCGTGCCGGCGGAGTTTGCAGCGTCGGTGCAACAACTGGCCCGCACCGGGGCGGGTCAATTCCCGTTTGACGCCTCGCTGGGCAACGCGCTGAAGCTCGACGCGACACGTGACGACTTGTGGACGCACATCAAGAAGGGCGGGCCGGTGATGGTGCCGATTCTTCTGCTGGGGCTGACGGCGCTGACGATTTTTGTGGCGCGATGGATCGCCATCAGCCGCATTCGCCTGGCGACGCCCGCGGATTTACAGGCGATTTTGACGGCGTTGCGTCGGGGTGACCGCACCAAGGCCACCGCCACCGCCAGCAGCATTGCCGGGCCGGTGGGCGACATGTTGCACGCGGCCATAGATCACTGCCGCGAGCCCAAGGAGTTCATCGAGGAAGTGATGTATGAGAAGATGCTCGCGACGCGGCCGAAGCTCGAAAAGCTGCTGCCCTTCATCGCGTTGAGCGCCGCCGCCGCGCCACTGCTCGGCCTGCTCGGCACGGTCACGGGCATGATCAACACCTTCAACATGATCACGGTCTTCGGCACGGGCGATCCCAAAACGCTGGCAGGCGGAATTTCCGAGGCGCTGATCACGACCGAATTCGGATTGATCGTGGCCATTCCGTCGCTGCTGTTGCATGCGGTGCTCTCGCGCCGGGTGCGCGGCGTGCTGGCCGGCATGGAACAAACGGCGGTGGCCTTCATCAACGGACTTCCCTCCAACGGAGAACCCACACAGGTCGTTTCAACCCAACACGAATCATGATCGAGCGAATTCTGCACATTTGGAGCGCGGGCGGCTGGGTGATGTGGCCGCTGCTGGCGCTGGCGCTGATGATGTTTTTCACCGCGGTGCGGTTGTGGCGCAACCTGGCCGCGCGGCAGTATCGGCGGTTGCCGGAGGAGACGTGGAAGCTGTGGGTGCGCAAACCCGAAAAGGGCGAGGGCGAAGTGGGCGAGATCATTCGCTATGCGCTGGAGGAGGCGCGTTCGACGCGCGACATCAACTCGCGCTTTGCGGAAGTGACGGCGCTGACACTGCCACCAATTGACCGGCAGTTGCAGTTGCTGGGCACGTTTGTGGCCGCCGCGCCGCTGGTGGGGCTGCTGGGCACGGTGTTCGGGATGTTGGTGACGTTTCAGGCATTGGCCGCCGGTGGGGGCGGTGGCAAGGTGACCGAGGCGATGGCGGCCGGGATTTCGCAGGCACTGTTTCCGCCGGAGGTGGGGTTGTGCATTGCGCTGCCGGGGCTGGTGTTCATTCAGGTCATTCGCCGCCAACGGCGCGAGCTGGAGGCGTTTCTGGCGCATCTCGAAAGCTACGCGGTGCAGTGGTTTCGCACCAAAGCCGTTTGCCCGCAGGCAGCGCCAGCCGCGACGACCGCGGCCCCCGGTGGTGACCGGGCCGAATCGCCCGCTGCGCTGAGCGCAACGCCCGTTGCTGCCTGATCGCCCATGCGTTTCCGCCGCGCCATCACCGACACCGAGGAGATCAGCGACATCAACGTGTCGCCGTTGATTGATATGGTCTTCATCCTCCTGATCTTTTTCATCGTCACGACGGTGTTTGTGGAGGAGACGGGCACGGACGTGGACAAGCCGCAGGCGGCCTCGGCGGTGCAACTGGAGAAAAACAGCATCCTGCTGGCGCTCACGGCCAAGGGGCAGGTGGTCTATGGCGGCAAGGAAATCGGGCTGGGCGGCGTGCGGCCCCTGGTGCGGCGGCTCACGCAACAGGAGCCGCTGCCGGTGATCATCCAGGTGGATCGCAACGCCAACGCCGGGTTGCTGGTGCGGGTGATTGACGAATCGAAGCTCGGCGGCGCCAAAAACGTCAGCATCGCGGCGGAGCAAGGAGGCGGGTGAAAAACCGAAATGGGAATGCTCCACGGCAGCACGAATCCAATGCCTCGGTGGCAGCCGACCGTTCGCAGCGCCGGCGCGCAATCGCGGACGCAGCGAAAGCGGCAACAAGCTGCCGGACCCCGGGACGCTGACGCGCCATCCGAGTGCGCCGCAACCATTCCCCTCTCCCTCGAGGGAGAGGGCCAGGGTGAGGGTGAAGCCCCGCGCAAGCATCGGCGTCCTGCTTTGTGCCGCCGCGTTCTCCCTCACCCCAACCCTCTCCCGCTGGGAGAGGGAGCGCGTGGAGCACACGACCGGGGCAGCGGACGCTGCGAAGTTTCGGAGTGCACCGGCTGGCTGGCGTTTTGGGCAGAGGGTTGGGCCGGAACCCGGCGACGCGGCAGATTGGAAATCTTCTGCGCCACGGCGGACGTGGCGGAATCTGCGAGCCCGATGCAGGCGGTTTCGTTGTTTGGGTGCCGGGCTTGGGTTGTGTTTCGGACTTCGGATTTCGGATTTCGGATTTCCCGTTAGCCCATGCGCCGGGTTTACACGCCACCGTCGAGCGGGACGAATCCGGTCTGGCCGATTCTGGGCGCGCTGGCCTTGACGCTGGCGGTGTTTCTGGTGCTGCCGCTGACCCAGATGGTTTCCAGCGGGTTGAACAAGCAGCTTTTGCTCAGCAAGGTGGACTCGGCTCAGCTCGATGCGCCCCCGCCCGATCACGAACCGCCGCCGCCTCCGCCGCCGGAGGAAAAAACCGAGCCGCCTCCACCGGTCTTGAGCGACGCGCCGCCGCCGATGCAGTTGAACATTGACCTGGACATCGCCGTGGGCACGGGCGGGGCGCTGGCGGGTTTCGGGTCGTTCGTGACCGGCCAGGAGGGCGGCGGGCTGCTGGATGTCTTCGACGTGGCGGATTTGGAGAGGCGGCCCGAGTTGATCGCGTCGGTGCCGCCCCAGTATCCGCCGGAGTTGCGCAAGGCGCGCGTCGAGGGGCTGGTGACGCTGGTGTTTGTGCTCGACGAGACCGGGCGGGTGGAAGACCCGCGCGTGGAGAGTTCGACCCGGCCGGAGTTCGAGCGCCCGGCGCTGGAGGCTGTGCGCAAATGGAAGTTTCGTCCGGGACAGAAAGACGGCGAACCGGTGCGCTGCTACATGCGCCTGCCGATTCGTTTTCGGATCAGCACCTGAATGCTCAACGGGATGTGATCATGCAGCACGCAATTCGCGGAACAGGATGCTCAACGATTTTGGCCCGGAGACTGCGACCGGTTGCGGGCGCAGTCGGGCGCCGTGGCGCAGTGCAGGTTTCCCAACCTGCGGTTTCGCCGACTTCCAGTCGGCGGGCGCTGAACGGCTCAGCGGTCTGCGGGTTGGAAACCCGCGATACAGCAGACTGGAAGTGTGCGCTGCGCGGGCGGGCCGAGGCAGCGCCGTTGCTCGCGTGGGTTACTTTCGCGGTTCTTACGTTGAGCCTGGCAAGCGCGTGTGCGGACGAAACCCCGCGAACCAATGCGCCCGCCGAGCGCCGGGCCGTTGCAAAATCCGCCCGCAAACCGGCGCCCGCAGCGGAGACGCGCGAGACCGTCCCGGTTGCGTTCAGTCGCGTGCCGGACGATCACCCGCTGGCCAGCCTTTGGAACGACCCGGAGTTTCATCGCCGGTTGGCGGGCAGTTACGGGTTCGCCGCCGAGGTCGAGCCGCGCCTGAGCGCCGAGGAGCAACAGTTTTACCGGGAGAAAATTCTGCCGCTGTTGCGCGAAGACCCCAAGAAAGCGCTGCCCGAACTGGAGGCGCGCATCAAGCCCGACGCCAGCGCGCTGTTCGATTTTCTGGTGGGCAACATCCATTTCCAGCACGACGAGCTGACCAACGCGGTGAAGTATTTCGAGCAGGCGGTGGCGAAGTTTCCGAGTTTTCGCCGGGCGTGGAAGAATCTGGGCATCGCGCTGGTGCGGAGCGGGCAGTTTGACGCGGCGGTCGGCCCGCTGACGCGCAGCATCGCGCTGGGGGACGTGGACGGGCGCGCGTTCGGGCTGTTGGGCTACGCGCATTTGAATGCGGGGCGGTTGGTGTCGGCCGAGGCGGCGTATCGTCAGGCGCTGTTGCTGGAGCCGGAGAATCTGGATTTTCAACTCGGCCTGGTGAAGAGCCTGGTGGGGCAGGCGCACTACGACGCGGCGCTGGCGTTGCTGGATGAACTGCTGCAAAAGCATCCGGACCGCGACACGCTCTGGAGCATCCAGGCCAACGTGTATTTGCAAAAGAACGAGCTGGCGAAGGCGGCGGTGAATTTCGAGGTGCTGCGTCGGCTCGACAAGGCCACGGCGGAGCATTTGTTCACGCTGGGGGACATTTACCTGAGCCAGGAGGCACGCGACCTGGCGCTGGAGGCCTACCGCGCGGCGCTCGAAAAGGACGGCTGGCAGCGTCCGGCCAAAGCGCTGCGCGCGGCGGAATTGCTGACCGCACGCGGCGCTTTTGCGGAGGCGAAGGCGCTCTGCGAACGCATCCGCGCCGTGGCGGGCGGCAACCTGGCGGCAGACGATGAACTGAAGCTGCTCAAACAGGAGGCGAAAGTGGCGATGGCCACCGGCGCGGGCGAGGACGCGATCCGGGTGTTGGAGCAGATTATCACGCGCAATCCGCTCGACGGCGAGGCGCTGTTGCTGGCGGGCGATTACTACGCGCGCCAGGGCGACCTGGAGAAGGCGCAGTTCCGTTACGACGCGGCGGCGAAGCTCGCCGGTTTTGAAGCGGACGCGTTCGTGAAACAGGCGCAACTGCTGGTGAAGTCGGGCAAATACGCGCTGGCGGTCGAGACGTTGCGCAAGGCGCAGAAGCTGCGTCCGCGCGACAACGTGCAGCGCTACCTCGAGAAGGTCGAGCAACTGGCGGGACGTTCCTAGAGCGGTTCAAACCAACTCCCGGCCTCCGCAAGCTGTGAACCTCAAGCGCCGCATCCCGCCGGGTGCCACGGGCTGCCAGCCCCGGATGCACGTTTCCAAACCTGCTGTCTGCCCGACCCCCGATCGTCGGGCGTTGAACGGCTCAACGGTCTGCGGGTTGGAAACCCGCGATACGGCAGACTGGAAGTCTGCGCTACCAATCGGCTGTGCAGCAGCTCGTAGCGCAGGTTTCCAACCTGCAGTATCGCCGACTTCCAGTCGGCGGATGCTGTACGGCTCGGCGGTCTGCGGGTTGGAAACCCGCGATACGGCAGACTGGAAGTCTGCGCTACAACTCGTAGCGCAGATTGGAAATCTGCCGTATCGCCGACTGCCAGTCGGCGGCGCAGCCAAGGCGGCAACCCGCCGCCGCTCTCCAAACACTCTCGCGCACGCGGAGCGGCCCGGCGCGGCGTGGGACCTGCCCTCTCCCTTGAGGGAGAGGGTCAGGGTGAGGGTGACGCACCGCACGGCGGTGAACACCGAACATCGAACACGGAACATCGAACTTCGAACGGACCAAGGCGAGCGCACACGTCTCGTGTGCCGTTGTCAGAGTCTCGTTGCGAAATATTTGGACACCTTCCTGCCTGCGAAGCTTTCTCCCTCACCCCAACCCTCTCCCGCTGGGAGAGGGAGCACGCACGGCGCTCAAATGAGCAGGCGCACGCCGCATGATTTTGGAGGGCGCCGGCTGCTTGGGCTGCTGGCGCTCTGGGCGTTGTGCCTCGGGAGCATGTTCAGCGCCCTGGCTCAGGACAGCGGCGCGGTGGCGGGCGTGGTGGTGAACACCTGGGACGGCGCGCCGTTGCCGGGCGTGGTGATCACGGTGCGCGGCACGACGCTGGCGGCCCAGACCGACGCCGCCGGACGTTACGAGTTGAAAAACGTGCCGCCGGGCGAGCACGTGCTGCGGTTTTCCAAGTCCGGTTTCGCCACGGCAGTCGTCACGGACGTGCGCGTGCTGGCGGGCCAGACCACGACCGTCAACGGCAACCTGCGCCCCGAGTTTTACGAGATGGAGGAATACGAGGTCACGGCGGAGGAGTTCACCGAACAGACGGCCCAAATTTTGATCGAGCGCAAGGAATCGGCGGCGCTGGTGGACGCGCTGGGGTCGGATTTTCTCTCGCGCGTGGGCGTGGGGGACGCCGCCGAGGCGGTCAGCAAAGTGACGGGCGCGACGGTGGTGGACGGCAAGTTTGCCGTGATTCGCGGCCTGTCGGATCGCTACACGAGCGCCACGCTCAACGGGGGCGAAGTGCCCTCGGCCGATCCCTATCGCAAGGCCGTGCAACTGGACCTGTTTCCGGCGGAGATGATTTCGCAGGTGTCGGTGAAAAAAACCTTCACGCCGGATCAACCGGGCGGGTTCACGGGCGGGGCGATTGACCTGACGACCAAATCGTTCCCGGAGGAGTTCTCGTTCAAAATGTCCGGTGGCGCGGCCTACAACACGCAGGCGACGTTCAACGAGGATTTTTTAAGCTACCGGGGCGGCGGCACGGATTGGGCGGGCATGGACGACGGTTGGCGGGCCGAGCCGCGCGCACTGGCGCGGGTTGGGAATCCGGCGGCGTTGCCCGTGACGTTTCCGAACACGCCGGAGGGCCTGGCGGGCGCGGAGCAGTATCGGGATTTGTTGCGGTCGTTCCGGTCGCGGCAACTGGGCGGCACGCCCGGTGAGGCGCCGCCTTTGAATCACAGCGGCGCGTTTTCCATCGGCGACACTTTCACGGTCTGGGATCGGCGCGTGGGCTGGTTTGCGGCGGGCAGCTACGACCGCAAGTTCCTGCACTACGAGGGGCAACAACAGCGTTACTCCTGGCCGATCGTGCCGGAGGGTGAATCGGCGGGCACGGCCAATCTCCGCGCCGATTTGCGCGACACGCGCTCGACGATGGAAGTGGCCTGGGGCGGCCTGGCGAATGTGGCCCTGGAGTTGTGGCCGCAGCACACGCTCGGCTTCACGTTTCTCTACGCGCAGAACGCAGACGACGTGACCCGGCTGCGGGTGGGGCCGGCGTCGCTGGCGAACCTGACCGAGGGCAACACGGCCTACCTGAACGAACTGCACTGGACCGAGCGCAACCTGCACGCGTTCCAGTTCCGCGGCGACCACGGTTTTCCGGCGCTGTGGGATTTGGAAACGAAATGGCTCGTGTCGCTGTCCACCACCACGCAGGACGAGCCGGATTACCGGCTGTTCAACTTCATCCAAAATCCGGGCGGGACGATCAACTTTGCCGGTTCGTCGGGCGTGCCCGAGCCGTCGGGCGGGCCGACCCGCTACTTCCGCAACCTCCAGGAGGACAACATCACCTACAAGCTGGATTTGGCGCTGCCGGTGCGGTTGTGGCATGCCGACCCGGCGCGGCTCAAGTGGGGCGGTTATTACAGCCGCTCGGAACGCACGTTTCGGGAGCGCACCTACACGCTGCGCCCGGCCCAGCAGAATTTCAGCGGTGATCCGCTGACGTTTCCCAACACGTTGCTCTCCGACGCGCTGTTGAACTTTGAGGAACGGCGGCATCCGCGCACCGGCGCGTTGCTCGGGTACCGGATGTTAACGGTTTTTGCCGACGAGATCGGGGGCAGCCGGCTCGACGGCGCGCAGGAAATCCAGGCGTTTTACGGCATGGCCGAAGTGCCCCTGGTGGGGCGACTGCGGGCGGTGGGCGGTGCCCGGGTCGAAAGCACGTTGCTGGAGGTGGACTCGGCCTCGCGGCTGGGCGGCAGCGGCTTCAACAGCATCGAGCAAACCGACGTGTTGCCGGCGGTGGGGCTGATCTACGAGCTCATCACCAACATGAACGTGCGGCTGCACTTTGCCCAGACGGTGGCGCGGCCCACGTTCCGCGAATTCTCCCGCCTGCGCAGCTACGACGTGACCGGCGATGAAGTGTTCTCCGGCAATCCGAACCTGGTCATGAGCGCGGTGGACAACT
>JAOAIM010000131.1 GCA_026414705.1 Verrucomicrobiia bacterium | reverse complement strand
GGCTGGAACCGCTGGCGCGTGCGCTCCCACTGTTCGGCCTGCGCCTTTTCCACCGCCTCTTGTGCCGCCCTGGCCAGCACAGGGTCGGCGGCGATGGCCTTGGCCAGCGCGTCGGCTTCCTGCCAACGCTTGCGTGCCTCAGCCTGTTGCGGCGTGTCAGGAATGGCCGTGTCGTCAAAGACGAAAATCCCGGGTGCGATCTCGACCACCGGGAGTTCGGGATGGGGATTGAACGGCCATGGGGGACTCCACTCGAAGTCCTTGGCTCAATAATACGTGCCCGGTTTGGGCGGTTCTTTCAGTTGGGCGAAGCTCGCGCTGGCGAGAGCCAGCGCCGTCACTGCGATTGCGATTCCTTTCGCGGTTCTGTTCGTTGTTTTCATTTTGGGCGTTTGTGGTTGCTGTGCGTGTTCGATTCGCCCGCGACGTCACGGGCTAACAGTCATATTAGGCCAAACCGGGGCGTCCAAAGACAAAGTGCCGATTTGGCTTCTTCATCGTCAAAATCTTGATCCGCTCCGGCAGCCGGTTCAACGGAAATTTTGGGGATTTTTCGGCGGTTTCAGGCCGGTTTGGTGGCGCTCGGAGCCGGTCGGCAGCGGCGCCGGAGCGCGGCGGGCGACCGATGTTCCCGAAAACGGCAGGTGAGCCCCGGATGCAACATGGAAGGACCCGGATGGGAGGTCTTTCTGCCGAGGCTGCAATTCATCCGGTAGCGAGCGCCGCTTTTGCGGGGAAAGACCCGTGTTGAGCTTGTGTTCGATGCGAGGCACGGCGATGTCACCGGGGGACTTCTGCCGTGTGGGGCTGGGTGCAAGTTTCTCGTTGGCGAGTTGGTGTGAGCTGCTGCGCGCCTTGTCTGGCTGTGGCGGCGCACTAAACTGCGCGTGCCATGCCCACCGAGCGCAGCCCGGGCCGGGCCGATGAGCCGGACCCCGACGCCGTCCTGATGCTCCGCGTCAAACGGGGCGACCGGGCCGCGTTTGCCGCGCTGGTGGAGAAATACCAGCAGCCGGTGCTCAATTTCCTGTTGCGCTCACTGCAGGACGAGACGGAGGCGGAGGACCTGGCGCAAAGCGTTTTTGTGCAGGTCTGGAAATCCGCCCGGCGGTATCGGCGCAGCGCGCGTTTTTCGACGTGGCTGTTCACCATCGCGCGGAATTTGTGCCTGAACGAGCTGCGTCGGCGGGCGCGGCATCCGGCCGCGTCGCTGGACGCTCCGGTGTCGGAGAGCGAAACGCCGTTGCCGCAGCGGTTGGAGGATCGGCAGACGGCGACGCCGCCGGAGGCGCTGCTGCGGGAGGAATTGTTCCAGAAGGTGGAGTCGGCGCTGGCCGAACTGCCCGAAAACCAGCGCACGGCCATTCTGCTTTTCCGGGAGGAGTTCAGTTACGAGGACATCGCGGCGGTTCTGGGCTGTTCGCTTTCGGCGACCAAATCGCTGATTCACCGGGGGCGGGAGACGCTCAAGCAGAAGCTCAAGCCGTACTTGCGCACGGGGGAGTGGAAGCCGCCGGGCTGAGCGCGAGCGCGGCGGCTTATCGGGAGCATTAAGCGGTTCAAAAACGTTCGGGTGGCGCGCCCGGAGGCTTGCTCGCGCGCGGGTGCGCCGTTAAACAGTGGCGCGTTCGCGCCGCCGAAGGGATGCCTGCGCGTGAAGCGCACGGGGTTTGGCCGCGCGAACGTGGTTTCGGGGTTTGGGGATGTCGGGGTGGAGTCATAATGCGGTTGACGCGGGGCGTGAATGGTCAACCATGCACGCCTTCGTTGTTTCGGCGTCGGGTGTTCCGGCGGTGGGAGTCGGGGCGCGGCGTCTGAAGTTTGCAGCGCGCGATGTCTGCAATTTTTCCGAAGTGGACCAACCGGCTGCCGCTGATGGTGTTGATCGGCGGTGGCATGACAGCGACCGCCGTGGTGGCGGGCGTGTGGTATTACTTCACTCCGAAATACACCTACGTCGGTTACCAGCCGCTTCAGCCGGTCGCGTTTTCGCACGCCACGCACGTTGAGCAGTTGGGCATGGATTGCCGCTACTGCCACAGCGCGGTGGAAAAGTCCTGGTTCTCGAACATTCCGTCGGCCTCCACCTGCATGAACTGCCACAACCAGGTGCTCAAGGACGACCCGCGCCTGGCCCTGGTGCGGGAGAGCGCCGCCACCGGCAAACCCATCCCCTGGGTGCAAATCCATCGCATGCCCGATTTTGTGTATTTCAACCACGCCGTGCACGTGAACCGCGGCATCAGTTGCGTCGAGTGCCACGGGCCGGTGCACAAGATGGACGAGGTCTGGCACGCGCAACCGCTGAGCATGTCCTTCTGCCTGGATTGTCACCGTGACCCGGCGGCGAAGATTCGCCCGCTCGACAAGATCACGGACCTGGACTGGAAATGGAGCGAGGACCCGAACGTGGCCGCGCAACAACAGCGCACTCAGGGCGAAAAACTGGTGCGCGACTGGCGCGTGGAGTCGCTCGACAACTGCTCGGCCTGTCACCGATGAGCTTGAATCCATCCCTTGCCGACTCCGCCGCCACCGGGCGCGTTTACTGGCGCGGACTGGACGAGCTGGCGCGCACGCCGGAGTTCCAGCAATGGCTGGAGCGCGAGTTCCCCGAGGGCGCGACCGAGTTCACCGACGAGGTGTCGCGGCGGCAGTTCCTCAAGCTCATGAGCGCCTCCTTCCTGTTGGCGGGCGTGGGTCTGGGGGCGACCGGTTGCCGTCGTCCGGTCGAGCATCTGATGCCCTTTGGCCAGGCGCCGGAGAATTACATTCACGGCACGGCGCAATACTTCGCCACGGCGATGCCGGGCCGGTTGGGCGCGATTCCGCTCATTGCCAAGTCCTACGAGGGCCGCCCGGTCAAGCTTGAAGGCAATCCGCTCTTTCCCGAAGGCAACGGCGGCACCGACCGCTACGCGCAGGCGGCCATCCTGAATCTCTACGACCCGGACCGCGCCACGCGTTGCGCCCGCAAGGGCAACTCGGGTCGCCTCGAAACCGTGCCGCGCGAGGCGGCGCTCGACGCGCTGGCGGCGTTGGGCCGGGAACTGGCCGCGCGCCAGGGCGAAGGGTTCTGTCTGTTGGCCGAGCGGACGCATTCGCCGTCGCGTCGCCGGTTGCATCAGGAACTGGCCGCCCGCTGGCCGCGCGCGCGGTGGTTTCTCTACGACGCGATTGACTCGGACGTGCACCGGCGCGCCGCCACGCGCGCGTTTGGCCGCTCGCTGCGCCCGGTGTTCCGCTTTGACCGCGCGCGGGTGATCCTGTCGCTGGACTGCGATTTCATCGGCGGCGAGGACGACGCGCACAATCACATCCGGCGCTTCACCGCGCGGCGCAAGATCGAAAAGCCCGGCGACTCGATGAGCCGGCTCTACGCGGTGGAGTCGCTCTTCACGCTCACCGGGGCGAACGCCGATCACCGATTGCGCCTGCCCGCCGGGGCGGTGGGCCAACTGGCGGCGGCGATTGCCGCGGAAGTGGGCGTGCCGGGCGCGGCCGCCGTGCCCAGGCCCGAGGGCGTGGATGCGCGGTGGATCGTCGAGTGCGCCCGCGACCTGAAGGCTGCCGGCGCGGAGGCGCTGGTCGTGGCCGGTGTGCGCCAGCCGCTGGCGGTGCACCTGCTGGCGCACGCGATCAACGCCGCGCTCGGCAGCGTGGGCCAGACGGTGGAACTGCTTGAAACCCCGCCGCCCATTGCCGAGGACCTGCCCGCGCTGGTGGAAGCGCTCAACGCCGGGCGCGTGCAGACGCTTGTGATCCTGGGCGCGAATCCGGCTTACAACGCGCCCGCCGACCTGAACTGGCCGGAAGCGCAGGCGAAAGCCCGCACCGTCGTGCGCCTGGGCTATTACGAGGATGAAACCGGCGTGACGTGCGACTGGCATTTCCCCCTGGCGCACTTCCTGGAATCGTGGGGCGACGCGCGCACCAGCAACGGCACGTTGGTGCCGATTCAGCCGCTGATTCAACCGTTGTTCGGCGGGATCACGGAACTGGAATTTCTGGCGCGGCTCGGCGGTCTGCCCGCGACCAACCCGCACGACATTGTCCGCGAGACGTTCCGCCGGCTGACCGGCGGCAATGAGGAGGCGTGGAAACAGTTTTTGCACGACGGTTTCTGGCCCGGCACGGCCGACCGCGCGGTGAAAGCCGACCTCCAGCCGGGCATCGCAGCCGAAGCGCTGGCGGCGATTCCCCAGCAGTGGTCGGTCTCGAAGGACAACCTGGAGATCGTGTTGCATCGGGACTACCGCCTCGATGACGGCCGCTACGCGAACAACGGTTGGTTGCAGGAGTTCCCCGACCCGATCACCAAGATCACCTGGGACAACGCGGCGTTGATGAGCCGTCGCACCGCGCGCGCGCTCGGCCTCAAGAACGAGGATGTGATCGAAATCACCTGCCACGGGCGCACGATCAAAGCGCCGGTGTGGATTCAACCCGGCATGGCGGATTTTTCGATCGGCCTGGCGCTGGGGTATGGCCGCACGAAGGTCGGCCGCGTCGGGCAGGACACGGGATTTGATGCGTATCCGTTGTGGAGCAGCCGTTCGGGTTACGTGGCGGCGGGCGCGACGGTGCGAACGACCGGGCAGCGGTATCCGATCGCCTGCACGCAGACGCACTGGTCCATGGAGGGCCGCGCGATCGTGCGCGAGGCGAACCTTCAGCAGTTTGAGAAACACCCGGATTTCGTCCGAGCGATGGACGCGCACAAGCCGCCGGTCGAAGCGCCGTTGTATCCGAATCCGCTCGACGCGGTGAAGCCCCGGGCGTTGCACCAGTGGGGGATGTCCATTGACCTGAACGCGTGCGTGGGCTGCGGCACGTGCGTGCTGGCGTGCCAGAGCGAGAACAACATTCCGATTGTGGGCAAGGACCAGGTGCAGCGCGGGCGCGAGATGCACTGGATGCGGATTGACCGTTACTATGCGTCCGACCCGGCGCGGCGGCGGCCGCTCGACGTGTTTCGCAAGGACGAGGAACAGCAGTTTGAGGAGTGGATTGACGAGGTGCAGGCGGTCAACCAGCCGATGCTCTGCCAGCATTGTGAGGCGGCGCCCTGCGAGAACGTCTGCCCGGTCAACGCCACCGTGCACGATCACGAGGGGCTGAACGTGATGGTGTACAACCGTTGCGTCGGCACGCGCTATTGCTCCAACAACTGCCCCTACAAGGTGCGCCGGTTCAATTACCTCGATTACAACAAGCGCCCGTTGAGCGAGCTCAAAGGGCCGTTTTACTCCAGCCCGCTGACGCATCGCACCGGCGGGCAGTGGGATTTGTTGCGCTGGTGGCGCGACCCGCAGAGCGGCATGCGGCCCGAAGACGAATGGGACCTCATCCGCATGGTCAAGAACCCGGACGTGACGGTGCGGATGCGGGGCGTCATGGAAAAATGCACCTTCTGCATCCAGCGCATCGAGCAGGCCAAGATTGCCCAAAAGGTCAAAGCCGGCGCGTCCGGCGACGTGGTCGTGCCCGACGGCGTGATTCAAACCGCCTGCCAGCAGGCCTGCCCGGCCGACGCGATTGTCTTCGGCAACGTGGCCGATCCGAACAGCCGGGTTTCCCGGCTCAAACGGCAGAGTCGGGATTACGCGGTGCTGGAGTTTTTGCTGACCAAACCGCGCACGACGTATCTGGCGCGCGTGCGCAATCCCAATCCGGCGATGCCCGATTACACCGAATGGCCGCTGAGCTTTGCGGAGTTTGAGAAAAAGGCCGGCGGCGTGCATCTGGACGCGCCGCACGGGTCGCACGGGGGCGCGCCCGCGCCCGCGCACGGCGGCAAGGGAGGGCACTGATGACGCGCTCAAGTTCCATCCTCGCGCTGCGGATGCGACCGTGGGAACACGGGAACGCGGGACACCGGGTCAGCGGGCCGGGGGCGAACGGTTTTGCCTCACGTCTGCCCGCTTGCTCACCAGCGCAGTTGCCCGGGCTGCCGGATGGCGGTGGTTTGAGGCTCTGCCGTTTTGTGACGACGGAGGTTCGCCATGGCTGAAGTCGCCGCCAACATTCCTGTTCCGCCGACGCCGCCGGAGTTGATGCGCGAGCCGCTGGTGCGGAACAACCGCAGCTTTGCGTGGATTTCGGATCGCGTGGCGGCGATCACCGAGGGCAAAGCCCCGGCGTGGTGGTGGGCGGCGTTCATTCCGAGTTTTGCGCTGCTGTGCCTGCTGGTGGCGATGCTCGCCTACCAGATTTCCACCGGCGTGGGCGTGTGGGGGAACAACCACCCCGTGATGTGGGGCTGGGACATCATCAATTTCGTGTGGTGGATCGGCATCGGCCACGCGGGGACGCTCATTTCGGCGATTCTGTTTTTGCTACGGCAGCGCTGGCGCACGGCGGTCAACCGCGCCGCCGAGGCGATGACGATTTTCGCGGTGATGTGCGCGGGCATTTTCCCGGCAATGCACGTCGGGCGCGTGTGGTTTGACTGGTGGTTGTTTCCGATCCCGAATTTCCAGGGGCTGTGGCCGCAGTTCCGCTCGCCGTTGATGTGGGACGTGTTCGCGGTCTCGACCTATTTCACCGTGTCGGTGCTCTTCTGGTATGTGGGCTTGATTCCGGACCTGGCGACGTTGCGCGACCGGGCCAAAACGCGGCTGCGGCAGTTCATCTACGGGGTGCTGGCGCTGGGCTGGACCGGCTCGAACCGGCACTGGAGCAACTACGAGAAGGCCTACCTGATTCTGGCGGGGCTTTCGACGCCGCTGGTGCTCTCGGTGCACTCGATCGTGTCGCTGGACTTTGCGGTGTCGCAACTGCCGGGGTGGCACACGACGATTTTCCCGCCCTACTTCGTGGCGGGGGCGATTTTCTCCGGGTTCGGCATGGTGCTGACGCTGCTGATTCCGCTGCGGAGCATGTGCAAGCTCGAGGACATCATCACGATGCGGCACATTGACGTGATGTGCAAGGTGACGTTGGCGACCGGCAGCATCGTGGGCTACGCCTACGGGATGGAGTTTTTCATCGCGTGGTATTCGGGCAGCCTCTATGAGCGGTTTGCGTTCATCAACCGGGCGCTGGGGCCGTACTGGTGGGGGTACTGGCTGATGATCATTTGCAACGTGGTCGTGCCGCAACTGTTCTGGTTCAAGCGCGTGCGGCACACGCTCTGGGTGGTGTTCATCCTTTCGATCCTGGTCAACGTGGGCATGTGGTTTGAGCGGTTTGTGATCGTGGTCATCTCGCTGCACCGCGAGTTTCTCCCCGCCAACTGGGGCTACTTCAAGCCGACATGGGTGGACATCTGCACGTATCTGGGCACGTTCGGCCTGTTCTTCACGTGTTTCCTGCTGTTCCTGCGGTTTCTGCCGATGATCGCGATTTCCGAGGTCAAAGGCGTGACGCCGCAGGCCGACCCGCATCATCCGCTGGCCAAACCGAACGGAGGGCACCATGGCTGAGCCGTCGAAGCCCTACGGCCTGATTGCCGAGTTCGACAACACGACCGACGTGTTGCACGCGGCCGAGAAGGTGCGCGATGCCGGCTTCCGCCGCTGGGACGTCTTCACGCCCTTCCCGATCCACGGCATGGACCGCGCGATGGGCCTGAAGAACTCCAAGGTCGGTTGGTTCGCGTTTTTGGGAGGCGCGACCGGCTACACGACCGGGATGTTGATGATCTGGTGGATGAACGCGGTGGACTACCCGATCCTGGTCGGCGGCAAACCGATGTTCAGCCCCTTCGGCGCGTTCCCGCCCTCGTATGAGCTGACGATTCTCTTCGGCGCGTTTGGCGCGGTGTTTGGCATGTTGTTCCTGAACCGGTTGCCGCGTTTGCATCATCCCCTGCTCAAGCACCGCCGCTTCGCCCAGGTCACGCATGACAAGTTTTACATCGTGATCGAGACGTCCGACCCGAAGTATTCGCCGGACGCGACCCGCAAACTGCTGGAGGCCGCCGGCGCCCGGCACATCGAACTGGTGGAGGAATAGATGCGCGTGTTCCTGCTGGTTTTTGGCGTGGGCGTGGTGCTGGTGATGCTGATCGCCGGCAAACGGGGCGACCTGTCCCGGCGTTCGCCGATTGAAATTTTCCCGGACATGGACCGGCAGCTCAAGCTGCGTCCGCAAACGCCCAACAGCTTTTTCCCCAACGGGCTGAGCTCGCAACTGCCGCCGCCGGGCACCGTCGCCCAAACCGGCCCGATGCGCGTGGCCGGGCGCGAGGTCTATCCGCACCAGGACGACCCGGTCAACACGGGTCGGCTGCCGGGCACGACGAATTTCGTGGAGCTCAATCCGCTGCCGGTGACGGCGCAACTGCTGGCGCGCGGGCGGGAGCGTTACACGATTTACTGCGCGCCCTGCCACGGCGCCACCGGCGACGGCAACGGCATCACCAAGAAAATCGGCGCCATGGCGGTGGTTGCCAGCCTGCACGACAAACGCATTGTGGAACTGCCCGACGGCGACATCTTCAACACGATCACGCATGGCAAGAACCTGATGGGCGCGTATGGGCCGCAAATCCCGATCGAAGATCGCTGGGCCATCGTCGCCTACGTGCGCGCACTGCAACTGAGTCGCCTCGGATCGGTGGAGGACCTGCCGGCCGACCTGCGGGCGAAGCTGAAATGAAGAGCCACCGGGACAACGATCGTCTGTTGCGGGTTGCCACCGCTCCGCTCTCCCGCTGGGAGAGGGAGCAGGAGAGGGCGGGCTGCAGCGGCGTTGCGGGCGCGGGTTTCGATGGGCGCGCTTTGCCAGTTCCCTCTCCCGGTGGGGGTGGCCTCGTAGCGCAGACTGCCAGTCTGCCGTATCGCGGATTGCCAATCCGCGAGCCGTTGACGACTGCCAGTCGGCGTTACCGCAGATTTTCAATCGGCGCTTGGAGTCGGGCCGCCACAATTTGGTCGGTGCGTTCTCCCTCACCCCGGCCCTCTCCCGCTGGGAGAGGGGGAGCGGTGCGGCGAGCTTGGAGAAGCGGAGCGCGAGCGGATTTGCCGTGGGCGGCTTGGGGGTTTCCCTCTCCCTTGAGGGAGAGGGTCAGGGTGAGGGTGGCGTCCTGCGTTCGTTGCGCCGCCACGATTTTGTCGGTGCGTTCTCCCTCACCCCGGGCCTTCGGGGTCGGTCGAGCGAGAATCGCGCGCCGCACACCAACCTGCACGGGGGTTAAACGCATCACACTGCCATGAGCCAACCGGGAGANTTCAACAAAGACGATCCGCAACTGCCCCCGCCGATGGACCTGAGCCGGTGGCGGCGGCTGCCGGAGCAGCTCATGCTGGTGGGCGGCGCGCTGGCGGTGTTGGGCGCGGTGCTGAACCTGCGCGAGTTCGGCTACGCGTGGTTGCTGTCGTTCATGTTTTTCCTGAGCCTGAGCCTGGGCGCACTGTTTCTGGTGCTCATGCATCATTTGTTCGACGCGGGCTGGTCGGTCGCAACCCGCCGCTTCTGCGAGCACATCGCGTCGCTGCTGTTCCCCTGGCTGTTCCTGCTCTGGATACCGGTCGGGCTGCTGGCGCCGAAGCTCTATGCCTGGATGACGAGCGACCCGCACACCGATCACGCGCTGCACGCCAAACAACCGCTCTTCACCTGGGCGGGGTTTTACGGGATTTCGATTCTGTGCTTCCTGCTCTGGTGGGCCGTGACCAACCGGCTCAAACACTGGTCGTTGCGCCAGGACCAAACGGGCGAGGCGCGCTGCACCTTCCGAATGCGCGTGCACTCGGCCTGGGGCGTGTGGGCGTTTGCGCTGACGCTGACGCTGGGGGCAATCCTCTGGATGAAGGCGCTCCAGCACCAGTGGTTCTCGACGATGTATGGGGTGTATTATTTCGCGGGCAGCGTGTGGGTGACGCTGGGCACGGTGTACCTCATCACGTTGGTGCTCGACCGACAGCGCATCCTGAGCGACGTGCTGCACGAGCATCAGTTCTATTTCCTCGGTTCGTTGCTGTTCGCGTTCACGGTCTTCTACGCCTACATCCATTTCTCGCAATACTTCATCATCTGGAACGGGAACATCCCGGAGGAGACGTTCTGGTATGTCATCCGCGAGCAGGGCAGTTGGCGGTGGATCGGCCTGATCATCATCTTCGGCCACTTCTTCATTCCGTTCCTGGCGCTGCTGCGCATTGACGTCAAAAGCACCTTCCCGGTGATGATCCCGGTGGCGGCCTGGACGTGGCTGATGCATTTCGTGGACCTGTCGTTCAACATTCTGCCGGTGCCGCATCCGGACGGTTTCCCGTTGCGCTGGGTGTGGTTGCCGCTGGGCTGCATGGCCTTCATGGGCGGGCTGCTGACGCGCGTATTTCTGCGCCAATTCGCCGCCGCCGCGCCCTTCCCCGTCAAAGACCCGCGCCTGATCGAGGCGATGGGCCTTTACCATCCGGTGCCGACGCAGATTTCCGGCGGCGAACTGGATCAGGCTGACGAACTGCCCGACGGTCTGTTCCACTCGAAAGGAGGCGGCAAATGAACGGCACTTCGCCCAACGGCAACGCGCGGGTTTCGTGGCCGACGATTCTGGCCGTGGTTGGCGCGTGCCTGGTGTTTCTGGCGCTGGTTGGCCAGTTGAAAAAACACACGCTGCCGCCGCCGCCGGTGGACGCCGCGCGCCGCGCCGAACGCGCCAAAGCGCTGGCCGAGTTGCGCGCCGCCGAGGCCGAGGCGTTGCAGAATCCCGGCTGGATTGACCCGGCCAAGGGCCTGGTGCGGCTGCCGATTGACGTGGCGCTGCAACTGACCGAGCGCGAATGGCAAAACCCGGCGCAGGCGCGCTCCAATCTCATTGCCCGCGTGGAGAAGGCCACGTTCGTGCCCCCGCCCCCGCCCGCCAAACCGAGCGAGTTCGAGTGA
>JAOAIM010000130.1 GCA_026414705.1 Verrucomicrobiia bacterium | reverse complement strand
CAAACAGCTTGTCATCCGGCTGCCGGAGAGCGTGCCGGCGATGGTGTATGAATCGTTCCTGTCGCTGGTGCCGCTGTGTTTCCTGGTGGTGGTCTTTTGGGTCATTCGGTTCGTCCTGGGCGTGGACATTGTCAACGTGGTGCAGAGCGCATTTCGGCCGCTGGTGTTTGCGCTCAACACGCTCCCGGGTGCTCTGGCGTTTGCTTTTCTGCTGACGCTGCTCTGGTCGGTGGGCATCCACGGAGACAACGCGCTGAGCGCGTTTTCGATGCCGATTTTCCTGCAATACCTGGCGGCCAACGTCGAGGCCATGACCGCAGGCCAGCCGCTGCCTTACACCACGGCGTATGGCTTTTTCACGACGTTCGTCAACGTGGGCGGCACGGGCGGCACGATCGGCCTGGCGCTGGTGTTGTTGAACTCCAAAGAACCGGGCTATCGCAAGGTCGCACGCCTGTCGTTGCCCACGCAGGTGTTCCAGATCAACGAACCGATTTTCTTCGGCATCCCCATCGTGTTGAATCCGATCTTCATGATTCCCTACATCCTCACGGCGCTGGTGCTCACCGCGAGCACCTATGTGCTGATGCACTGGGGGCTGATTCAAAAACCGTTCGTGAACGTGCCCTGGACCACGCCGCCGATCATCGGCCACTACCTGGTCACCGGTGGCGACTGGCGCGCGGCGGTCTGGGGCGTGTGCTCGCTGCTGCTGGCGATGGCGGTGTATTACCCATTTGCCAAAGCGGCGGAACGACAGCGGCTACAGGAAGAGGCTCGGCGCGCGCCGAAAGCACTGGGAAGCTGAAGCCGGTCGGGATGCGCCCGTCTCAGGCACTCGGCCACTCAGTAGCCGTCCTCGCCCCGGCAGAGCAGGGCCTGTCTCATGCCAAAAACTCGCAAACGACACTCTGAACGGTCAAGCAGCCGGCTAATTCAGTCGCGAGCCGAAGCCGATGCCACATCGGGACTTGAACCCAAGCTGTCTCGGACAAGGGCGGAAATCGGTCGCCACGAGGTCGGCTCGCGGCTTGAGTTGGATTGGATGACGAAAACGTGCTAGACGTTTCCACTGAGCACGCAATCAGAGACAGGCGACATGAACAACGCAACCATGAAACGCAACACGATCATCAGGCGCGTCTTTGGCCGTGTCTGCGGCGGCGTTTTTTGGTCCGGTGACCCGTCGGTTCAATGCTCGTGTTGTTCGCGCACCGCGTCCTGGCGCCGCCCCGTGTTTGGCCCCGCGCACCTGCCGCTGTTGCCCCTGATGGTCTGGAGTCTCATTGCCGGACGGTTGGGCGCGGCAGACGTAACGTTGTTCGGCATGGGCAAGGGACAACAGTTTGCGCAATCTGTCGGCAGTGCGCCCGTGTTGTTGGCATCGAATGCCTTCACGTTTCAAGCACTGGTGCTGGCCCGCACCAACGGCGTGGTTACCAACGCCACCTTCAAAATCTCCACCAGCCCCACCGTCGAGCGACAACTGACCAACACCGGCAGCGGCACGCTCTGGCGTTACGAAGACTTTGCCAACACGCAGTCGCAGCTCGACGCAACGTATCCGACGGGCAACACCTTCAGCCGTCCCACTTACACCTTCACGATGCACACGGTCAACGACGGCACGCGCGCCGTGGTGCTGGATTTCTGGATTCAATGGCCGTTGCTGGCCATCAGCTACCCGCCCACGCCGCAAATCAGCAACCTGAGCGCGGCGCAGCAGATTGATCACACCCGCGATTTTACGCTGCAATGGAATTCCCTGGGCGGCAGCCCCCTGACGCTGGTGCAACTGACGGTGCTCGACGCCGCCAGCAACGTGGTGTTCGCGTCTCCAACCCCGTTTTCGCCCGGCGCGCTGGATGGCACGTCAACCTCGATCGTCATTCCCGCTTTCAGCCTGCCGCCCGGCGCCGCCCTGACCGGGCGTCTGACGGCGGCCAACACCGGCCTGCCCAATACCAACAGCTACCCCGGCGCCACGGGCATTGCCACGCTGGCGAAGGACACCCAATTTCCCATGACGACCCGGCCTGCGCCGCCGGCGCCCCGACTGCGCCTGCTCGCGGTCTCCGGCTCCCAGGTGCAACTGCTCGCCACGGACCTGGAAACCAACCGGCTCTATCACCTGCAACGAAGCACCAACCTCGCGGCCTGGGTTAACGTCGCTCTGACCAACCCGCCTGTCACCGCAGTTCAATTCAACGATGTTCCGCCGCCGGGGCCGGCGAAGGCCTACTACCGGCTGCGCATCGGGCAGTGAGCAGCCCGCGCGTCAGGCCCCCAATCAAAAGCCCGCACCTGCACCTCAAACATTTGCCGCCGGATTCGTCCCCGGTGAACGCTCAGGACTGCTCCACTCATGCGCGCTGGTGACTGCCGCAGTGTGACGGGAAGTCTGCGGTGGTTACGCGGATCGCCGGTCACGAGCCCTCCCGTAAGACCGGCAAGCACAGCAGCGCCGGTAAATCTGGCAGGCCTCGAGCCGCTGCGCCAGCAGCTCAGCGTTACAGCCTTTTGGGGTGCGGCAATTGGCGTTCAAGTTGGGCTTGCCGACCCCCAGCAGGTAGTACGGCTGGCTTCCAATCCGCGTTACGCTCCGACATTCCGTGCTCGTCGCGCGCACGCGTTTGCTGCGTAACGGTGCTTCGGCGAGACACCAAAACCGGGATGTGAGACGCGCACCCATGTTACAGCATTTGATGTTCATCGGGCTGCGGCGTATTGCTCTGAGCCTGCCGCTTCACGTTGGAGGCGCGGAGGCAAACGGCGAGCCTGAGAAATCTTTGATGTGCCCGGGGTTGAAGCGGCCCGACGTTATTTCGGTTTGCGCCCTGCGAGCCCGCGAACGACCGCTTCGAGGGCCAGAAGGTAGGACGTGGGGCCGAACCCGGAAATCACGCCCACGCACACGGGCGCGAGCAACGAAGTTTTTCTGAACTCCTCGCGCGCGTGAATGTTGGACAGGTGCACCTCTACAGTCGGCACGCCGGTCGCCGCGATGGCGTCTCGCAACGCAATGCTGGTGTGAGTGTAGGCGGCGGCGTTCAGAACCACGGCGTCAAATGTGCCCACCGCCTCTTGAATCCAGCCCACCAATTCGCCCTCGTGGTTGGACTGCCGAAACTCAACGGACACTTTCAGCTCGCGGGCGCGCGCGCGAACTTGGGCTTCGATCTCGGCCAACGTGGCGCGACCGTAAATTTCTGGTTCACGTCGGCCCAGCAGGTTGAGGTTCGGGCCGTTGAGGAAGAGCACTTTCATGCGCGGGCAGATTAGGCAGACCCAGAACGGTTGTCCAAGCGTTTCCCCGTCCCGGCCAGCCAACCCAACCACGCAAAAGCGCACCACGCCAGCGACGGCAAATACAGCCCGAATTCGATCAGGCTTTGGAGCGCCCACGCCAAAACGCCCAGCCAGACGGCAAATCGAAGATGGCCGCCGGTCGCTGCGGCGCCGTTGGTTCGCGGGCGCGTCCGCCAGAGCGCTACAACCAGGAACGTCGCGTACAGCGCCAGACCCGGCCAGCCGGAATCGGAGGCCTGCTGAAGGTAGTCATTGTGCGCGAGCCGGGACATTTCCGATTCGGGCCGTTTGATGGCTTTGTAAGCGACGCCAAACGTCCCCGGCCCGGAGCCGAGGATTGGCCGTTGGAGGCTGGTTCTCAGGGCGGCTTCCCAATAGTCAAACCGCGCGCCCACACTGGTTGCGCCGCGCTCAAAAAATCCGGCAAACCGCACGCCAAAGACCGCCAGCCCGGCCAGCACGCCGGCGAGCAATGCGGCGCGTTTGACCCACGGCGGCAGCGGCAACCGCCACCCCGCCAACGCGCCGACCACCAGCATCAGCAGCCACCCGCCCTTTGACCCGGACCAGAACAAACACGCCAACGCGCTCAGCGCCACCACGCCCACAAGAAACGCCCGCGCCGCCCGCGTGAACCATCGCTCCATCTGCCAGATCAGCGCCACGCTCACCGGCAACACCATCAACACCACGCCCGCCAGCGCGTTGGGGTAAAACTGATTGGCAAAAATCCGCTTGCTGGTGATCCGCTTCAAATACTCCTCCGGCACGGCGGGCATCTGGCCATAAACGTAGGTGAAAAAATACTCCCGCGCCCGGTCCAAACCCCCGAAGTGTTGCTCCAGGCCGATCGCCAGCACCGGCACGAAGGCCAGGCCAACCGGCCAGAAAAACCCGCCCGGATTCGGCGCGCGCGACACCACCAGCCCCAGGTAAAAACACGTCACGCACGCCGCAAAATGCCCTAAGGTGCGCCGCGAGAGCTCCGCATCCACGCTGCCCAGCGCCGCCACGCCCTGCCACAGCAACCAGGCCGCCGGCAACGCCGTCCACCACGGCCAGCGCCGCCACGCCACCGCCAATGCGCGCCGCGCTGCGATGCCGGCTGCGAGCGCCACAACTCCCAGCAGCGCGTAGCCCACCGCCGATGGCCAGGCCGTGAACACCCACTCGGCCAGGTTCGCGGGCCACACAATCAGCGTTTCCATCACGGGCGGGTTGACCCACTTCAACAACGTCAGCGCCAGAAAACCGCCAAACACCGGCGCGAACCACGCCGCGCACGGCGGCGCGACCGGCGGGGTCGGCGCGTCCGGGCTTGCGACCGCCCGTGCGGGAGGGTTCGGGTGTTTGGGCATTTCCGAAGCGGGCGCGACCGCGCCGGAGTCAGAACTGAAGCTTCAGCAGGCCCACCTCCAGCGCCAGCGCCTCCTGAACGTTGGTGTGCAAAAGCCGCTGCGTTTCCGCCAGCATGGCGAGATTCTCCAAAGCCGTTTGCGTGGTCACCCGCTCGGCCAGCGTGTCGGTCGCCGCCAAACCGGGAAACGCCAGCCGCGCCTGGTCGCCCTTGAGCGTTCGCAGCCAGATGTCGCGCAGCCACCAGCCAAGCGTCGCCAGCACGCCATCGCGCCGCCGCCGATATTCCGCCTCGACCGCCGCCTTCAACTCCTTTTCCCAACGCTCAATCACCTCCGGGTCCACCTCTTGGTAGCGGTTCAACGGCGAGCGCGCTGCAAGCGTCTTCTCCACGTCCGCACGGATTTCCGCCAGGCGCTTCAACAACACGCCCAGGAGCTGGTAGCGGTTCAACAAACTTCGCCCCTCCGCCGCAAGCCGACCGAACCGTTCCAACCAGTCCAGCGGCGCATCCGGCGAGGGCCGAAAGGCCTCGCCGCCAAAATTCAACCGCAAACACCGCGACACAATGGTTTCCGGCAACCGTTGCGGCTCGGAACTCAACAGGATCAACACCGACCGCGGCGGCGGCTCTTCGAGCGTTTTCAAAAATGCATTCGCCGCCTCCAGCGTCATCCGGTCGGCCTCGACCATCACCGCCACTTTCGAGCGGCCCTCGGCCGGCTTGAGCTGCACCTCGCGCATCAGCTCCCGCACCTGGGCGATGGCGATGTAACGCGTTTTGGACTCCGGCCGCACCCAGCGCACGTCCGGGTGCGCGCCCTCCGCCACGCGATGACAGGTGGGGCAGGTGTCGCAGCAATCGGTCGCCACGCCGGTGCGCCCCCGACGCGGCCGCTCGCATAACAGGGTCTTGGCCAGCGTGCGCGCCAGCGCCTCCAGTTCCTCCATCCCCTCGCCGGTGAACAACCACGCGTGCGCCAGCCGTTCGCGTTCCAGCGACCGCTGCAACAGCGCCACACCCTGTTCGTGTTGTGGAAAATCTTTGAACGCCATCACGTCGGAACGTTTTGCGAATTGCTCAACGCCAACCGCCGCTTGCAGAATGGGAAAAATGATTCGCGCCGGTCAACCGCAATACCGACCCCACCGCCCGGCCATTCGGTGTTCGCGGGTTGCTGCCCGGCCCGGGCCCGGCCACCCGGACGCCCGCAGCGGCACGCCTCGCGCATGATCCATCCCACCGCCATCGTGCACCCGGACGCCGAGCTTGACCCGTCGGTTGAGGTCGGCCCGTATGCGGTGATTGATCGCGCGGTGCGCATCGGCCCGCACTGTGTCATCGGCCCGCACGTGGTCATCTTCGGCCAGACCGTTATCGGCGCCCGCAACCGTTTCCATGCCGGCTGCGTCATCGGCGATGCGCCTCAAGACCTCAAATACCGGGGCGAACCCACGCGCCTGCGCATCGGCGACGACAACATCTTCCGCGAACACGTCACCGTGCACCGCTCCAACCATCCGCAGGAGGAAACGCTCATCGGCTC
The DNA here is from genome assembly GCA_026414705.1 of Verrucomicrobiia bacterium. Taxonomy (GTDB): domain Bacteria; phylum Verrucomicrobiota; class Verrucomicrobiia; order Limisphaerales; family JAOAIM01; genus JAOAIM01. Next base: position 4,738 of record JAOAIM010000130.1, on the reverse strand, counting down.
GAACAATTACTTCATGCAGCACGCGCACGTGGCTCACAACTGCCGCATCGCCCACCACACCATCATCGCCGGTGGCGCGCTGCTCGCCGGCCACGTGGAGGTGCACGAGCGGGCCTTCGTGTCCGGGAACTGCCTCGTGCACCAGTTCTGCCGCGTCGGCACCCTGGCCATGATGCAGGGCGGCTCGGCCATCAGCAAAGACCTGCCCCCCTTCACCGTGGCGCTGCGCGAAAACGAAATCTGCGGCCTGAACCTTGTGGGCCTGCGCCGCGCCGGCTTCACCCCCGAACAACGCCTCGAACTCAAACGCCTGTACCACGCGCTTTTCCGCAGCGGCCAGAACCTCCGCGCCGCCGTCGCGGCCGCCCGCCAGACCTTCACCAGCCCGCACGCCCGGCTAATGCTCGACTTCATCGCCGAATCCCGCCGGGGCGTTTGCGCCGATGTGGGTGTCAGTTCTCACGAAGCAGATTCTTCCGTCGCGCCCCATCCGTCCGAACGGTTCGAGCTCCCTGAGTCCGGCCATTAAACACCATGCCTCGCTCCCATCGCTTCCAATCGTCCCCAGCCCGGCCTCTGAGCCGCCGCGCCTTCCTGCGTCGCTCCGCCGTGGCCGCCGGGGCGCTGACGCTGCCCTGCATCATTCCCGCGCGGGCCTTGGGCGCCGGCGAAACGCCTCCGCCCAGCCGCCGCATCACCTTGGGTTTCATCGGCGTCGGCCTCATGGGCCGCGGCCACTTGCGCGTGCTGGCTCACAACCCGCGCGTGCAGGTGCTGGCGGTGTGCGACGTGGACAAAACCCGGCGCGATGATGCGCGCGACGTGGTCGAAGCCATCTACGCGAGCCAGCAACCGATCGGCGGCTACAAGGGCTGCGCCGCCTACAACGATTATCGCGAACTGCTCGCACGACCGGACATTGACGCCGTCGTCATCACCACGCCCGACCACTGGCACGCGCTCCAGGCGATGGACGCCGCGCGCGCCGGCAAGGACATTTACTGCGAGAAACCCGTTTCGATGACGCTCGCCGAGGGCCGGCGCCTGGTCGAGGTCGTTCGCCGTTACGGGCGCGTGTTTCAAACCGGCACGCAATACCGCTCCATCCCCGAAATCCGCCGCGTGTGCCGCTTCATCCGCGAAGGCGGTTTGGGCCGGGTCAAAGCCGCGTTCACGCTGCTGCAACCGCTCGACGGCAGCCTCGCCGCTGAACGCTGCAAACCCTTCGCTGCCACGCTCAACCCCGACGTCTGCGGGCGTTCTTACGTGCCGTTGGACTTCGCGCTGCCCGCCGAGCCGGTGCCCGAGGGCCTGGACTGGGACTTGTGGGTCGGCCCGGCGCCGTGGCGTCCCTACAACCGCGCCTACCACATGAACCCCTCGCCCGGCGTTGTGCCCTGGGCGTTTGCCGACGCCTTCGGGCTGGCGGCCAACACGTGGTATCTGTCCCACGCCGCCGACGTGATCCAGTGGGCGCTGGGCGTCGAACGCAGCGGCCCGGTCGAAATCATCCATCCGAGCACCGGACAGTTTCCCACGCTCACGTGCCGTTACGCCAACGGCGCGCTCCTGCACTTCGTCAACCATTGGGACATGGTCAAAACGCTCTATCACGCCGTGCCGCCGGACGCGCGCCTGGCGGGCAACTTCGGAGGCGTCATCGTTGGCGAACGCGGCTGGCTCACCACCATGTCCACCGGCGGCCCCATCGAAGGCGCCCCGGAATCGCTCTTCGACGAAATGCAACTGCGCCGCGCCCGCGAAGTGAACATCGGCGCCAACGATCATCACGCCAACTGGCTCAACGCCATCGAATCCCGCCAGCCCCCCAGCGCCGACGAAGAACTCGGCCATCGCGCCGCCGCGCTCGGTCATCTGGCCTTCATCGCGTTGCGCCTCGGCTGCTCGCTTCGCTGGGACCCGCAGCGCGAAGTGTTCATCGGCAACGACGCCGCCAACCGACTCCGCCACCGCGCCATCCGCGCCCCCTGGCGGCTGTGAACTCCAACCGGCCAAACGCCATGAAATCCAACCCCTGCATCGAATTTGGCAACACTGACATCACTTCCATCTTCTTCCTCAGAACGCTCGAACGTGCCACCTTCCCGCCTGCGCGTTCCCTGACACAGCGGTCAACGAATCCGCCGGCAGGCGCTGCGGCGATGCCCGGGCGGACCACAACGGCGCTGCGCAAGTCCTTGCGCGCTCAAAAACCTTTCCCTCTCCCAGCGGGAGAGGGGCAGGGTGAGGGAGAACCATTCGCCGGCCGGGTTGCAGTCCAAAACTCCCAAGCCGCTGGTCGCGCCCGATTTCAACTCAGCGGTCGGTTTTCGCTGCCTGTGTTTGCCCTGCTCGCGCTGTTGACGCTGCCGCTGCCGCAGGCCGAAGCTGCCGCGCCCCTCACCGAGGCCGATCGCGCCCGCATCGAAGAGGCCCTGCCGCGCAAACCGTTCGTGCGCCCGCTCAAACCGCGTCGCCTGCTCATCTTCACCCGCAACGTCGGCTATCCCGGCCATCCGTCCATCGCCCACGCCAACCAAGCCTTCACGCGCATGGGCCAGAAAACCGGCGCGTTCGAAGCCGTTGTGAGCGATGACCCGGAAATGTTCCGGCCCGAAACGTTGCGACGCTTCGACGCGGTGTTCTTCAACAACACCGTCGGCAACTGCTTCACGAATGCCGAGCTGCGCCAGTGCTTGTTGGAATTCGTCACCGGGGGCGGCGGCCTGCTGGGCGTTCACGGCACCTCGGTCGCCTTCACCCGCTGGCCGGGCGCGATTGAGGACTGGCCGGAGTTTGGCCTCATGATCGGCGCGCGCGGCGCCGCCCACAAGGAAAGCAACGAACGCGTCTGGATTCGCGTCGAAGACCCCGACCACCCGCTGGCGCGCGCGCTCGGCGGCAAAGACTTTGAATATCAGGACGAGTTTTTCCGCTTCGGCGATCCGTTCTCACGCCTGCGCGTGCGCGTGCTCCTGAGCATGGACATCCCGCGCACTGAGGCGGCCGGTGGCAAACCGCGCGAGGGAAATTTCCGCGCCGACAACGATTTCGCGCTCGCCTGGGTGCGCCATTACGGTCGCGGGCGCATCTTTTACTCCACCATCGGACACAACCCGGCCGTGTTTCACGACGCCCGCATGCTTCGGTTCTATCTGGCGGCGATCCAATTCGCGCTCGGCGACCTGCCCGCGCCCACCACGCCCAGCGCCCGCCTCAGCCCCGCCGTCCGTGCCCAGGAACAACTCGGTTGGCGGCCCGGCATCGAGGCCTACACCTTCCACAAGTTCACGTTCTTCGAGACCATCGAGAAAACCGCGCAACTCGGCCTGCCCTACGTCGGCGGGCTGAGCTTTCAAAAGGTCAGCGCCGACCTCCCGAAAAATTTCGAGCCGACCTTGAGCGACGACGAATTGCGCCAAATTCGCCTCAAGCTCGAATCCGCCGGCCTGCGCCTGCTCACCTACTACATTCACGACATTCCCAACGATCCGGCCGCCTGCCGCCGCATCTTCGAGTTCGGTCGCAAAATGGGCATCGAAACCTTCATGACCGAGCCGAAACCCGAAGCGCTCGACCTCATCGAAAAATTCGCCGACGAATACGGAATTAACGTCGCCCTGCACAACCACGACCCCAAAGCCTCACCGCACTACTGGAATCCCGAGGGCGTCCTGCGCGTCTGCCAGGGCCGCAGCCCGCGCCTGGGCGCCTGCGGCGACCTCGGCTACTGGGTGCGCGCCGGCGTGGACCCCGTTCAGGCCGTGCGCACGCTCAAACACCGGCTCATCACCGTGCAGGTCCACGACCTGGACCGCCGCGACGCCAACGGCGCGGACGTGCCCTGGGGCACCGGCCAGAGCCGTCTCGAAGATTTCTTCCGCGAACTGCGCCGGCAAAAAATCCGCCCGACAATGATCGGCTTCGAATACTCGCGCGACTGGTATGAATCGCTGCCGAAAGTCGCGCAGTGCATCGAATTCTTCAACGCCACCACGCTCAAGCTCGCCCGTTGACAAAGCATCACCCCCGTTTCAACCGCACGCGACGCCATGCCTCCTGCTGCCGCTGCCCCGAAAAACACTCGCCACAAAACGTCCGACGCCGCCGTGGACGCCGCGTTGGGAGCGCTCCAGACCTACGATTGGGGCAGCAGCCGCGCCGCATTGCTGCCGCTGGACGAGGCGGTCGCCGCCGCGCATGGCTCGCGCGCCACGCGCGAAGCGTTGGAACGACGCCTCCTCGACGCCCTCCGCCGCGCCACGAGCGTTCCCGCCCGCGAATACCTTTGCTCGCAACTGGCGCTCATCGGCGGCAAGCGCAGCGTCGCGCCCCTGGCCGAACGGCTCGCCGCCCCGCAACTGGCCACCGCCGCCCGCCACGCGCTTGAGGCAATCCCGGATTCCAGTGCCGTGAGAGCGCTGCGCCGCGCCCTGCCGCGTTTGAGCGGACGCGAGAAAATCGGCGTCATCACCTCGCTGGGCGTCAAACGCGACGCCGGCAGCATCTCCGCGCTGACGAAGCTTCTGAGCGAGGCCGAACCTCAAATTGCCGACGCCGCCGCGTGGGCGTTGGGCGAAATCGCCACCCCGGCAGCCGCCCGCGCGCTCGTGCGGGGGTTGGCGCGCGCGCCCGCCGAACGCCGCGCCCACGCGAGCGCCGCTGCGCTGACGTGCGCCGAACGCCTTGCCGCCGCCGGCCATCGCGGCGAAGTCGAAGCGCTGTGCCGGTGGCTCGG
>JAOAIM010000012.1 GCA_026414705.1 Verrucomicrobiia bacterium | reverse complement strand
GTCCGTGTCCATCCGTGGTTTGAGTCTATGCTGCTGGCGAGAGTCGAAGGCAACATCGTGGCCACCCGGAAGCATCCGAGCCTGGAGGGCTGGCGGTTGGTGATCTGCCAGCCCATTGACGCCGACGGCCAACCGGAAGGGTCGCCGCAAGTGGCCATTGATGCGCACGGCGCAGGATTGCATCAGCAGGTGGTCATTTCCTCCGACGGCCTGGCGGCGCGCCGCGCCGTGGGCGACGATTCCAGCCCGGTGCGCTGGATGATCATCGGCGTGGTGGACGAGCGCGAACCGGGCGTGCGCGTATGAAACTGGGTCGGGTCATCGGGCGCGTGACGTTGAGCCGGTGCGTGCCGGCGTTGGAGGGCGGGCGCTTCCTCATCGTTGCCCCGTTCGGGCGGGAGCAATACGCGCAGGGCCTCGACGCGCCGCTCAGCTTTGGCAAAGACCCGAGCCTTGTGGTTTACGACAACCTCGGTGGCAACGTGGCGCAGGTCATCGGTTACGTCGAGGGCCGCGAAGCCGCCCAGCCGTTTCCCGAACCCACGCCCGTGGACGCCATCAACGCCGCGCTCGTGGACGAACTGTTCTGGTCGCCGTTGCGATGAAAACCGTCATCAGCGTTCGAGACCTTGAGGAAATGGTGCGCCAGGGCCGCGACCTGCGCGCCCTGCCCGCCGACGCCATTCTCACGCCCTCGGCGCGAGATTTTCTGCGCGAGTTGGAAGCGGGCGGCGGACGCGCGACGCCGGCGGGCGCAATGTCGGGCGGCGCGGCCGCCCAAGAATCTCCCCCGGCCAAACCGCTCAGTTCGCGCTCGCCGCGGGCGGAGTTGGAAGCGTTTTTCCGGTCGCCTTACGCGCTGAGTCTCAAAGAGCAGATTTGCGACATCGGGCGGCGGCTCTGGCAGCGCGCCTACGTGGACGGTAACGGCGGCAACATCGCCATTCGCGTGGGCGAAGACCTGGCGTTGTGCACGCCCACGCTCGTGAGCAAGGGTTTCATGAAACCGGACGACATGTGCCTGGTGGATTTCGCGGGCAACCAATTGCTGGGCGAGAAGAAGCGCACCAGCGAAATCCTCATGCACCTGCAGATCATGCAGCGGCAGCCGAAGGCCGTGGCCACGGTGCATTGTCATCCGCCCTACGCCACGGGCTTTGCCGTCGCGGGCATCGAGCCGCCCACGTGCATTTTGCCGGAGTTCGAGGTGTTTTGCGCCGTGGCGGTCGCGCCGTATCGCACCCCGGGTACGCCGGAGATGGGCAAACTGGTCGCCGACCTGGTGGACCAGCACAACACGATTCTGATGGCCAACCACGGCGCGGTCGCGTGGAGCCACCTCAACGTCGAGGACGCCTACTTCAAGATGGAGATTCTGGAGGCCTATTGCCGCACGGTGCTGGTCGCCGCGCAACTGGGCCGTCCGCCCAACACCTTCACGCCGCAACAATTGCAGGACCTGCTCAAAATCAAGCAGAGCCTCGGGATTCCCGATCCGCGCTACGGCCTGAAGGAATGCGAACTGTGCGACAACGCCGACTGGCGACCCGGCGTGACCTGTGCCGTGCCGCCGCGTCAGACGCCGGAGACCGAACTCGACCCCGAAGCCGAGGCCGCCGTGCAGGCCATCACCGACCAGATCATGGCGCGGCTCAAGTGAGCCGCGAGTCTTTCTTCAGCGTGGGAGACCGTGATAGATTGGCGACATGAGCGCAGTGACGATTGAGATTCCTGAAGAATTTGCGCGAGCGTTTGGCTCGACGCCGGAGGAAGTGGCGCGGAACGCGAAGATCGAGCTGGCGATCGAGATGTATCGGGAGGGCCGGTGGACCACGGGCCGGGCGGCGGAGTTCTGCGGGATGGGGCGCATCGAGTTCATGGACCTGCTGCGCGATCGCAAGGTGCCGATGCCATACACCGAAAAAATGCTCCAGCAGGACATCGCCTATGCCCGGGGTTGTGTCCAATAGCTCCCCACTGGTGTATCTGACCCGACTCGGGCGACTGGAGCTGCTGCCGGCGCTTTATCGGGAAGTGATGATCCCAACAGCCGTTTGGACCGAGGTCGCCATTGACGGACGAGGTCGCCCGGAGGCAGATGCGGTGCAAAAGGCGCTGGCCGAGGGATGGCTCAAGGTTGAACGGGTCATCGAAGTTTGCGAATCGGAAGAGGAGGTGTTTGCCAGCCTCGGTGCAGGCGAACGGGAAGCCATCATTCTGGCTCAACGCCGAAACGCGATGCTCTTGATTGACGAGGCGGAAGGGCGTGCCGTCGCCTGCCGACTGGCTCTGCGCCACACCGGTACGTTGGGCGTTCTTTTGGAAGCCAGATCACGTGGATTGATTCCCGGAGTGCGCCCGGAATTGGAGCGCCTTCGCGAGCAAACCAACTTCCGGTTCACAGAGGAATTGTTCGATTCAATACTCCGCAATGCGGGCGAGATGCAGACGTGACCTCCATGTTGAAATCCCTCGATCGCAAGCTGGCTGAAATCCGCGCCAACCCGCGCTCGCGCGCCTTCATCATTGCGGATGCCAAGGACGCGGACATGGCCTTTGGCGTGCGCGCACCCGGCCCGCGCGCGTATTTGTCAGCCCGCGGCGCGCGGCCGGCGCAGTTCTCGCCGGAGGTCTGGACGCGCGAGGAGTTCGGCTACCGCAACCTGCCCGAGTTTCTGGACATCATCCGCGAGGTCGTTCACCACGGCGTGGTGGACATCATGCTCATGTCCGCCTACGTGAGCGAACAACTCACGATCAAGGAGGGCCTGTTTCGCAATTCGCACGTCACGCCCGCCGTGCGCGCCAACGACACCACCGACATCTGGGTCGTCCGCCACGGCTGTTACACGCGCGAGCCTTCCCGGCCTTTCCGCACCGCCAGCATTGACCACATCCAGTGCGGACGCGTCGAGTGCGAGCGCGACGGCGCCGAGTTCCCGGGCGCCAACCTCGGCCTCTACTCCATCACCTGGGTCAATGACCTCGAACACGATCGCGCCGCGCTCCAGGCCTACAAAGAATTCCGCGAGGAGGCCGAGCGCAAAGGTTTCCGCCATTTCCTCGAAGTCTTCGACCCCAACGTGGACAGCGGCATCCCGCCCGAAAAGCTGGGCGAGTTCATCAACGACAACATCATCCGCGCGCTGGCCGGCGTGCCCGAAGCGGGCCGCCCGCTCTTCCTCAAAATCGTCTATCACGGCCCGAAGGCGATGGAGGAACTGGCGCAATACGACCCGAACCTCGTTGTGGGGGTGCTGGGCGGCAGCGCGGGCACGACCTACGACGCCTTCAAACTCATCCACGACGCCCAGAAATACGGCGCGCGCGTGGCGCTGTTCGGGCGCAAAATCAACCACGCCGAGCACCAGCTCGCTTTCATCGAGATGCTGCGGCTGATCACCGACGGCCGCATTTCACCCGAAGAAGCCGTGCGCGCCTATCACGGCGTGTTGCAGGCCAAAGGCATCAAGCCGCATCGCCCGTTGGAAGAGGACCTCAAGCTCACCGACCCGGCGATGCAATACGACGGCAGCGCCGCGCGCCGGGCCACCAGCCTTCCGCCTGCCCGCCCGGCGGGCCCTGTGAAGCCGCACGTCCGTGCCGACGCAGCGTCGAAGACAAAGCCCGCGTCCCCGGCCGCCGACTGGCCGAAGCGTGCCGATGGCTCGCCGGATTTTGAAAAAATGACCAGTGCACAGCGGCTGGCTTACGACCGTTGGCGTCTTGCGCGTTTTGATTGAGGGGCGGCGAAAGCGGGCTTGCGCGCGCCCGGCGTCGGATTAATCTGAAAGCGTCGGTGGCGGGGTAGCCAAGTGGTAAGGCAGGGCTCTGCAAAAGCCCCATTCGTCGGTTCGATTCCGACCCTCGCCTCCAATTTCACGCCCGCCCGCACTTCGAGTGCCGCTCGCTCTGTTTCCCCACGGTTTACAAGATGTTCGCGGCCAGTTCGGCCAGTTCGGAACGTTCACCTTTTTGCAGTTCCACGTGCGCGGCCAGCGGCTGATCCCGGAAACGGCTCACGACGTGATTGAATCCGTTCGAGGACGAGTCCACGTAAGGGTTGTCAATCTGGTAGGGATCACCGGTGAAGACGATTTTCGTGCCGTGGCCGACGCGGGTGATGATGGTTTTGACCTCGAGCGGGGTGAGGTTTTGGGCCTCGTCAATGATCATGAACTGGTTGGCGATGCTGCGGCCGCGAATGTAGCTGAGCGCCTCCACGACAATCAGGCCCGAGCGCAACAGGTCGGCGCTGCGGCGGTGTTCGTGGCCCATGTTCAGGTCGCTGAGCATCTCCAGCGCGTCGTGAATCGGCTGCATCCAGGGGGCGAGTTTTTCCTCGAGCGTGCCCGGCAGGAAACCCAGTTCCTTGCCCATCGAAATGGTCGGGCGCGCGACAACGAGCCGGCGGAATTCGCGGTCCAGCACCGTGCGTTTGAGGCCGGCGGCCATCGCGAGCAGCGTTTTACCCGTGCCCGCCTTGCCCATGAGCGTGACCAGTTTGATGCGGTCGTCCAAAAGCGCGTCGAAAGCGTAATGTTGCTCGCGATTGCGGGGTTTGATGCCCCAGACACCCTCACGGGTGTCAATGATCGGCACCAGTTTCCGGCCCGTGAGGTCCACCTTCGAGAGCGCGGTGCGCTTGGGATTCGTTTCGTCAACCAGCGTGCAATACTCGTTGGGGAAGTATTGGCGGCCATCGGGCAGTTCCAGTTCGCTGTTGGCGCGGAAGCTCGCCAGCGCCTGCGGGCTGACGCGCAACTCGATCATGCCCGTATAGAGGTCCTGGAGGTTGACGCGATCCGACTCGTAATCCTCGGCGGGAAGGCCGAGCGCATCGGCCTTGATGCGCAAGTTGATGTCCTTGCTGACCAGGATGGTGCGGCGTTTGGGCTCGCGCTTTTGCACGTGCAGGCACAGCGCCAGAATGCGGTCGTCCACGGATTGATTTTTGGCACGGCCGTTTCCGTTGCGACCGGGCCGCGGTGGCACGAGCACGCGCAACCGTCCGCCGTTGGGCAGCGGCACCCCCTCGCTCAAGCGACCTTGCGCCCGGTAGCCGTCGAGCATTCGGGAGACCGTCCGGGCGTTCTGCCCCAGTTCGGTGGACTCGCGCTTGAACCGGTCAATCTCCTCGATGACCTCGATGGGGATGAGCACCGTGTTGTCGTCAAAGCTCAACAGTGAGTGCGGGTCGTGCAACAGCACGTTCGTGTCGAGAACGTAATTTTTCATCCGAAGCAAATGGGGCGGAAGTCAACGCCTTGCCGTCACCGGCCGGTGCGCCCGTGTCCGGGCGCGCGGGCCGCGCGCACGCTTGCGGTTCAAGGGACCGCGTCATTTTCGATGCCGTTCCTGACCCGGCGCGGAGAAACGGCCCGCAACGGCGCGACAGAACGCTGGCGTTCGGCCCGGCCGGGCCGGTGCGCCTGGCAGTGTTTAGCCGGGTCATCAAAAAGGGCACGGCGGGAGCATGTGGGCAAACCCCGGCGCTGCGAAAGCGAAAACAAAACATCGGTTTGCGGGGGGCGACCGACCCTTTCGGCGCTTTTGTCGGCTGCCGCCTGCGCCTTCATGAACCTGCGGCTCACCGTGCGGCGTGGCGCGCGCTTGCGTTCTTTGAGCCGACGGGCAACTTGGTTTGGCTCATGAGCACCCCGACAGCGGAAGAGATCAAAACTGCGCTCAAGGCCGTGAAGTATCCCGGCTATTCGCGCGACATTGTGTCGTTTGGGCTGGTCAAAGAGGTCCACACCGCCAACGGCGCAGTGAGCGTGCTCATGGAGCTTTCGTCGAGCAACACCCAGGCGGCGCAACAGATCAAGGCCGAGAGCGAACGGGTCTTGAAATCGTTGCCCGGCGTCGAGCACGTGTTTGTTGAGGTCCGGCAGCCGTCGGCCGGGCCGGGCGGCGTGGCGCAGAGCCCCTGGGCGTTTCAGGCGCGCGTGCCCGGCATCCGGCGCATCGTCGCGATCGCCAGCGGCAAGGGTGGCGTGGGTAAGTCCACCGTGTCGGTCAACCTCGCCTGCGGTCTGCGACATCTGGGTGCGCGCGTGGGATTGTTGGACTGCGACATCTACGGGCCGACCATTCCGCTGATGATGGGCATTCGCCAGCGGCCCGGCTTGAGCGAGGACGAGAAGCTCGTGCCGCCTTCGAGCCACGGCGTCAAACTCATGAGCATCGGATTTTTGCTCGATGACGATCAACCGGTGATCTGGCGCGGGCCGATGATCCAGCGCACCATCCAGCAGTTCATCACGGTGACGGACTGGGGCGAACTGGATTTTCTGCTGGTGGACCTGCCGCCGGGCACGGGCGATGCGCAATTGACGCTCTGCCAGACGGTGCCGCTGGATGGTGGTGTGATTGTCACCACCCCGCAGGAAGCGTCGCTGGGCGTGGTGCGCAAGGGCATCGCCATGTTCGAGAAGGTCAACGTTCCGATCTTGGGCATCATCGAGAACATGAGCTATTTCACCGCGCCCAACGGCCAGCGGATTGAAATTTTCGGTCACGGGGGCGGACGCGCCGAGGCGGAGCGACAAAATTTGCCCTTCCTGGGGGAAATCCCCATTTACACGGAAATCCGCGAGGCGGGCGACCGCGGTGTGCCGATTGTTGTGGCCGCACCGGACCAACCGCAGGGGCAGGTGTTTCTGCAAATCGCCGAGGCGCTCCGAGCCAGGCTGGTGTCAAGCGGGTGAAGCGCGCGCGGCTGTGTTCAGGCCGCTGTCAACTCGCCCTTGCGCTCGTTGCGAATCACGATCGTCGGTTCAGGATTCCTTGGCGGCACGGGCAACCCGTGTTCGCGGAGCGTCCGCACGTGGTCTTCCATGCCCCACCGCGCCCGATAAATGCAATCCTCAATCGAATGGCCCACGCCGGTGAAACCTTCGAGGTCCGGCGAGAAAAAGCCGAAGAAGTCGGGGTCTTCGGTCGCTTCAATCACCAGAGAGTATGGCAACTCCACCATAACGTCATTTCGCCTTCAGTCCCGCGGCCTTCAAAATCGCGTGACACGTGCCGGTGGGCACTTCTTTCGCGCCGTGAAAATCTACGCGAATCAGCCGGGGATGACCAGCTTTCATGTAGTAACGAACTGAGCCTTTCTGTTTGACCAGGCGGAAGCCATGGGCTTCAAGCAGCCGGACCAACTCGCTGAATTTCATCCGCCACGAAGATAGCGCTGACCGTCCTCGGGCGGGAAGTTGGTTGTGTCCTGATTTTGCCTTCGGGAAACACCCCAATCCGGCCCTTATCGCCACCACCACGTGAGCAGCGGCGCAACGGCCAGTGCGGGCAAAAAGTCCGCCAGCTCGACTCGACGAATCTCAAAAATCACCAGGCCCACCGCGCAAATGATCAGACCGGCCACGAGGCTGACCGATTGCACCAGGCCCAGCTCGCGCAACCACGGGCCGGCCCACACATCGCACGCCAGGGTGATCGTGCCTTGCAGCAGAAACACCGGCAGCGCCGCCAGCGTCGCGCCCCAGCCGAACATCGTCACAAAGCCCATCATCGCCAGGCCGTCCATGAGCGCCTTGACCGCCAGCGGATGGTAATCGTCCACCAGCCCGTCGGTCACCGCGCCAATCCACCCCAGCGGCGCGGCGCAAAACAGAATCGAGCACGCCGTCAGCCCGTAGTGAAACCGCTGCGGTTCGCCCGGCCGCGCGGATTCCATCAGTTGGCGCGCGTATTGGCCGAGGCGATTCGACGTGCGCTGAAAGCCGAGCAACTGGCCCAGCAGGTTGCCCACGACAATCGCCAGCAGCGCGATGCCGATTTGTTTGAACACATGCAGCACGTCGCCGCTCAAGCCCGACCACGCCAGCCGGAGACCGAAAAACATCGTCAGCAGGCCGATCGCGAGCTTGAAAAACGCCTGGGTTTGCGGTGCGAGGGGCGTGCGCCACGCCAGGCCGATCAACCCGCCAATGACGATGCCCGCCGCGTTGAGAATCGCGCCCGTCACACCCCGACTCAACCACGAGCGTCGCTTTTCCAAAAGTCAAAACGCCGGTCTTGAGAAGTTGCGCCAGGCCTTGAGGCCGCACCGGAGGTGCCACCCGTCCGGTTTCAGACTTCGACCACCGACGCTGCGTATTGCGCGCGTGAATAACCTCCGCCGTGCGCCGCGGTGATGGATGTTCACGACGATGCGGCGGCGGACTGAAGTCCAGCGGGGCAGCCGGATCAATTGACGAGGCGATACCAGTTGTCGCGCTGGCGGGGTTCGTAGCCGAGGTCGCGAATGAGCCGGTGCATGTCCGCGACGGTCATGCGGAAGGTGGTGCCGGCCTGGGAGACGACGTTTTCTTCGATCATGATGCTGCCCAGGTCGTTGGCGCCGAATGTGAGCGCGATCTGGCCGATTTCGGGGCCTTGCGTGACCCAGGAGCTTTGCACGTTTTCAAAATTGTCCAGGTAGATGCGCCCGAGGGCCTGGGTGCGGAGGTAGTCGTGGGCGCCGACGGTCGGCGCGCGCAAGCGCGTGTTCTCGGCCTGAAACGTCCAGCAGATGAACGCCGTGAAGCAACCGGCGCGCGGGTCGGCAGCCTGACGCCGCAGGGACTTGTCCTGTTGCTGGCGCAGCCGTTCCAAATGCTCGATGCGATCCTGGAGGGTTTCGACGTGACCGAACATCATCGTCGCGCTCGAATAAAGTCCCAGCCGATGCGCGGTGTCCATGACCTCGAGCCAATCATCGCTCATGGCCTTGAGGGGTGAGATGCGTTTGCGGACGCGGTCCACGAGGATTTCGGCGCCGCCACCGGGAATCGAACCGAGCCCGGCAGCCTTGAACTCGGCGATGATGGTTTCAAGCGGCTCGTTGAACACCTCGCGGAAATGCACGAATTCACTCGGGCTGAAGCCGTGGATGTTGATCTGCGGGAATCTGGCTTTGATGTGCGCAAGCAGGTCCAGATACCACTGCTTGCTCAGGCCGGGGTGATGCCCACCCTGCATGAGGATTTGGGTGCCGCCGAGCGCGAGGGTTTCTTCAATCTTGCGGTCGAGTTCGTCAAAGGAAATGACGTAGGCATCCGGGTCGGTTTCGACGCGGTAGAACGCGCAAAATTTGCAATAAACGTTGCAGACATTGGTGTAGTTGATGTTGCGGTCAATGTTGTAGGTGACGATCTGGTTGCCGCGTCCATCGTAAGCTCTGGCCTTGGCGAGTTCGCGGCGCCGATGGGCCAGCGCGCCCAGTTCCTCCAAAGGCAGGTGATACAGGCGCAACGCCTCGTCCGGACTGATGCGATGTCCGTCCCACACCTTTTGCAACAGGTCATCCAAAGCCGCGTCGTGGATCACGCCGGCACGGTAGCCGGAAGGGCGGGGGAATTCAACGGCGGGTGTGCCGGCGGGGCAGGGCAGCTCGTGGCGAGCTTTCTGGAGCGCTGCAGCGTCAGGAACATCACGAATTGTGAGGGGCAGCAAAGCATGGGGAGCGTGAAAGCGTGTTTATCCCCACGCCGCAGAGGAGCCGTGCGCGCGCCGACTTTTGGCCTGAGTCTGATTTCATCCGTAGCGCGAGCGAGTGCGGTTTGCCAGGGCAGCCCGGCCGCCGCCCGCGCCAACGGCACACGAGGCCCTGCGACACTCGCGCAACCCGTTTTGACCGGCAGTGGTAGGTACGCTCTTTCCCCGCCGCGCTCCATTGTTCTCAACGCGTGGACGGGCTTTCGGGCGGTTCGCCTGCCCATTTACCGGTCGGGCGCGTGCCGGCCGCGATCGCCTCGGCAAACAGGCCGAGCACCTCCGCACGGGCGAGGGAGCCCACGAGCCTGTTTTCCTTGAAGCTGTTCACGACCGGGATGTTGCGCAGCTCGCTTTCCAGAACCACCGGCAGCACTTCCACCAACGTCTGGTTGGGTGTCACACACCGCGGCGGCGGTCGCATCACGTCGTAGGCGATCACCGCGTTGAGTTCGTCGCCCCGGCCCAGGTGCTCCTTCAAGTCGTGCAGGGCTACGACACCGATGAGGCGGTTTTCCGCGTCCACGACGGGCAGGAAGTTGTTGGGGCTGGTGAGAAAGCGTTCCACCAGTTCCTTGAACGGCGTGGTCTCGCGCACCGGCGGCACGGGCGCGCGCATTCGGTCGCCCACGGTTTGTTCCATCGCCTCGCCCGACGGCGCGCGCTCGGCCACTTCGAGGCCGCGTCGGCGCAACGGTTCGGAATAGATCGAATCCGGGTGCAATTGACGGGCCAGGAGCACTGATATGGCGCAACCCAGCATCAGCGGCGGCATGAGCGCGTAGTCGAGCGAGATTTCGAACACCAGGATCATCGCCAGCAAGGGCGAGCGGGTCGTGGCCGCCAGCACACTGCCCATGCCCACCAGTGCGAAGGTGCTGGTGGGCAGGCCCTCGGCCAGACCCAGGCGGTGCAACGACGTGGCATACCACGCGCCGAATCCCGCCCCCAAGAACAGCGTCGGCGTAAACACACCGCCGACGTGACCGGAGCCGACGGTGGCGACGGTGGCGAGCAGTTTGCCCAAGACCAACCCGCCCAGAAACAGCAGCGGGAATTCCGCCTCCAGAAATTCCTCGTTCAAAATCCGGTTTGTGACGACGTAGCCGTTGCCCCAGACACCCGGATGCTCAATGGCAATCAAGCCGACGATCAGCCCGCCCAGCGCCAGCTTCCAATACAGCGGCCCGGGCAGTCGCTGAAAACGTTCTTCCGCGTAGCGCAGCATTTTCAAAAACACGGCGCCCGCCACACCGGCCAGCGCGCCCAGCACCACAAACCACGGCAACTGCCCCACGCTCGTAAATTCAAACGGCGTCGTCGCATACAACAACCGGATGCCAAAAAAGCTCCGCGACACCATCGTGGCGATCACCGAGGCGAACACGAGCGGCGCGAACAGGTTCATTGAGAAGTTGCCCAGCACGATCCATGCAGCGAAGACCGCGCCCGCGATCGGCGCGTTGTAGGCGGCGGCCAGACCTGAGGCGGCTCCGCACCCGACGAGCAACCGCAACCGATACGGCGGCCACCCGGCCAGTTGGCCCCACTTGGACGCGAGGGTGGCGCTCAGTTGGGTGATGCCGCCTTCGCGTCCAATCGAGGCGCCCGTGCCGATGCTCACCAGGGACGAGAGCACGCGCACCAGTCCGCTGCGGAACGGCAGGCGACCGTCACCGGCCACAACCACCTCCAGCAAGTTGGTTGGTCCCTGGCGCGGCACCAGCCGCAATCCCCAGTGCAGCACGAGACCCGCCACCAACCCGCCCAGCGCCGGAATGAACGCCCGTTGCCACGGCGCGAGCATTTCGGCGATTTCCACCGGGTCGCCCGGACGCCGCAGGAAGAAAAACTTCACGTGTTCGATCGCGTAGAAATAAACGACGTTGACCAGGCCGCCGATCACCCCCACGCCCCCGGCCAGCGCCAGGTGCAACGCCTCCTCGCGCAACTCGAACTTCTCCCGCCAGCGCAGCGCGCGACGCCAGTTGCGACGCACAAACGCCAGCACGCGCGTGGCCAAGTGGCCGGGCCGCAGCCACGGCGGTTGCGACGCAGTTTCCCGCAGCGCCATGAACCGATTTAAGACCGCGCGCGCGGCATTGACGAGCGCGGAGTCGCACAGCGCGCTGCCGGTGAACCGGCCAACCAGACCTCCAGGGCGTTTCAACAACTCGACACCGTTGGCGGAAAGCCGCTTGGCCCGCTGAGGCCCGCGCGTCGGTCCATGTCAGCGGACCGAAGTTCGGTTTGGATGAGCGTGGTCCGAAATTGGCCGGATCACGCTTCAATGGTGCCGGGCGGGATGTGCCTTTCAGGGCGGCTGTTTTGTCTCGGCCGCCTTTGGGCGTGGCCCGCTGGCCGGCAGCGAGCGCGTTGGTGGCCATTGACAGGGAGCGGCGCGAGTGGTTGGATAAAACCGCCGTCTCACGGTTGCGGGGACGCGAACATCGAACATGAAACAAGCGCGAGGGATTGCACTGATTTTGGCGCTGGGCACCGGGCTCGGCGTTGGAGCCCTTTCCTCACAGGCTAATACCCCGTCTCCTGCCGGACCGGGTGTTCCAGCGCCGCCCGAACCATCGCCTCCGGCAGCCGAGGCGCTGGCCGTGCCGAAGATCGAATTCGCCACGACGGTTTATGACTTTGGCCGTCGCAAGGTGGGCGAGCCGGTGACTTGCGAGTTTGTTTTCACCAACACCGGCGGGGCGGTGTTGCAGATCACCGGCGTGCAGGTCGGCTGCGGATGCACGACCACGGGCAACTGGACGCGCGAGGTGCCGCCCGGCCAGACCGGCGTCATTCCCGTCCAGTTCAACGGCGTTGCGCCGCCCGGCTTTGTCGCCAAGCCCATCACCATCACCTGCAACGACCCGGCGCGCTCGACGATCATGCTCCAAATTCGCGGAACGCTCTGGAAACCGATCGAGGTCACGCCGCAGTTTGCAGTGTTCAACGTGACAGCGGACTCGGTGTCGAACGCCACGACGGTCGTGCGCGTGATCAACAACGAAGAGGAGCCTCTGGCAATTCTCTCCGCCGAATGCAACAACCCGTTTTTCCGGGCGACGATCCTCACCAATCAGCCCGGTAAGGAATTTGAAGTGCACATTCGTCCCGTGCCGCCGTTGCCCGGCGACAACACTGGCGGCGTCATCACCCTTAAAACCACCTCCACCAACGCACCGTCGCTGAGCATCAACTGTGCGGCCATTCTCGTGCCCACGCTCGCCGTCAGTCCGCCGAACGTCATTTTGCCTCCGCCCAACACCAATCAGTTGCGCCCGGTGATTTACGTCCGGAACAACGGGGCCACCCCCTTCAAGCTGTCCGATCCGCAGATCAACGCGCCGGGTGTGGAAGTGCAAATCAACGAGGTTGAGCCGGGCAAGTTTGCCACCGTGATGCTGACGTTCCCGCCTGAATTCACCCTGCCCCAGGGTCAGGGCGTGCATTTGAAGGTCAAAACCGGTCTTGCGAACCCGGCCGAACTTGACGTGCCGGTGTTTCAACGCCCGGCTGCGCCGCCACAGGCGGCGAATTGACGGGGTACACGCACGGGGCCGTCGCTGCCTCCAAGGCTCAGAGCTTGAGCGTCGTGAGGTCCTCCACGTGCGCCGTGCGGCGGGTTCGATACAGCGCCACAATCAACGCCAGGCCCACGGCGACCTCCGCAGCCGCCACGGTGATCACGAAAAACACCATCACCTGCCCGTTGAGGCTCTGGTTGAATCGGGAAAACGCCACCAGCGCCAGGTTGGCCGCGTTGAGCATCAACTCCAGGGACATGTAAAGGATGAGCAGGTTGCGCCGCGCGATGACGCCGAACAACCCCAGCGCAAACAACGCCGCGCTCACCACCAGATAATGTTCCAGGCCCACCGTCATTGCAGGCGCCTCTAGGATGCAGCGACCAAACGGGTCAAACGAGTGGAAGGGGTCAATGGATTGAACGCCGGGGCGACCGCGACGCGCTCTACGCGCCACCCAGTGAACCCATTGAACTCATTTAACCGGTTCATTTGATTTCGCGTTTGCTGAGCAAAATCACGCCCACAATCGCCACCAACAACAAGACCGAGACAATTTCAAACGGCAGCAGGTATTCGGTGAACAGCAACTTGCCCAGGGGCGCAGTGGTGCCCTCCAGCGTGGGGGCTGGTAATTCTCGACCCGGCCGCGTCTCCAGCAACGCCTTGAGAAAAATCCCAAAAATCGCGCCAACCGACACCAGCCCGGCGACCAAGCCGAAGGCGCGGATGCGACGGCGTTCCTCCTCCTTGAGGTCGAGCAGCATGATGACAAAGAGGAACAACACCATCACCGCGCCCGCGTAAACGAGGACCTGCACCGCCGCCAGAAAGAAGGCGTGCAGCAACACGAACAAGCCCGCCAGCCCCACGATCGTCAGCACCAGAAACATCGCGCTGGTGACGGGATTCCGGCTGAAGGGATTGGCGACGACCAGCGCGCCGCACACCAGCGTCAGTGCGGCGAACAGATAGAACAGCAGGTCGGCCAGCGCCACGCTCATCGGGCCGCCACGTTAGACAAGCGCTGCTGCAACGTCAAAGCGTTTAGGGCGCGTCGCACGCGGCTGGGCGCGTCTCACTTTCAAGCAGAGCACTCTTCTCTCATGAGCACCAAGCTTCGGCGGGGTGGACCGCTGCGCCGGTGGCCATGAACGGTTTTCAACCGTTTTTCCGCCACCCCGGTCCAGGCCGTTGAAACGGCTTGGAGCCTGGGCGCGGGCCTCTCACCGGGCTGAAGCCCGGTGTTACTGAGAGGTTGCAAGAAACTGAGGAGCACCCCAGCCGGCAGCGTTTCCGGAGTGGACATCAAGCGTTTGAATGGCGGGTCAGCAACTCGCGTACGCGCGCCAGTGCCTCGTCGAGTTTCGCTGCGTCCTTGCCCCCAGCGCGCGCGAAATCCGCTCGCCCGCCACCCTTGCCACCCACGACCGGCGCAATCTGTTGAATGATTTTCCCGGCCTGGATGCGGTTGGTAAATTCGGACGAGACCGTGGCCACCAGCGCCACGGCCCCGGGCTGGCCGCCGCCCAGCACCACCACGCCCTGGAAACGGCCTTTGAGCGCGTCGGCGGTCGCCAGCAGGAACTCCGCGTCCGCGTCGCCCAGATTGTGCGTGATGAGCGGCACGCCGTTGAGGGTGACGGCGCTTTTGAGCAGTTCGCTGGCGGCGTTGGAGGCGTTGCGTTGCAGCGCCAGGCGCGCCTGCCGTTCCAGTTCCTTCTGCTGCGCGAGGAGGTTTTCGATTTTCTTTTCGAGTTCGTGCACCGGCGCGTTGACGCGGCCGGCGACGCTGCGGAGCAACTCGCGCTCGCGCCGGGTCAGCTCCAGTGCGGCCAGGCCGGCGACCGCCTCCACGCGACGGACGCCGGCAGCGATGGCGCCCTCGCTGACGATGCGGAACAGTCCAATTTCGCCCGTCGCGCGGGTGTGGGTGCCGCCACACAGTTCCATCGAGTAACCGTCCAGCGCGCCGGGTCGTCCGCCAATCTGCACCACGCGCACCGTCTCGCCGTATTTCTCGCCGAAGAACTGCATCACGTCGCGGCGCGAGCGGACCTCGGCATAGGGCACTTCGGTCCAGCTCACCCCGGCGTTTTCCAGGATGCGTTCGTTGACGAGTTTCTCGATGTCGGCCAGTTGGTGGGGCGTGAGGGGCGGACTGTTGAAATCGAAGGTCAGCTTGTCCGGGCCGACGTATGAGCCTTTTTGCGTCGCGTCGGGGCTGACGACCTCGTGCAACGCCCAGTGGAACAGATGCGTCACAGTGTGATGGCGCTGGATGGCCTCGCGGCGTGGGCGATCCACGGTGAGCAGCACCTCAGTGCCGGGTTCGGGAGCGGTGGCGGAGGCGTCAGAAGGGTCGGACGCATCCGACGGATCAAGGAGGTGCAACCAGGTGTGGCCACTTTTCTGAGTGTCGGCGATGCGCCAGAGGCGGCTGCCGTGGGTGAGCGTGCCGGTGTCGCCAACCTGGCCGCCCATCTCAGCGTAACAGGGGCTGGTATCGAGCACCACGGCCAGCCGGTCGCGCACGGGCACGACTTCCAACACGGTGGCGGTGGCCTCGAGTTGTTCGTAGCCCACAAAGCGCGTGGGCGCGGCGGATTCGAGCTGCGAGACGGTGATGATTTCCCTTTTCTGGGCGGCGCGGGCACGGGCGCGTTGTTCCTCCATGAGGCGGTTGAAGCCTTCGACGTCCACGGTCAAGCCGCGTTCGCGCGCCATCAACTCGGTCAGGTCCAGCGGGAAACCGTAGGTGTCGTAGAGTTTGAAGGCGAAGTCGCCGGAGATTTGAAGGTGGACTTTCTCCGGTGAAGGGGATTCGCTCATTTGGCCCCGCAATCGCGCGACCTCTTCGTTGAACAACTCGATGCCGCGATCCAAGGTTCGATTGAAGGCTTCTTCTTCGCGGCGGATGACCTCCTGCACGTGCTCCTGGCGGGCGCGGATTTCCGGGAACACGTCGCCCATCGTGCGGGCGAGCACCTCCACGAGCTTGTAAAAAAACGGTTCGTGGAAACCCAGCGTGCGCCCGTAACGCACCGCGCGCCGCAAAATGCGCCGCAACACGTAGCCGCGGCCTTCGTTGGAGGGCAAAATCCCGTCGGCAATCGCAAATCCCAGAGCGCGGATGTGATCGGCGATGACGCGGAAGGCCACGTCCACCGCCACCTGCTGGCCCTGTCGCGCCAGTTCCACCTCCCGCGCGGGCAGGGTCGAACCGTAACGCCGGCCGCTGAGTTTTTCCAGCGCGTCGAACAGCGGCCGGAAGATGTCGGTTTCGTAGTTCGAGACGCGGGCGTGGGCGAAGTCGCTGAACTGGTTCGTGCCCTGAATGATGCCGGTGACGCGCTCAAAGCCCATGCCGGTGTCCACGTGCCGGGCGGGCAGCGGGGTGAACGTGCCGTCGGGATTCGCGTTGAACTGGATGAAGACGAGGTTCCAGATTTCGATGCAGCGCGGGTCACCGGCGTTGACCAGCGCGCCGCGCGTGTCGCCCGCTGGCGTGAGGTCCACGTGAATCTCGCTGCACGGGCCGCACGGGCCGGTGTCGCCCATCATCCAGAAATTGTCCTTTTTGCCGCCGGTGCGGATGTGGATTTTGGGGTCGAGTCCGGCGGCGGTGAAAATGCGCGTCCAGTGTTCGTGAGCTTCCTGATCGAACTCGGACGGGTCGCCCGGCCCGGGTTGATAGACGGTGGCGTAGAGGCGTTGCGGCGGAAATTTCCAGTGCTCAACCAGGAGTTCCCACGCCCACTCGATGGCTTCCTTTTTGAAATAATCGCCAAAGGACCAGTTGCCGAGCATCTCGAAAAACGTGTGGTGGTAGGTGTCCAGGCCCACGTCTTCGAGGTCATTGTGTTTGCCGCCGGCGCGAATGCACTTCTGCGTGTCAGCCGCGCGCGTGTCCGTGCCGGCGAGCGCGCCGGGCCAGCGGCTCACATCGGGTTTGCGCTGGTTTAGAAAGATCGGCACGAACTGGTTCATGCCCGCGTTGGTGAACAGCAGCCCGGGCGAATCCGGCAACAGGCTCGACGAGGGCACAATCGTGTGCCCCTTCGACCGGAAAAAGTCGAGGAACGACTGTCGGATTTCGGACGATGTCATGCGGCTGAATTTTTACGGTCGCGGGCGGTTGGCGCAAAAGAAAACACGGGCACACCTCCGGAGCGCGATCCCGGCGCCCGGGCTGGGGTTGCTCCGACGGCCCAAAGCCCCGGCGTCCGAAGCGCGCTGGCAAGCCGCCAGGCGGGCGGGTTCACTTCTCGGGCGGTGGGATTTCGCGCACGGTGAACTCGTAGGTGAAGCGGTCGAAATAGACATTGCGACCGTCCCATTCCAATTCGCCGCGCTGGAAGTCCACGTTGTCGGAGCGGGGAGAGCGTTTGCGGGGCCGCAACGGCTGGCAATGGTCGCGGTTGGCCGCCATGCGCCACGGATCCAGCCCGCCAAAGTAAAACTCGTGGATTTCGCGCTTCTCCGCGTCGCCGAGCGTGCGCACGTATTGCGTCGCCCAAATCCCCATATACGGGTCCACCGGCACCCAGCCATACGGATCGAGCCAGATTTCGGTCCAGTCGTGAATGTCATCGGCGTTGGGAAAAGTGTTCCAGCCCGATTGCCACCGGGCGGGGATGCCGTTGAGCCGGCAAAGCGTGATGAAGAGCAGCGCCTCCTGCCCGCAATCGCCGTAACCGCGGGCGCGGCAATACTCGCTGATGTTCCGAATCGTCGAATACTCGATTGCCAGGCTGTATCGGATGTTCGCGGCGATCCAGTCGTAGCAGCGTTTGGCGATGCGATACGGATGAGTTTCGTTGCCGACGATTTGGGCCGAGAGCGCACGGATGCCCGGAGTGAACTCGACGTGCGGCCCCTCGCGCAGCCACGGTGCTATGCGCCGGTCGTTGGGGTCTGCCCGGCGGACGGCGTCCGGGTTGATCAAAAAGCGCACGCCGCTGGCGGTGTACTCGTATTCGATGCGGAAGCGCGTGGGTGCGTCGGCGCGAACGCGCTGTTCCAGGTAGGCGGCGCGGATCGGGCTGTCGGGCGGGTTGATTTTTTTCACCGCCGGGTCGGCGGCGAGCAGTTTGAAGTCGCGTTGGAACGGATAGGCGCGCGGGATGGGCAGCCAGCAGCGCAGTAGAGCGCCATCGGGCGCGGCGTCGGGTTTTGCGGTCACGATCATCTGGACGTGAAACCGTTTGGGCAGCACGTAGGGTGTGCCCTGGAGCTGGGCGGCGCGGGTGACGGCGCGGCACGTTTCGAGTCGCGCGCGCTCGACCGGCCCCGGATCGGATGCTTTGACACGGCGCGATTCGAGTTCGGGATGACGATAAAAAAGGTTGCGAAGGCTCGAACGCATGAAGCGCGTTTCACCATCAATGACGCGACTATCGAAGCGGCCCTCGGCCAGCCAGCGGTCGAATTCCTCGCGGGTGACGTCGCGAACGCCGTTGCGCACCTGTTCGAAGAGCGCCTCCTGGGTGAGCGGGAAGTCTTTGCGGATGCGGTCAAGCCGGTCCAACTCGAACTCCAAGGTGGCGCGCCGCGCAGCGCTGAGGCGCGCCTGATGGAGTGCATTGGAAAGCACGAGCGCAGCTTCGCGGAAACGTCCCGCCAGTTCGAGTCGTTCGGCTTCGGCCAGCACCGCGTCCGTTCGGGCAAAACTCATGGTGGGCAACAGGGCCAGGGCAACGATCAAGCGGCAGAGCGCACCGGTCATAGGCCCGCCCAGAATGACGGCTTCAAGCCTGATTTCAAATCGCAAAACCGTTCGCGTGCGACCGGGCGCGTTGGTGAGCCGAATGCCCGGCGCCCGCGTGGCGTGGAGGGTTGGCGCGGTGGGATGCCGGGGTTGAGCGGGCGCGGAAATGTGGGCTGACTGTGCAAATCATGCGAAGCGAATGGCAAAAGGCGTGTGGTTGAAGCAGCGTTCCCCGCGCAGGGTAGGGCGAGCAGAACGATGAACTCGGACGCGATGTTTGAGGCCGGTTGGTCGCAGGCGCAGCGGTGCGAACTGTGCCCGTTGACGGCGGTGCGTGCGGGCATGGCGGTGCGGATTCGACGGCTCTGCGCGGCGCCGGAGGTTCAGGATCGGCTGCGCGAGCTGGGTTTCTGCGAGGATCAAATCATCCGTCTGCTGACCGATCAGACCAACTTCATCTGCCAGATTTGCAACGCGCGCCTGGCGATCAGTGAGCAACTGGCGCGGTTGATCTGGGTTGAGCCGCTCGTGCAGCCCGCAAGTTCTGTGGCGGTGAAATAGGGCGGGCCATCCAGTTGTGCCTGGCACCTGGGGGGCTTTGGCTCCGGGCTTTGTTTGCGCATTCCACGGACCTCTCCAACACCGGGCCTGGACCGGTTGAAAGCCGAGCAGTCGGCTGGACGCTTCCGGCGCTTTTTATCCCGTGATGCGAGCCGTTGACACGGCGACGCGGACTTGTTGCCCCGGTTCCCCCGCTCAAACCCGGTGTTGACGGAAATCCGACTCAGTCCCGGCGAACCGTTCACCTTGGCAACTTGCGGCGCCGGGTTTCCGAAGAGATGTGTTGGCGCGTCCGGCACAGAGGGGCATACTGAATCCGTGGCGAATTTGGATTTGCAACAGCCCGTCGCGCACACAACCGGCGCGCGGCGCGTGCGAGCGCGCGGCGCGATCGTGCAGGTGTGGATTTTGGCGGTGTTGATTTGCGGCGGGCTGCCAGTCTGCCGGGGTCAACAACAGCGGCAGCCGGGCAGCGGCGAGGCCAAATGGGAGACGCTGGAGGGGTGTCGGCTCGTGCCGGGCGCATTTCTGGACGGCGACAGTTTTCACGCGTTGCACAACGATCGGGAATATGCGTTTCGGCTTTATTTCGTGGACGCGCCCGAGACCGATCCGATGCTGGCGGATCGGGTGCGGGAACAGGCGGTGTATTTCGGGCTGTCGCCGGGGGACATTCCGCGCGGGGCGAAGCTGGCGGCGGACTTCACGCGGGAGCTGCTGGGGACAAACACGTTCACGGTTTTGACGCGCTGGCACAACGCGATGGGGCGCGGACGGCTGGCGCGGTTTTACGCGGTGGTGCTGGTGAACCAGACCAACCTGGCGGAGGCGCTGGTGGCCAACGGCCTGGCGCGCATCCACGGCTTGCGAGCCAACTGGCCGGGCGGCCCGCGCTCGAGCACCTTCATCAATCACCTCAAAAACCTCGAATTCACGGCGCGCGAGCAGCGGCGCGGTCTCTGGAACACCAACGAATTTCGCCGGGTGAGTCTGGCGGAAATCGAATCGGCCCCCTCGCCCACGCCCGTGGCCGGGGCAAAACCTGCACGCACTTCGCAAGGGCTGGCGACGCCGGTGGACTTGAACACGGCGACGCTTGCGGAGCTGGAGAAGTTGCCCGGCGTCGGGCCGGTGCTGGCGGGCCGCATCGTTGCGCACCGGCCCTACAAGACGGTCGAGGAGCTGGATCGGGTGCCCGGAATTGGCCCCGCGACGATGGAGCGGTTGCGTCCGCTGGTGCGAGTGGACGCGCCAGACGCTCCCGGGCCGGAGTGACGGTCATGTGGCCCTGGATTTGGATTGCTCTGGGAGGCGCGTTGGGCGGCGTGGGCCGCTACTGGCTCAACGGCATTGTCTCGGCGCGCTTCGAGACGTTTCCTGCCGGCACGCTGGTGGTCAACGTGGTCGGTTCGTTTGTCATCGGTTTTCTGGCGGCGCTGGCGCAACCCGAAGGACCGTTGAGCGCGCGCGGGCGGGTGATTGTGACGGAGTTTTTCATGATCGGTCTGTGTGGCGGGTTCACCACGTTTTCCTCCTTCAGCCTGCAAACCCTCAACCTGCTGCGGGATGGAGAGTGGTTTTACGCGGCGAGCAATGTGGTGTTGTCGGTGCTGGGTTGCCTGCTGGCGACGTGGCTGGGCTACCTGGCGGGCAGCGCGTTGTTGACGATCAAAGGCCGTTGAGTGCGATGAACCGAGGCCGGAAACCATGGACGCGATGGAAGCGAGCGGAGCGCATCCGACCTGCCTCGGTTCGGGGAGTTTGAGCCATGCACATTCCACGAGACGCGGTGTTGCTGCGGATTTTCATTGGCGAGACCGATCGCTGGGAGCATCGGCCGCTCTATGAGGCGATCGTGCTCAAAGCGCGGGAGATGCATCTGGCCGGGGCGACCGTGGTGCGGGGCCTGATGGGCTTTGGGAAATCGAGCCGTTTGCACACGGCGAAGATTCTGCGCTTGTCGCTGGATTTGCCGTTGGTGATCGAGATTGTGGACAGCGAGGAGAAGATTCGGGCGTTTTTGCCGGTGTTGGATGCGATGCTCGGCGGCGGGATGGTCACCCTGGAGAAAGTCACGGTCATTGACTACCGTGCCGGTGCGGGCGCGGGCGAGGCTGGCGGCGCTTCATGAAACGGCCTGTGGCGCGAGCGCATTGCGCAGGAGCGTTGCATGGGCGCGGGCGGTTTCGGGCCAGGAAAAGCGGGTGGCGTAATCGCGCAGTCGGGCCGGTTGCGGCGGTTCGGCGAGTTGTTCGTGCAGAGCGACACGGAACGCTTCGGCGTCGCCGGGGTTCACAAGTCGGCCGGCCCAGGATTCGGTGATGACCTCCGGCAAACCGCCGACGCGGCTGGCGACCACCGGCCGCCCACAAGCGAAGGCTTCCAGCACCACGTTGGGAAGACCCTCGTTCCAACTCGACAGGGCCAACACGTCAGCGGCTTGAAGGTAACGCGCAACGCGCTCCGGCGGCTGACGTCCGGCCAGATGCACCGTGGCCGCGATACCCAATCGCCGTGCCGTGCGTTCGATGCGGGCGCGCAAAGGCCCTTCGCCGACCATGACCAGTTGAACGGGTGTGGCGCGGCTGCGGCACAACGGCGCGCAAGCTTCCAGCAAGAGCAATGGGTTTTTGATCGGCAGCAGGTTGCCCACAAAGAGCACCAACGGGCCCTCAAGCGGCAGGCCCAGTTCCCGTCGCGCTTCCTTCGGGTCCGCCGGCGCATAGAGGTTCAGGTCCACGCCGTTGTAGATGGTGTGAAGGCGCCCCGTTGACACGCCGGCGGCCGCCAGGCGTCGGACCAGATCGGCGCTGCGGCCGACGACCGCTGCGGCATGTTGCATCGCGCGGACAATCGCATCGCGCCGCGCCGCCATGCCCAGGTAGAGATGAGCGTCCGAGCCTTGCGCAATGGCGACAAACGGGAATTTCAGCTCGCACGCAAGCTGTGCCACGGCGCAACCGTCGGGGAACAACCACGAGACCAGCCCGACGTCGAACGGGAAGCGGGCGCGAAGTTGTCGGAGCGGACGGCGCAGGGCGCGGGCCATGAGGCGATGATTCCAGCGACTGCCCAGCTTGGGAATGTACGGGGTCGAAACGAATTCCGGAGACGCCCATTGGTCCTCGGAGCGCGGCTCAAAGCGGCGGGCGGCCGGCCAGAGCCACGGTCGGGGACGCAACGCGAGCACGCGGATTTGGGCGTCGGCGCGCAGGTGAGCGAGCAGGCGCGCGTTGTCGAGTCCGCGGATGGGCGCGGCGGCATCCGGGAAGAGGTTCGAGAGGAACAGGACCTTCACGGGGGCGGCGGTGCGCTGGTGGAGGAGCGGGCGAGCACGGGCGGGGGTTCAAAACGATAGTTGCGGAAGTGGCCGGGGTTGCCGGTGTGCCCGTCTTCGGCGGCGTGCAGGATGTTGACCATTTCGCGGGCGGTGACGAAGTGGAGACGGAAACGGCGGCCGTCGTTGTAATGGGTCAGCGCGTGTTCCCAGAAGCGGCACATCGGTTCGCCGAGCAAGGTGAGCATGTTCCGGGGGACGCCGCCGTGGGTGTGGAGTTTGATGAAGAGCCAGTTGGGCTGGCCCGCGACGTGGATGTGCAAGCGCACCCACAGGCGCATGCGGTCGGGGCGGGGCGGGTTGGCGCCGGTGAGGGCGCCGTTTTCGATGCGTGGGAGCAGGCCGAATTTGCGGCGTTGCCAGTTCAGAGCCAGCGGGCCCTGGACGCAAAGCAGCCCGTTGGGAGGCGGGTCGGCGTTGCGGTTGCGCACGCGGGCCGGGCAGCCGGAGTCGTGGGATTTGGGCAGCCCGTTTTCAGTCGCGTAATACAGGCTGTTGATGGTCCGGGTTTGAGTGGGGTCGGGCGCCGAGGGCATGGTGAAGTCGGCGTAGCAACCGGTGGCCAACAACACGTCAAGCTCCTCGGGCACGCCGCAATGGCGGCCCTGCGGGTGGGAGTGATCGAGTGCCCAGTTGCCGTGAATGAACCCGAAGCGCGGGTTGCCATGGGCGTCGCGGCTCAACAGGCCGTGACGGGCCAGGTCGGCTTTGCCCCGCTCAAGCCGGGCGCGCAGGCCGGTGGCCGAATCCTGGTCGTGATGCAAATGGACTTCGACTTCGGCGCCGGTGGCGGAACAAAGCTCGGTCAGCGGGGAAAGCAACTCCGGGTCGTATTGCTCGATCGGGTAAAAGAAGGTGTGACGCGGCGGAACGCCGTCGGCATCGCGGAACGGGGCGATGAGCGCGGGCCAAATTTGCTGCCAGCGGCGGACGCGCTCGCGGGCGGTGGCCGGGTCGGCGTCGTGGCGCGGTTCGAAGTGGTCACAGACGGCGAAGAGCAGGTCGAGTGTTCCGTCGGGCAAGGGTCGGCGCGGACGGGACAGGTAGGCGGGCAGCCACAGGTCGAGGGCTTTATACATGGGTTGGATGGCGGGGCGGGCGCGAGGCTGTTGGCGGGGCGGTTGAATTTTTGGTCGTCGGCCATTCGGCGCGTCCGGCGCAGCGCAGGTAGTGAAAGAGCGCATTAACGGCCATGGCGTTGAGGAACACGAAGCCCGCCGGAGCCGAGACGGGAAAAAACTTCAGCTTTGGAAACGCGAGGCCGACAAGCGCCAGGGCGTAAAACGCGCATTGGCCCAACAGGAGCGCCCGGTAGAAGGGCCGATGACTCAAGGCGATGTTGGCGACCAACAGAGCGATCAAGAGCCACGGCGCGGCCAGCCGCAGGTATTTGTGCGAGATCAACTGCCACCAGAGCCGATGTCCCCACGGGAGCACCCAGGTCGGATGGCGGAAGAGCATTTGAAAATTGCCCGCAAGCGTCCGGCGTTTGCGCCAGCGCTCGTGTTCCGGTTCCAGGGGCTGGGGATCGCGCGCGATGGCGTCCGGCTCAAACACCACGCGGTAACCCGCCGCCGCGATGCGCATTGGCACGATCACGTCGTCAAGCACGGTGTCCGGGGGCAGGGGATGATAGAGCGCGCGGCGAATGGCATACACCGCGCCGGTGCAACCGATGCACGAGTCCCAACGCGCCTCAGCTTCGCGCAGGCGGCGCTCCAGTCGCCAGTAGGCATCCACGCCGCCGCCGGCGGCGGTGGTGGGGTGCGCCACGAGCAACTGACCGCTGACGGCGCCAACGCGGGCATCCCGAAACGGCGCGACGAGGCGGGCCAGGGTATCGGGGTCGAACTGCTGGCGGGCGTCGGCAAAAACGACGATTTCACCGCGCGCGGCGGCGACACCGGCGTTGAGGCATTCGGCCTTGCCGGTACGGACGGGGCGTTCCAGGACGCGCAGACGGGTGTCACCGAAGGCGCGGGCGAGTTCGGCCGTCTGGTCGGTTGAACCGTCGGAGACCAGAATCACTTCGAGGCGTTCGGGCGGGTAGCGACTGGCGAGCAGATTGGCGATGCGGTCGCGGATGCGCGCGCTTTCATTGTGGGCGGCGACGACGATGCTGAGGGAGGGCAGCGGTGCGGGTGCGGGATTGGGGGCGGCCGGTTCGGGGCGACGCCGTGCGGCGAGAACGCGCATCAGGGCCGGGTAGCCGAGAAAAGTGTAGCCGCACAACAGCGCGCAAACCCAGAACAGGCCTGTCCACCAGTCGGTCGCCGACATCTCACATTCGGGTGATGAGGTACTGCCAGAAGCGGACGGTGGCCCAGGTCAGGCCGGCGATCAGGGCCACGTCCACCCAACCGAGTTTGTTCCAGCGCAGGCCGACCGGCTCGGCCTCGGTGTGGTCGGCCGAGAGGAAGGGTTGGGCCTTGGGGTCGGCGGTGAGCGGTGGCGGGGGTGCGGGCGACATGGCAGCAGGGCCGGGTGCGGCTTCGGCGGGGGTCGCGGCGGCGGCGAGTTGTTTGTCGAGCATGAGCCGGTGGAAGGCGGCGACGGCGCCGACCATCAGGAAGAAGGTCGTGCGCCAGGGCCAGTTGACCATCCAGGAGGAAATCGAATACGAGACCAGCAACACGAACAGGGCACGGCGCACTCGTTCCTCGGTCACGTCGGTGGTCTTGGCGTTGAAAAGGGTTCGGGCACAGGCGTAGAGCAGGCTCACGAAGAGGATCAGGCCGGGCCAGCCGAGTTCGCCGCCGACCTGCACGTAGGAACTGTGAGCGGCTTTTTTGAAGCCGTAGGCGCGCTCCACACCGGCCACGAACTGGTGGATGCCGATGCCGTTGAAGTCGGTTTTGAGGGTTTCGAGGCCGTATTTGAACGCGGCGATTCGGCCCTGGATGGCCTGGTCGGTGGAGCTTTTCTGCAACTCGGACATGCGCGGCATGCTCCAAAGCACCGTCCAGCCAAAGGTCAGAGCGCCCACGAGCACGAGGATTTGGACGACCTTGGGGCGACCGAAGGTCAGCGCGGCGATCGTGGTGACGAAGATGCCGATGAACGCGCCCTTGGAGACGGTCAGATATACGCACCAGAGCGGGAGCAGGACGATGGCAGCGGCGGCGATTTTCAGGAACACGGGCCGTTTCCAGAACAGGAGGAAGTAGAGGAAAAACACCGCCGGATAGATGCTGTGTCCGAGGGCGTTGGGGTTGTTGAAAATGGAGGTATTGAAGACCAGGCGACCCTTCATGCGCCACTCGGTCAGGTCGTTGCTGCCCACCAGGTCAAAGCCCAGCGGCGCCGCCACGGCCAGCGCCGCCACGACCAGGATCATCAGCGTCCACCAGCCCAGGAACGCCTGGAGGCGGCGGATGCTGGAGAGCGCCTGAACCGTGACAATGTAGAAGACAAACAGGTTGTAGTTGTTGTTGAACGTATCCACGATCGCCGGGTTCGAGAGCACGATCCACGCAAAATACGCGAGCATCAGCCAGTCGTGCGGGGTGCGGACCAGGTCGCGCGGGTGAAAGCCGCGCTCGCGAAAGACCATCGTCAGGAGCGCAAAGACAATGCTCCATTTCACCGGTTTGAGCTCGGTCACGAACCCGATCCACTCCTGCGGGCGGATGTAGTAGAGGATCAGGAAGATGATGATGGCGACAAAATCCATGAACTAAACGCGCGCCCGGGCGTTGTCGCGGCCTGCGACCTGGCGGTAAAGCGCTGCATACTGTTCCAACATTTGGCCAAAGGAAAACCGGCTTGCGACGGTCCGTCGGGCCGCCTCACCGAGCGTAGCCAGTCGCGCCGGATCGGCGAGCAGTTTTTCGAGGACGGCGACCCACTGCGCGGCGTTGTGCAATTGGACGATGAACCCGTCCACGCCGTCGTGAATGACCTCGCGGTGGCCGGGCAGGTCGTGGGTCAGGGCCGGGGTCGCGCAGGCCATGGCTTCGAGCACGACGTTGGAGAGGCCCTCGTTGGTGGAGGGCACCAGCAGGAGGTTCATCGCGCGGTAAAACGGGGGCAGGTCATGTTGAACGCCGGTGAAATGAATGCGGTCGCTGCCGGGGCCGGCTGCCGCCAGCGCGCGCACGCGATCTCGTTCCGGACCGCCGTCACCGACCAGCAACAGGTGCAGGTCGGGGTGTCGCCCGGCCAGTGCGTGGAAGGTCTCGATCGCCAGGTCGTGTCGCTTGTAGGGGCCGAAACGGCCGACCATTCCCAGCACGGTGGCGGCTTCGGGCAATCCAATTTGACGGCGCGCCGCCGGGCGCGGGCCGGGCGAAAACCGTTCGATGTCCACGCCGTTGAGGGCAACGGTGATTTTGTCGGCAGGAAAGCCCAGTCGGATCAACTCTTCGCGTGAGCTGGCAGAGACAGTGTGAATGCGCCGGCAGGCCTGGTAAAACCAGCGTCGCTGGCGAAGGCGACGCGGTTCGAGATCGGCGGGCGAGAGCAGACTGTGTTCGCCGTGGAGAATGGGCGCGCGCCGGCCCCAGGCCGTGGCCAGACCGGCGTAGATGAGCGGGCCGAGATTGTGGGTGTGAACCACATCGGGCCGCAGCCGGGTCAGAAGCCGCGCGAGGCCCAGCACAGCGCGCCAGGAGAATCCGGGCGGTTTGCCCAGCACGTGCACGCGATCGGGCCAACGCAGGCGGGCCGCGAAATCGCCCGCGCGGACCAGGCAGCAGACGTGAGTTTCAAAACCGCGGTCTGCCAGCGCATTGGTGAGGTTGACGACGCCGTTTTCCATCCCGCCCGGTTCGAGCGAGAGCACGACGTGAAGCACTCGGAGCGAGGGCGGCGACATGGAGGTCAGGCCGGTTTGGGGCGGCGGGCGCCCAGAAAATGCCGCAGACTGCGCAAGCGGAACAGGTGCGGCTCATTGAGCGGATGCGGGTTGAGAAACCACGGCCACACCAGGGCCGACTTGAACAGATCGCGCACGGCAGGACCCGGGCGTCCCTCCTCGTGATACATCCAGGCGGCCTGAAAGAAGTGAAAGGACAACGCCTGCAACCACACGGTGAGGCGGCGGCGCGGGATGACGCGGGCTGCCCAGGCTTTTTGAAGGACGCGCCGGCCGGTGGCCTTCATTCGATCGGCCTGGCGACTCATGTTGCCGCCGTGTCGCCGAATGAGCGCGAGGCGGTCGGCAATGCGGTAGATGCGGCGGCGGGCGGCAATGCGCACCCACATGTCGCGGTCTTCCGAACTGCGAAGGGTTTCATCGAACAGGCCGCATTGTTCGAAAGCGGAGCGGTGGACCACGACGGCATCGGCGGGGAATTGGGATTTGAGCAACAGGTCGCGGGCGGTGATTTCGCAGTCGCCCCGGTCGTCGAGGCATTTGCGGGGCAGGGGACGGGCGTCGGCGTCCACGTAGGTCTCGCGCGTGGCGACGACCGCGAATTGCGGCGGGAGGTTCGCAAACGTGGCCATCACGCGGCTGAGAAACTCCGGGCGCCAGAGGTCGTCAGCGTCCAGGAAAGCGAGGTAGTCGTGGCGGGCGTTGCGGATGCCGGTGTTGCGGGCGGCGGCCAGGCCGGCGTTGGGCTGGCGGATGTAACGGATGCACTCGCCCAGGGCGCGCGCCACTTCGGGGGTGTTGTCGGTGGAACCGTCGTCCACGACGATGAGTTCGAAGGGCACGTCTTTTTGAGCCAGGACGGACGCGACGGCATGGGGGAGGTAATGCGCGTAGTTGTAGGCGGGGATGATGACCGAAACCGCGGGCGGCGACCCGTCAGAAACTGAGGCGTGCGCCGGGGCCATGATTGGGCCGTGGACTCAGGAAACCGACTCGGCGGAGGGCGGGATGGCCTTGTAGCTGCGGTAGTAGTAGGGCGAGTAGTAGAAGTAGCGGTAGCGGTTGGTCAGGGCGGTGAAGTCGAGCCGGTTGAGGATGAAGCCGGCGAATTTCGCGCCGTTGGTCTGGAGCATCTGGATGGCGGTTTTGACGTTGCGCATGGCGGTGTATTCGCTCCAGATGACGAGCACGACGCCGTCGGCGCTGCGCTGAATGATGGCGGTTTCCGAGAGGCCCAGCACCGGGGGCGTGTCCACGATGATGCGGTCGAAGCGTTGGCGCAGTTCGCTGATGAGTTTCGGGAAGGCTTGAGAGTCCAACAGTTCCGACGCCCATTGCATGTGCTTGCCGCAGGTCAGCAAGGTCAGGTGGCCGTTGCCGTTGGGAGGAATCAGGGCCGACTCCGAAGCGCCCGAGGTATCGGCACTGTGCCCGTTGCCGTTGGAATGCACGGGGCGAAAGGCGCTTTCCAACGGGTGCTGGCCGGCGAGAACTTCACTCAGGCCCGGTCGGTTGGGATAACCAAAGAGCCGATGCAGCCGCCCTCGACGCAGGTCGGCGTCCACCAGCAAGGTGCGCTCGCCCTTGCGGGCGAAGGACATGGCCAGGTGGGCGGCGACGACGGTTTTGCCTTCCTGGGGCATGGCGCTGGTGACGACGATGACCTGGGGCAGCCCCGGCGAATCGGCGTTCATGATGAGGTTGGTGCGGATGAGGCGGAAGTTTTCCGTGACGTGGTGGTCGGGCTTGGCGTGCGGCAAGAGCAACTCTTCCATGGGACTTTCGACGAGCTTGGGCACGACGCCCAGCCCGCGAAGGCGCAGGGTTTCTTCGACCTGGTCCACGTCGGAGACGCGGCTGTCCACATATTCGATGAAGAACGGAATGGCGATGGCCAGAGCCAGGCCCAGCAGGGAGAAGTAAATGACCAGCTTGAGGCGATTGGGTGAAACGGGCTGGTCGCGGATCTCGAGCAGCTCCATGAACTGGAGTTCGGCCCGCTCGCGTTCAGCGCCGAAGTCGAGCGCATTGAGTCGGCGGGACATCTCGTCATACATCTTGTTCCAGGCGAGCTGGCCCGAATCAAAGTGGGCGTATTCCTGCTGATAGCGCTGATAGCGGCGGGTGAGCTGGTCGTATTCGGGAAGTTTTTGTTCGAGTTGGGCGGCCTTGTCCACCAGCGCGGCGTATTGAAGGTTGAACCGGCTCATGGCGGCGTCGAGCTCCAGTTCGAGCGACCGATTGACCGCGTCGAGGCGTTTCTGGACGTCAAGCATTTTGGGGTGACGCGGCAGGTAGGTGCGACCGAGGTCCTGAGCCAGTTGCTGGAGGCGACGGCGTTCGCGGTCGAGTTCCTCCCAGGGTTTCTGGTTGGGCGAACTGATCATGTAGGGTTGAACGACGACGCCGTTGGCCGAATCGTCCTTGGGAACGATGGCGCCGATGTTGACCTGTGGAATGATCTGGCGCGCGCTGAGCTGGGTTTCTTCCAGGTCGCGGTCCATGGCAGCGAGCAGGGAGAGCTTGCTGACGGTGTCGCGGCCCGGCGTTTGGAGCGCCTCGCGGGTTTGGTCCATGATCGCGAGCTGGTGTTTGACGGTGTAAAGCTGACGCGGGACCTCCTTGAGGCGGTTGAGGTCAATGAGGATGCGCGTCAGTTCGTTGGAGTCGCGAAAGTCAAATTTTTCGTTGAAGACCGCGTCCATGCGCAGGCGCAGCTCCTGCATGTCGTTGGTGAACTGCTGCCAGGTTTTGCGCATGCGCTCGGCGCGGCGCTCGTCCCGGTGCTGGAGGTATTCCTGAACCATCGTTTCAGCCCAGTCGCGGGCCAGGGCATGGGAGTAGGGCCAGATTTCGATGATGATGTTGCGCTCGGAGTCGAACTCGACGCGGATTTTCTTGATGTATTTCTTCATCAATTCCCGCTCGGTCGCCTGGATGCCCAGTCGGCGGGCGGTGCGCACCATGATGTGCGGCGCGCGCAATTCGCGGAGCACGGCGCGGTCGCTGGCGTCGCGGAAGACCTTTTCGGTGTCGAGCGGTTGTTCGAGGGTGTGATAACGCACGAGGGCTTTGGAATGGTAAACGGGCCGCGCGTAGCAGTAATAGACCAGCCCCAGCGTGAGGGCGAAGGCGAACAGCAGCACCATCAGGCGCAGGTGCTTGAGCGCCAGCGCCAGATACATCATGATATCGGCGTCGCTGATCGCGTTTTTCTTTCGCCGCAGGATCATGGCGTTTCCGTTCGGGGTGCGGCCCTCGTGCGACCCGGTGTGGATGTGTCCGGCAATGAAACCGGCATGGTTAAAAGCTGAAAAACTTCTCCGGCACCACCACGATGTCGCGGCTTTGCAGGATTACATCCGCACCGCCGCGGTTTTGAATGTCCTTGATGCTGACGGGGATTTTTTCCTTCACCCCGTCGCCCTTGTCGCGCAGCACGTAAACCTTTTTCCGATTGGCGAACCGGGCGAAGCCGCCGGCGCGGAGGATGGCCGAGTAGGCGGTGAGTTGCTCGCCGGGTTTGAGTTGAAGTGCGCCGGGTTTGAGCACGTTGCCGGTCACGTAAACCAGGTTGGCATAGGCCGGCACGACGATGATGTCACCCGGCTGGACGGTGAGGTCGGTTTGGAGCCCGTCGCCGTCCAGAATCGCGCGCACGTTGACCTCTTCGACAAGCGCCTGGCCGCTGACCAGCCGCAGCAGCCGCACGCGGGTGAGGTCGGCTTCATCGGTCAGGCCGCCCGAACGCAGAATCGTGGTCACCACCGTGGGCGCAACGCCGGCCGGAATCCGCCAGGCGCCCGGCTTGAGGAATTCGCCTGAGAGATAAACCACGGGACCTTCGCCGCCGACGCCGCCCTGCGGTCGCTCCACCATGACGGTGGCGTCTTTGATCTGGCCCTGAGCCAGGGCGTCCTTGATGGCTTTTTCGGCGGCGGCCAGCGTCTTGCCCGCGACCATGACGCGGCCAACGCGCGGCAGAATCACGTAGCCACCGCGCCGCACCTGATACACGCCGTTGAGGGTCTCGTCTTCGGCCACAAACACCTCAATGGACTCGCCGGGCAAGAGCAGGGCGTTTTCATCGGCCTGTTGAAGGGAGGTTTGAAGTGCCTGCACCGTGCTTTGAATTTCGGACTCCACCTTTTCCAGCTCGGAGGAGGCGGCCTTGACGCGGGTGGACCAGTTTTCAACCTGACCCTGCCACTTGTGGATTTCATCGGCGAGGTTCAGGGCCGTGAAATGCTTCAGCTTCTCCTCGGCATATGCGAGCTTGCCGCGGGCGTACGTCAGTTCGGAGTTCCAGCGCTGCTTCTGTTCGAGGAGACGATCGAGTTCGCGCTGGAAGGATTCGGCGCTGACCTGCCTTTTTTGAGCCGCCTGTTCGGCCAGGGCGAATTCCTCCCGCGCCTGTTTGTAATCGGCTGCCGGTGTGGAGGTTTGTCCGAAACTGGGCGCGCCCCAGATTGCGAGAAAGCCCGCCAAACCCAAAAGCTTGAGGTTTCGACTCTTCATCGGCTCGGTGTTGTTCCTGCTCGCGGTTCCACGCAGAACCCGCGAGACAATCTGATCTGCCCGGTTTGTTCCGACACGCCCATTGATGCGGGGACATGGAGGCCGAATCAAGCACGAAATCAGTTTTGAATTCGGCTTGAGCGCGCGGCGCGAATGGTGGCCCTGGATGGCAATTTTCACGTGGTGACTCAAAAGTATTTGATCAGCGTCAGCAAAATGAGGTTTTCCCGGTAGCTGCGTCCCGGCGCGTCGGCGTGCCGATCCCGATACTGATAAATGAGATGAGCGTGAAGATCGGCCGTGTGCCGGTAAAGAAGCTCCGCCCGGCCGATCCAATCCTCGAAATCGGTGGCCAACGGGTCGCGGTTTTCAAAGTCCACGAATGCCCCCGACAGACGCAGGCTCGTGCGCTGGGCCAGGTCGTAGTTCAACCGCGCCGCGGCGCGATATTCCTCGCCGGTGCGCCGTCCGCCGCGCGCATTCTCGAAGGTGGCATAGGAGAGATAAAAGCGTCCGAACAGGTCTTCCCGAAACAGGTGGTGCAGCAAATACGAGACGGTGTCGGCGATTTCGTCCTGCGGTTCGGCCACGCTGCGATGGTATTCGAGTTGATGAAAGGTGATGGGGTTGAAGGAGTGGCGCAATCGCAACCGCGCCAGGTAGGTGCTGCGGCTTGAATCGGTGCGCCAGTAGTAACCCACGTCCGCCAACAGGGCCATGTTTTCGGTCACCGGGCCGTGCACGCCCACGCGGGCTTCCTGACCCCAGCCCGGACTGATGTCGTAGTGCGAAGCGCGGTAGCGGGCAAAGGGTTTGAACCGGAGCGACTCCCGCTCGTTAACCAGCATCGCGTAGACCGTGTCGCGGCTGCGGGGCAGGCGGCGGTCGCGCGTCTCGGCATACCAGTAATCGGCGTGGTAACCGCCGAACTCCAGGCGCGTGTCGCCGAACACGTATCGGGTGGCCGAGGCCCCAATGAGATTGCGCCCCTGGATGAAGTTGTAACCGAGCCGGCCCACGCGGTTGTCCTGAAAACCCGGCGACGGCGGGAGTGTGTGATCGCGAAAGATGTATCGCCCGGCGCGGTCCTCTTCGTCGAACGTCGCGCCGTCGAAAACGTCCAGCCCCAAACCGGCATCGAAACGCCGATGCCGCACGCTCAGGTCATCCACCACCTCCACGTCCCAGCCCGCGACGCGCTGGTCGAGCGTCAACTGCGCCTGGAACAGCGGCATCGTTTGAAACTCGATCAGCGGGTCATCAATTCCAAAGCCCGCGATTCCCACCTTCCCGCGAAAGGGCAGATACACCAGCGTGCCCCGTGTGGCCAGCCGCACCGCATCCGCGATCTGAAAAACAATCGTGCTGGTCAGCCGCAATATTCCGATCAATCCGTCGCGCCGATCCCGTTCCCGGAGGTTGATGTTGTCGCTGTAGAGCAAAGAACCCGAAATCGCGTTCAGGTCCAGATACAGTTGGCCGATCTTCAACTCCGCGTCTTCGGGCCGCACGCCGCGCGCCGCCAGCGGCACGTTCAGGCGCGGCCCGCTCAGCAACGTGCCCTGCAAAACCGCGTCCGCCTCGCCCACCTTCTCGACGAATCGGCCGCCCACCCGAACATCGCGGAAAATGTTTTCATACGGCGGCTCAAAATCGCGGATCAGTTGCGAATACGGCACGCCGATGCTGCCCGGTTCCTCGGCCGGCAACGGTTCGCCCCGGCCCACCCGACGGCGATCCTCCACCCCCACCAACACGTCTTCGTTGCCGCTCGCCCGCAGCACCGGGGCGGTCGCCGCCCAAGCCGCGAGCGCGCACAACAGCCCGACCCGGCCCGCTGCCGCAAAACGACCCCGTGCCGCGCCGTTGAGGAGAAGCCCTCGCACCGTTGCGATGTATGGCCCGATCACACGCCCGGGCAGGTCTCAGCGATTCTTCGACCGCTTGTCTGCCCGATAAAAAGCGGGCAGGCGGTCTTTGCCCAAAGAAAACGGCAGGTAGAAAAGCACGCCGATGCCGGGCAGACACACCACGGTGAGAATCCAGAACCACCGCTGCCGTGACGTGAAGGACTGGCTGCGAATGCTCCAAATGGCGCACCCCAGCACCATCAGCCAGATGATCAACATGCACAACGCCGTCTGCGCGTTGAACTTCGCGGCGTCGAAGCTGAACCGGTTCAAAAGCTCAGACATACGCTTGCTCCTGTCGCAGGTTGTTGCCTTCCATTGCGCCCGTGCTCGTGCCGGACCAGGGCTCAGTCCATGCCCGTGAGCCTGCTGCCAACGTGCGAAGCTTTTGCCAGTCGCCCGCAGGTGTCAACCGCAAATGCCTCGCCCGCCCCGCTGCCCTCACGCCGCTGCGCCCAAAAATTCACGCCCCATCCGCTCCAGCACCGCGACCCAGAGTGGA
Organism: Verrucomicrobiia bacterium; assembly: GCA_026414705.1. Lineage (GTDB taxonomy): Bacteria > Verrucomicrobiota > Verrucomicrobiia > Limisphaerales > JAOAIM01 > JAOAIM01. Next base: position 1,831 of record JAOAIM010000012.1, on the reverse strand, counting down.
TGCGTGTTCAGGCACGGGATTTGTTCAAACTCCCGTCCGCCCGCGCCCAAAAAAGTCTCCCGCCCGCGCATTCCGATCTCTTCCAGCGTCTCCAGACAATCCGCCACAAACGCCGGGCAGATCACCAGCATCCGGCCCACACCCGACCGCCCCAACCGTTCCAACTCCGCGTCCGTGTAAGGTTGCAGCCACGGGTCTTTGCCCAGGCGCGACTGGAACGCCACCGAGTATTTGCCCGGGGGCACGCCCGCCCGTTTCACAAACGCCGCCGTCGTCTTGAGGCATTGCGCGCGATAACACGTCGCGTGCGCCGGGCTGGTCACCTCGCAGCAGTCGGGTGATTGCAAACAATGCCGCCCCGTCGGATCGGACTTCCGAATCTGTCGCTCCGGCACGCCGTGGTAGCTGAACAGCAAATGATCATAACCCCGGGCGAGGTATTCCGACGCGCTCGCCACCAGCGCCTCGATGTAATCCGGCGCGTCGTAATACGGCGGCTGGATCGTCAAGCGCATCTGCGGGGCCACCCGCCGCGCCACCACGCGCACCCGCTCAACCGCGGTCTCGTAACTCGACATCGCATAGTGCGGAAACAACGGAATCACCAACAACTCCCGCACCCCGCGCCGCGCCTGCGCCCGCACCGCGTCGGGAATGGACGGATTCTGATACCGCATCGCCAGTTCCACCGGTGCGGCCAGCCGCTGTTGCAACTCCATCTGCAACCGTCGGCTCGTCACAATCAGCGGCGAACCCTCCGGCGTCCAAATCTTCCCGTAGGCGTGCGCCGACTCCCGGGGCCGCCGCAACAAAATCATGCCCACGATGAATCGCCGCAGCGGCCAGGCCACGTCCATCACGCGCGGGTCCATCAAAAACTCGTTCAAATACCGGCGCACGTCGCGCACGGATGTGGAGTCCGGCGACCCCAGATTCACCAACAAAATGCCCTTGCTCATGTGAGATTTCGGAAATTCAAAAACCGGTCGGCGCGGTCGGCGCGGGTTTCGCGGCGCGGAGGTTCAACAGTTGGCCGCACCCGATTTTTTGCCCGGCACCCGCTCACTCCGCCACGTGATCCAGAACACCAGCGCCACGCCGATGCAAATGCCGCTGTCGGCCACGTTGAACGCCGGAAAACCAATCTCCCCGCCCCCGCGCGGTTCGAGGTAGAAACGAATGAAATCAATCACGTGCTGACGGCTGGGCAGCAGCCGGTCCAGCAGGTTGCCTGCGATGCCCCCAAAAATCAGGCCAAACGCCCATTGGCCCGCCGGGGTGTGCGCCTCAAAATGATGCCGCGTCAAAAACAACACCAGCAACGCCACCAACGCCACCACCGCCAGCAGCTCGTTGTTGCCCCGGAACAAACTCCACGCCGCCCCCGTGTTGCCCCAATGCACAAACTTAAAAAAACCCGGCACGATCACCCGCTCGGTGCCCAACGGCAAAAACTGCAGCACCACCAGCTTGGTCAGTTGATCAACCCCGAAACCCCCCGCCGCCAGCGCCGCAATGCGCCGATTCGGCGTCGCCAACCACCGCGGCCACACCCGCGGCTCCGCGCGCGACGCCGGACGCGACGCCAACCCCGCTGCGTCCTCAGCAGGATGCGCCGCAGCCGACATCGTCTCGCGTTCGCCCGTGTCCATGATGACGCCATTGTGTTCGGGGCCGCTGCGGAAATGCCAGTCCAAACCGGCAACCAGCCACCGCACTCCAAAACGCTGTAGCCCAAGCGGAGCGCCTCTTGGGTAATCCCCTCCCCTCGAGCGAGAGGGCCAGGGTGAGGGTCAACGCACCGCACAGCGGTGAACATCTAGCAACTAAC
>JAOAIM010000129.1 GCA_026414705.1 Verrucomicrobiia bacterium | reverse complement strand
CCCTTGAGGCAGAGGGTCAGGGTGAGGTTGGAGCGCCGTGAGGGGCGCAACCCCCTGTCGGGTATGACGACTTCTCCCTCACCCCAACGCTCTCCCGCTGGGAGAGGGAGAGCGGTCGGCGCGGCCGGGAAACATCGAGCACCGAACAGCGAACAGCGAACAGCGAAAGGCGCGCGGGGAGCGCACGCGTCTCGCGTGCTGTTTTCGGCGTCTCGCCGAAAACATCCCCCCAGCGCGAACATACCACGAGACCGCCACGCAGAGACAGCAGCGCAGACCGGCAGTCTGCCCTGCGGCGTTACGGCGTCGTTCTCAAGCGCCGCGCGCGGCGCGGCGTTGCCGTTGGGCCGGGACTCGGGCGGCTGCGATTCAGGTCGGGATTCGCCGGGTCGCGCGCCAGCCGGTGGCGGACGCAACAGCACGAGTTCGCCCTCCTTGAGGCCGTTTTTGATTTCGATGAATTCGTCGTTGGACTCGCCGATTTCGACCGGGCGCGGTTCGGGCTTGCGGCCCTTGAGCACGTAACAGATGTGGCCGCGTTCGGCGGGCAGCACCGCCTGCACGGGCACGTAGAGGACGTCATCGAGCCGGTTGGCGAGGATTTCGACCTTGGCGCTCATTCCGGGCTTGAGCCATTCGTGCGAGCCGTCAATGGCCACCGTCGTTGCATACACTTTCAGGTCCGGGTTCATCCAGCGGTTGACCGAGTCGGGCAGCAGGGCGACCTTCGTGACCTCGCCGGTGAGCACCTTGTCAGGGAAGGCGTCCACGGTGATGCGCGCCTTTTGGCCCTTGCGCACCTTGTTGATGTAGGCCTCGTGGATGCGCACGCTCACAGCCATGCGCGTCATGTCGGGGATGGTGATGATGGTCTGGCGTTCGCGGACGCTGGCGCCCTCGCGGATGGGTTCTTCACCGCGGAAAAACGAGTCGTCGCGTCCGCCGCCATAGACGACCAGGCCGGGCCGCTCGGCGCGGATGACGCACTTGGCCAGTTGTTGGCGCAGGTCGTTGCGCTGGCGCAACTGCACCTGGTATTGGCCCTGGGCCGAGCGCAGGCGCGCCTCGGCCTGGGCGAGCTTGGAGATGGCCAGCCGGCGGGTTTTGTCGAGTTCGCGCACGGCGTCGAGGTATTTGGAGAGCGTTTCCTCGGCGGAGCGGGCGAAGTCGTATTTGAGGTAGAGCGCGCGGGCGGTCTGGGCGGTCTGCACTTTGAGGCGGCTGTTCTCGTGGGCGATTTCGTCGCGCTGCAAATCGGTGCGGGTGACGAAGCCCTTGGCAAAGAGGCGGCGGGTGCCTTCGAGCGTGGCGGTGGACTGTTCGAGTTCCTTTTGGGCGACCTGCAAATCGTCGTCGAACTTGCGGAGCTTCTGCTTGGCCTCGCCGTCGCCGAGTGCGTCGAGCCGCGCAAAGCGCGAGAAATCCACCGCGCTGGGCGGGGGCAACTGAAGCGTCGGCTCGGCGGCCAGTTCCACCTCCAGAGCGGCTTCTTCCGGCGCCGGGACGGCAGCGGGCGCCGGCGACTCACCGGGGTTGTTGTTGCCGCCCGGCGGGCGTGGTGGCAAGGCACTGCCCGGCGGGGCAGGGCGAGAGGAAGGACGTGACCCGGCGGCGGCCGCGGTGAGCGTCGCGGCGGGCACGTTGGTGTTTGCCCGGGGGCGGGTTGCGGGCGGATCGGTTGGCGTCGGCGCCGGGCGGGTTTCGTTGTCGGTGTCGGCGCTGTTGGCGGCGGGGCCGTTGCCGTTGACGGGAGCGGTGAGCAGCGCACTGCCACGCTGGACGGTGGCGACGAGGTTGGTGGCGGCTTCGGCCAGAAGTTTTTCAATGCCCAGTTCGGCGAGGATGGTTTCGGCGACGTCGGCGCCGAGCAATTTGTCGAAGTCCATTCGGGCGAAGCGCACCTTTTGTTCGGCGGCCTTGATGTCGCTGTAGTTTTGGTTGAGCTGGATTTGGTAGTTCTGCTGGGCTTCGGTGAAGTTGGCGAGGGCCGACTGGTATTGGATTTCCTGCTGGAGGAGTTGCTTTTCGAGGTCGGAGGAATCGAGTTCGACGAGCACCTTGCCGTTTTTGACGTCGTCTTCCGTGACGAGGTAGCCCTCCTCGACGATCTTGAGGATTTTCGTGCCCTGATAGCCCACGCGCACCTCGCATTTGATTTCCTGGGATTCGAGCGCCTGGATGCTGCCGCCTTCGAGGACGTTGATCTCGAGCGGGCCGCGCCGCACGGCGAAGGTCGCGCCCGGTTCGGCGGCGGGCCGACTGTAACGGGTCAGAATGCCGACGAGCGCGATGAGCAGCAGAACCAAACCGGCCTGCCGCAGGCGGGGTTGGCGACGAAACCACAGCCACGCCGACGCGGCGGCGCGGGCGATGTCACGGTGCTTTGACATGCTGGATGTCCTCCCATTGACCGCGGTCCTTGATGTAAAGGATGCCGAGGTTGTTCCAAAATTGGAGTCGGGCGATGGTGTGGGCGACGAGCGCTTGCGTGCGCTGGTTGCGCGAGTTGACCAGGTCGTTCTGCGCGTCCACCAGGTCTTGAGCGCGGGCGCGGCCCAGTTCGGCCAGGAGGTTTTGTTCTTCCACGCGCCGCTCAGCCAGGCGCACGCCGATTTCGCTGATTTCGTAGTTGCGTCGCGCCTGATCGAGCGCACGCCAGCTTTCGCGCACCTGCAGGCGGATTTCGTCGGCCTGCTGTTCCAGGGCGCGGGCGGCGCGGTCACGGCTGATGAGAGCGGCGCGGTAGGCGTTGCGTTCGCTGGTGCGGTCCAGGCCGGGGTCCACCTCCAGTTCGGCGCTGTAACTGTAACGCCCGGGTTCGGGCAGGGTGAATCCGGTCGTGTCGTTGGGATCGCTACGGATCGTGACCGAGCTGGTGAGGTCCACGCGCGGTTTGAGGAGGTTGGCGGCGACCTCGACGTGCCGTTCGGCGTCCACCAACTGATCCTGCGCGTTGAGGTAATCGAGCCGCGCGCTCAGGGCGATGCGGATGGAATCCTCAACGCTGAGGTCGGGATGGCGGATTTGGAGCGCGGCGAGCTCAGCGTCGTCGAGCACGAGGTTGGTTTCCAGGGGCAGACCGAGTTGAAGTTTGAAATTGTCCAGCGACTGTTTGTAGCCGCGCACGGCGTTGATCCACGCGCTTTCGGCCGAAAGCTCCTGTTGCGCGATGCGGCCCAGATCGGTTTGGGTCACGCGCCCCTCCTCGGCAAGGGCGCGGATGCGCTCGGCGTTTTTGCGCGAGCTTTCCAGGTTGAGCCAGGCGTTGCGGACGCGGTCGCGGTCGCCGAGCACGTTGTAGTAGGCGGCAGCGATTTGGACGCTGAAGTCGCGGCGGTAGCGGGTGAAATCGCGCATCGCGTAAAGCAGGTCGCGCTCGGCCTGGGTGAGCGCCTCCATCTGTTGCTTGTAACCGGCGTCGCGCACCAGCGGGCGGATGAACGTGGCGGTCAGTTGCGAGGAGGGCCGTTGTCCGCCGCTCAAGAACCGGAGAAACGAGGTCGTGAACGACGCCGTGAGCCGTCCGACGTCGCGGATGAGCCAGGACGCGTTGATCTGGCCGGAGCCGCTGACGCTGCGTTCTTCCACCAACTGGTCGCTGAGCACCGGTCGGAGTTGGCCGGTGGCCTCGTCGAGTTCGTAGCGCACGGCGCGTTCGGTCTGGCCGGTGAATTCCGCGCTGCCGCGCGCCGAGAAGATGGGCGTGAAGTTGTGTCGGGTGAGCGCGAGCGAAAGCGCCGAGAGGTAAAGCTGCTCCTTGCGCGATTGGTAGGCGCGGCTGTGGGTGACGGCAATGGCCAGCGCATCTTCCAGCCGCACCACGCGCGCGCCGCGCTCGCGCTCGCCGTCGGGGCCAAGGAACGGTTCGATCCTGTCGTTCACCGGCAACGCGTCCAACGAAAAGCCATTGGTGCGCTCGATGGTGAAGGCGGGGTCCATGTTCGGCACCAGCGGCGTTTTTTCCTGAATCGCACCGTAGGCGGCGCGGTCGGCGGAGGCGCGGTAGTGTGAGGCGGTGCAGCCGCCGCCCAGCGCAGCGAGCGCGGCGCCCAACAGGGCGAGCGCCTGCGCCCGGCCCTGCGCGCGCCGCCTGACGCACGGCCACGACCCCGGCGCGTGTTCCCGTTCGCATCCTTTCATGAAGTTGGTCGAAAACGTACCGTCCCCGAATGCATCCCCGGTTGCAGCGGGTGTTTCCATGAGTTGAACACCGGCGCGGCGACTCCGTTGCGTGGACGCGCCGGGGCGACGCGACATTCAACCGTCCCAGCTTCGGGTTGAAACGCCCGCTGGCGCAACTACAATGACGCAGTGAATCTGAAAGCGGGTGAAACGGCGTCCTGGTTTGTGGCATTTGCCGGGTGTGCGGCGGCGGGTGCAGTCTTGATTTTGCTCAGCGGATGCCGCCAGGCCGGCACGGTGTGTTGTTCGCACGTCGAGCGGCCGACTGCCGCGCCTGCGCTGACGGCCGTCACCAACGCCGTTGCCACCGGTGCGTCCGACAAACCCGCCCCGCGCCGTTACACTTACACCCCGCGTCCGTATCCGGTGGACGAATACGGCTTTTCGCCCGTGGACCGCGCGCTGGCGAAAGCCTACGCGTGTGAGGAACTGGTGCAGGACGATGCGGAAGGCTCGCTCAATCCCTACGTGTTAAAGGTCATCTCGGCCTATCCGCTCGATGGCAGCTATCCCTACCATTGCAGTTGGACGCCGCGCGAATACGACATCTACAACGGCGTGACGCAGGACCTGTGGTATCAGGGCATGGTCGTGGCCAAGGCGTATCCCGACGCCTCGCGTTGCAGTTATTGCTGCGGGTTCACCTTTGAAGTGTTCGTGCGCGCGATGAAGCTGCGCAACGTGCAAAAGGGCCTTGACCCGGATGACTTCAACGGCATGACCTTCCACGACCTCTTCAACATGCTCCAAATCTGGTATATCGAGGGCAAGGGCGACTCGGAGCAGCGCGCGATTGTCGCCTACGGCCTGGGCCGGGCCATCACCAATTTCAACGACGTGCGCCCGGGCGATTTTCTAAGCTGGGACTCCGCGCCCTCCGGCGGACATTCGGCCATTTTCATTGATTGGCTGCGGGACGAACAGGGCCGCATCGTGGGGCTGAAGTATTTTTCCTCCAACCTCACCGGCAGCAAGGGCGTCGGCTACGGCCAGGGCCGTTTCAGCGACGTGAACAACGGACGCGGCATCGTGCGCACCTCGCTGCGGATTGGACGCGTCGGGGCGATTCAGGATTACGTGAAGTTCGACCGCTCGAAAATCCCGCGCCGCAACGCCTACGCGCCGGTGCAACCGACGCGGATTCTCTACGTGCCCGCGCCGGCCGGCGCGGCTGACGGCACGCCGGCAGGCTGCACGTGTGGAGCGGCTGCGTCGGCGTCGCCCACGCCCGCACGCCCGCGCTGAGCCGTTTTCTCCGAGCCATGTCCAACGCACCCGCGCCCCAGCCCCTGCCCGAGGAGGTCGCCGCCGGCGAGCACACAATCGTGTTCTCGCGTCCGGTCGCCCCGTTGGAGGAAATCCAGCAGGGCTGGTATGAACTCAAGTCGCGTCTGGCCCAGTTGGAAGCCGAGCGCGCGGCGCTGGAACAGGAGAACAAAACGCTCCGTACGCTACTGGAACGCGCCATTGAGCATCGGCAGAAATCCCACAGCGAACTGGTGCTGCTGCTCTCGAACCTGGTCAGCAAGCTGCCGATCAACGATGTCGGCGTGATCATTTCCAAACTCGTCGAGCACAACGCGCAGGTGGCCGAAATGTCGGCGCTGCTGAGCAAGGGTCGGGTGGATCAGGCGCTGCCGCAGCCCAGCGCGTTGCAGGAACTCGAACGCACCAAACGCGAACTGACCGCCGCGCTCAAAACCACCGTCCAGGATTTGATCCAGCTTCAGCCGCCCCTGGAAACGGGCATGCTCGAATCGCTGATCACCGACCCGGACTCGTTTTTTGCGCCCGCGTTTGTGCGCGCGCAGCGCGGCTTCATCAAGGGCCAGATTCCCCGCGAACGCATTCTGCGCGAGTTTGGTCCGGAGGCGCTGCCGTTTTTCAAGGACATGACGACCGACCCGCGGCAAAACCCGCGGCCCAAGCCGGAAGAAATCCTGCTCGCCTTTCGCGAGGACTTCGAGACGCTGCTCCAACAGGACAAAACGCTCGCGCCGGAGGTTCGGGAGCGGTTGCGGGCGCTTTACCAGCAGGTGCAGCGGAGCAAGGGCACCTCGCAAACCGCCCGCGCCCAGCGGGTGGCGTTTGCCAAACTCTCCTTCCTGCTCGAACTGCTCCACTACTACGAACACCAGAACACCGAGTCGCCCGAGGCGGTGTTCGCGCAGCGCCTGCCCGCGCTGGTGGAACAACTCGCGCTCTCCGGCCCGCCGGAGACGTTGGATGAGTCGCTGCTGAGCGAGGTCGAATCGCTCCTGGCGCGCATCCTTCATCCCGATCACCGTCTGGCCGTCATCAACAACGTCGGCAAGGCGGGCGGCCTGGGGCGTACGCTGCGATTTGTCCTGCGCTTGCGTCTCGAAAAAACCGAGCCACCGCCGCCGACGGTGCTGACCGAAATCATTCCGGAATTCATCCGGCATCTGCTGCCCGGCGACAAGGCGCCGCCGGCCTCTCAACTCGTGCCGATCCTGCGCCTGTTGCCTGCGCCGATTCAAAAACACGTCCTCCGCGCACTGCGCGGCAGTGACCGCATCGCCAAACCCGCTGCCGAAAAACTCGTCAAGGACCTCGCCGCCGAACTGGGCCTCAGCGGTTTGGAAGAACCCACCGTGGCGCCCCAGGCCCTGCCGCCGGAGATGGCGCGTCGCCGCGCCTGGGACGAAATCCGCGATCTCATCCGCAACCGCCGGGAGCCGGCCGCCATCGCTGCCGCCATCCGCAACCGCCTCCACGCGCACTACGACCCGGATGAGTTGCGCGAAGCGTGGCTGGCGTTGACCGAGGCCGACGTGATGACCTTCATCCGCGTTTTCTGCCAGTTGCCCTACCAGAGCGACGGGCGCGCCGACCCGATCGCCCGCGCTGCGATGGAGACGTTTCTCAACCGGCTGCTGCACGAGAAATACGCCGCGACCTATCGCAAGGTCGTCAACAGCCTCAAAAACCTTCACCACGCCAACCCGCACAGTCCCACGCTGCTGACGTGTCTGACGTTGGTGCGGTGGATCAGTCCCGAAGCCGCGAAGAAAATCTGCACCGACGCCGGCATCACACTGCCGGAATGAGCCGCGCCGCACGTGCAGCGTCAGAGCATCAGAGCGTCGGAGCGTGGAGCGTAGCGCAGATTGGTAATCTGCCGTGCCGCCGACTGGCAGTCGGCAAAGCCAAAGCGGCGACTCCGACACTCAAAACTCTGAACTTTGAACTCTGAACTTTGAACAGGGCCGTGTGTGCGTGACGGGTCATCGCGTTGCCCTTGCGCGTCTTGGGCAATTCCTTCTCCCTCGAGGGAGAGGGACAGGGTGAGGGTGGCCGCACCGCACAGCCGTGAACATGGAACAACCAACATCGGACATCGAACGTCGGATGCGACAAATCGCGAAACCGGTTGCCAGCTATTGCACCAGGCAACTCGCCCGTTCCGCTCACGAGAGCGCACGCGAACGCAATCCGAAAAATTTTGGTGCGCGAAGCCTTCGGGCGTGTTGCATAACCTGGAAACGACAGTAGCCGCGCGTTGCCATCGCCCAGCCACGGAAGGAGCACGGATTCGAGGCGCATTTTTCCCGAAAAACCGCGTTCACCCACCGGCTCAACGGCCGTTTCTGTGCAACGACCTACCACCCGTGCGCTTCCTTTTTCCAATCCTGGCTCGGGGCGGTTTTGAGGTCCAGCGCCTCGCTTCGACGCCGCCTTCGTTCCGCGGCCGGCCCGGCCCGCGCGCCGAAATGGTGATTGCGTCCAACGCGCAGCCGTGGTTTATTGCGCCATCGCTTCGCCGGGACAATGAAGTCGCCGACGCGGCATTTTCCGAAACTATGACCACTTCGATCATGGGCGGCGCGGTCCTCGAAAAAACGCGCGAACTCTGTGCGGCCCTGGCGGCCGAACCGGGCATCATCGCCATCCGCCAACGCATCAACGCCTTTATCAGTGACGACCGGGCACGCGCGCAGTATGAGCAACTGATGCTCGCCGGCCAGCGGTTGCAGGAAAAACAGGAGCGTGCCCAGCCGCTGAGCATGGAGGAAATCCAGGAATTCGAGCGGCAACGCGACGCGTTCTTCGCCAACCCGGTTGCCCGCGGCTTTCTCGAAGCCCAGGACGAATTGCATCGCCTTCAGGATTCCATCCACCAGCACATCACCAAGACGCTGGAGCTGGGCCGCGTGCCCGAGGCCGAGGACTTCGAGGAATCCTGCGGTCCCGGTTGCGGTTGCGGCCACTGACCCGTCCGCCTTGGCCCGGCCCATGCCGCGCTCGCGCAAACAACGCGGCTTGCTCGAAGGCGCGCGGGTGTATTTGTCCGGGCCGATGGATTTCGTCGCCTCCCGCGCCGCCGAAAAGCGTTTCGGCTGGCGCAACCGCGTGAGCGATTTCCTTCAGGCCATGGGCGTGACGGTGTTCGACCCGTGGTTCAAGCCCGACGTGCGCGGCCTCCACGAATACGGGCGCGAAGACCTCCACACCGGCGAACGCATCCGCCGGCGCTGGAGCTGGGAGAGCGGGCGCAAGGGCGCGGAGGCGCGCGCCTGGTGCGCTCAGCAGTTCTGGGAAACGCTCCACATTGACCTGCGCATGGTGGACACGAGCGATTTTTCCATCTCCTACTGCCCCACCAACATCTACAGCGTCGGCACGCCGCACGAAATCATCCTCGCCACGCTCCAGCACAAGCCCGTGCTCTTCGTCAGCCCGCCCATCGTGTTTCCCACCCTCCACAAACTGCGCGAGCACCTCAAAAATGATCCCGTCGGGCGCGAACTCCTGCGCCAGCTCGAATTCGAAATCCCCATCAAGGAAAACCCGCGCGGCATCCCCAGCCTCTGGTATATCCCGCTGGTCGGCGGCGAAAATTTCTTCGACGGCTTCGGCTTCGAGCCGTATCGCAAGCGCTTCGGTTGGGAGCAGGAAATCCCGATTGACCGCCACGAACGGATGTTCCCCCCCAAACGCCCGCTGTTGCCCTTTCTGGAAAAACTCAACCAGCGGCTGCCCAAAAAATGGGACGCCAAGCTCAAACGCTTTGTGCCCGACGATGACTGGCTGCTGTGGGACTTTGACAGCCAGCAGCGCAAATCCACCGCCACCGGCGCGCGCAAGCCGGCCCGCGGCCGCCGGGTCGAACGCGCTCGCGAAGGCTGAGCCACCGCCACCGCCCTCGGGCGGCTCGCCCTCTCCGCGGCGTCGCCCTGTCACGCGCAGCCGGTTTGCACCAACGGGCCAACCGTCTGCTTGACACGCCCCGCCCCTTCCCGAAGCCTCGCGCCGTCGGACCATGGTCGCTCACGCAACATGAAATCAAATCTCACACCACTCCGCAGCACGCAGCGTCTGGTCGCCGGCTTCGCTTTGACGCTGGGACTGTTCGCCGCCACCCCGCGCGCCTCCGCCGGCGCAGCCGTCGAACCGGGCTTTGTAAGCCTCTTTGACGGCAAAACCCTCAACGGCTGGAAACTCATTGATCCGCACGGCGGCGGTTACGGCGTCAAGGACGGCGTCATCTATTGCGCCAGGGGCGGCGGGGGCAACCTCATGACCGAACGCGAGTTTGACGACTTTATTTTCCGGTTCGAGTTCAAGCTCGAAGACGGCTCGAACAACGGCGTGGGCATTCGCGCGCCGCTGCATGGCAACGCCGCCTACCTGGGCATGGAAATCCAGATTCTGGAGGAGGGCGCCGCCGAGCGCGGCAAATGGGGCAAGCTGCGGCCCGAACAATACCACGGCTCGATTTACGACGTGATCCCCGCCGCACGGGGCGCGCTCAAGCCGCCCGGCCAGTGGAACTTCCAGGAAATCATCGCCCGCGGCCGCCGCATCACCGTCATTCTGAACGGCAAAAAAATCCTCGACGCCAACCTCAACGACGTGACCGACCCGGCCAAACTCCGCGCCCATCCGGGCCTGTTGCGCGAGCGCGGCCACATTGGTTTCCTCGGCCACGGCGATTACCTCGAATTCCGCAACATCCGCATCAAGGAACTCCGCCGCCGCGAGCGCGACAATCATCCGCCCGAAGGCTTCACGGCGTTGTTCAACGGGCGCAACCTCGACGGCTGGCAGGGCCAGCTCAAATCGCCCTACGACAATCCCATCAAGCGGGCCGCCCTCACGCCGGACGAACGCGCTGCCGCCCAGCAGGAAGCCGACGAAAACATGCGCGCTCACTGGAAGGTCAGGAAGGGCGAGATCGTTTACGACGGCAAAGGCCGCAGCCTCTGCACCGTCAGGGACTACGCCGACTTCGAGCTGTTGGTGGATTGGAAGATTCCGCCGCACGGCGACAGCGGCATTTACCTGCGCGGCTCGCCGCAGGTCCAGATTTGGGACCCCTACACCCAGCCCACCAAACACGGCAGCGAGGTCGGTTCAGGCGGCCTTTACAACAACAAGACCAACGCCAGCAAGCCGCTGCTGGTCGCCGACAAGCCCATCGGCGAGTGGAACCGTTTTCGCATCCTGATGGTCGGCGAGCGCGTTCATGTGTTCCTCAACGGGCAACTGGTCACGCAGGACACCGTGCTCGAAAACTACTGGGACCGCAGCCAGCCCATTTTCCGCACCGGGCCGATTGAACTGCAAAGCCACGGCGACGCGCTCTGGTTCAAAAACATTTACATCCGCGAACTCCCGACCCGCTGAGCCGCCCCCGTCTCGCACCGCCGCACGCCAGGTTTCCCGGTTCAAGCCCGCCCGACGCCGTCGCTGACGTCTTTGGGCAGCGCGCCCGAAACTTCGGTGCGATGAAAAGTGTTTTCGGCGGGATGCCGAAAGCGGCACGCCAGACGCGCGCTCCCGTCCCTGCTTCGATGTTCGATGTTCAATGTTCGTTGTTCGA
>JAOAIM010000128.1 GCA_026414705.1 Verrucomicrobiia bacterium | reverse complement strand
CTCCAGCCTTGAAAGTGAACGAGGTCACCCCCTGATGCCACGGCATGTCGGGCTTCGCGTCGGGCACCTCGGCGATGGCCAAATAGCCCCGGTTCGGATGGCGCGCGCGGGTGCGCCGTTCGCCGTTGACCCAGAGCTGGCGGAAAAACCAACCGCCGTCGCGCGCTTCGGGCACGTCGGCCATCCAGACCGTCTGCGCGCCCTCGCGCATCTCCCGCCAGCCGGTGATGCGCCGTCCGCCGCTGAGCACGGGTTTCTCGTTCCGATACGCGACGAGACTCACGCCGGAATGTTCGGGCCGGAGCACCACCGGCGCGTCCAGAAAATACGTCCCACCGCGCAACTGAATGGAAACCGGCCGGCCCGTGGCGGCCTTGAGCGCGGCGGCCCGGGCCAGCGCGTTCGAGAGCACCTGCGAGGAAGGGCCATCCTTCGCCGGCGAGACCGTCAACGTGTCGCGCGCCGCGTTGTCGGAGGTCAGCCCCGGCTGCGAGGTGCAGCCGGCAAGGCTTAAACACGCGGCGAGCATGGCGCCGGCTCTTCCGAACCGCACGCGCGGGGTTGTCGTGCAGACTTTCAGGCCGCCGCCCTGCCAATCTCCAATCTGTGAAGCTCCGCATGGCTGGCTGGGCGTCGCCGACACCGCAGGTTGAAAACCTGCCCCACTAACAGCCGCATCGGGCTGGTGGACGGTTCTCGGCTCGCGGATGCGATGGCTGCGTTTCATGGCGTCCGCTCTCCTTTCAGTGTTTTTGTGCCTCCACAGTGTCGGGTTCATCAGCGTTGTCGCGAATGATGACGCGGCCCTTGCTCTGATTGGTCAGGCGCAACGGGCCGCGCAGGAGGTTCTCCGTGATCACAGCGCGGCGCACGTCCGGGCCGAGTGCGATCTGGGGTTTGTCTTCCCGGAACTCGCAGCCCCGCACCAGCACGTAGCCGCTCTCAACCTGCAGGGCCGTGAAACCCTTGCGCTTGCGATCCCACTCCACGAACGTGCAATCGCCAAAGCCCACCGTGCCGCGTCCGGCGATGCGCGCGATCTGGTGCGCCGGGCCCCAGAACGAGCAGTTGACGAACCGCACCACGCCGGTGTGGTTGGTGGTCACGCGCACCATCGTGGGGTCTTCGCCATCGAAGGCGACGAACTCGCCGTTGGTGATCAGCAGGCCGGGCGGCTGCGTTTCCTCCACCAGCACGGCGGTGTGGCAGGCGTCGGCGCCGATGCCCAGGAAATTGCCGTTGCACGCGCCCGCTTTGGTTTTGATGAAGCGGTAGCCGACGCCGTAGCCGAAGCAGAAGGTGTTGAAGATGTATTGCCAGTCACTGCGCCCGACGATGAACGCCTCACCGTGCCGGCGCTGCCACTGGAAGAGCTTCGGCTTCACGCTCCACCAGGGGTTGAAATGGACGTTCTCAATGCGGCCGATGTCGTAGATGGCGTCCACCAGGACACCGCGCCGGATGGGCTGGCCGTGCACGTCGCGGATGAGGTGTCGCTCGTTCTGCGTGGCGTCAATGCCGTTGAACGGGTTGAGCAGTTCCACGGCGAGCACGGCGGGATTTTTCCCCCGCATGGCGATGGCGAACGGATAGGGCGTCGGCTCGGCATCGGTCGGCTGGTTGGGATAAAAAATCACCACGCCCTTGAGCGTGCTGTTGTGGTTGAGCGTGATGAAGGCCGGAGCGTCTTCACGGCCCGCGCCGCCGGTGACCAGGAACGTCGTGCCATCGTCGGTGGGTCGGGGCAGACCCGCGTCGCGCAGGCCGTTGTGAGCCGGGACGGACTCCCAGACGCCGCGCAGCGTGACGGCGGGCGGCACGTTGAGCGAGCCGGCGAAGAGGTAGTTGCCACGCGGTGCGAACACCACGCCGCCACCGGCTTTGCCGGCGGCATCGAGCGCTTTCTGAAACGCGCCGGTGTCATCGGTCTTGCCGTCACCCTTCGCGCCAAAGTCGCGGACGCAGAGAAAGGCCTTGTTCGCATCCGCTGCCTGCGCGGGCCCGGACAACGCGGCCAGAATGAGCAACAGCGTGGCGAAAGGTTGGGTGGGGAATTGATTGAGAAGCCGACTTCGCCGCCAACCCGCGTTGAAATTTCGCCGGCGCTGCGGGAAAACCCGTTGTTGCGGTTGTTTCAGAGACGGGTTCGGTTCGCAATGGATTTGGATCATCGTTTTTCCTCCGGTTCGAACTGCACGGTCACGAGTCCCAGATCAATGTATTGGCCGCCGCCGGTCTGGCGGCAGTGCACGGCGGGAGGTTTCTGCCAGGCTTTAATGCGGCGCGGTCCGCGGCGTTGAGCGAGCCCGGCGGGGGCAAGTCCGACCCGGCTTTGATCCGGGGCTGCGCAAGCAACACCAGGCTCGTCAGGGCCAGGGCCCACGCCAAAAAGGGGTTTTGGGCTCGCATGTCGGTTCTCACTTTCCGTCCCGCCGGCGCGGGCGCACTTCCGCCGCGCGAAGCTTACACAAGCCCCGAAGGATGAACACGCCTTTCTGACCCGGATGGAACGGCGTGGCACCGGGCCGAACCGTCCGTTCGCCCCTGGCCAACGCCCGTTGCCCCTGCCGCAGGGCAACTGACCCGATGGGATCGGGCCACGTGCGACGTTGAAACTTTTGCGTTGCGATTCAACAGCCCGGTCCGAAGGCCGGGCGGCACGGCCCGCTTCACACCTGCGCGCCCAGCCGCCGGTGATGAAAGAACGCCGAAGCCTCTGCATGCAGGCCGCCGTTCGACATTCCCGTTTGACCGGTGACACGTCGCGGTTAATGTGGGCGCATGTTCATCAGAATCTTGGTCAAGACAGGCGTGCTGTGCGCCGGGCGCGCGCAGATGACGGGTTTGGTCATTGGTTTGCAGTTGGTCGGCATTGCGGCGGCACAATCGGAGCGCCCGGTTGACCGCATCCAGGACAACTCGTTTCTGGTCGAGGAAGCCTACAACCAGGAAACCGGCATCGTTCAGCATATCGGCACGGGATTTTTCCAGCACCAGCGCCGGCCCGGCGCGGATGAAGAGCGGCTGGAGCTGGCGTTCAGCCAGGAGTGGCCCGTTTACGGTCAGAAGCACCAGTTGAGCTACACGATTCCGGCGGTGTTCACCTGGCGACACGGCGCCGAGGAAAGCGGCCTGGGAGACGCGATGGTGCATTACCGCTGGCAGGCGTGGTTTGATCCCGACACGCTCACGGCGTTGGCGCCTCGTGCCAGCGTGATCCTGCCCACCGGCAATGCCGCACGTGGCCTGGGCGAAGACACCGTGGGCGCGCAATTCAACCTGCCGTTCAGCACCACCCTGAACCCGCGTTGGTTCGTGCACGCCAACGCGGGCACCACACTTTTGCCCGATGCCGCTTCAGCCAACGGACGCGCCCTGCACCACGCGCATCTGGGCGGCAGCGCCATCTACGCCCTGACGCACGACCTGCACCTGATGCTCGAATGGGTGGGGAGCTGGATCGAGTCCGAACGCGCCGGCGGCGGCACGCGACACGAGTGGGTCTCGCTGATTTCGCCCGGCCTTCGCAAGGCGTTCGACTTTCGCGGCGATGTGCAACTGGTATTGGGCGTGGCTGCCCCACTGGGGCTGACCCGCGCCTCGCCCGATTTCGGTGTGTTTCTCTACGCATCGCTGGAACACCCGTTCCGATCAATTCGATGAGCGGTTTTCCGTCATGACCTGGTTCCTTGCAGGGATGGCGATTTTGCTGGCGGCGACGGTGCTCTGGCCGCGACGCGGTCTGCTGGCCCGCTGGCGCGAGGGGCGCGCCCTGGCCCAACGCACCCGCCGCGAGGACGCGCTCAAACACATCCTCAAATGCGAGGCCAACCAGCAGACGCCCTCCATCCAAAGCGTTGCCGGTGCGCTGGGCGTCAGCTCCGACCGCGCCGCCGACGTGCTCCATGATTTGGAATCGCGCGGCCTGATCTCGCACCAACAAGGCCGGTTACACCTCCAACCCGCCGGGCGCGAACTGGCCACGCACGTGGTGCGCGCGCACCGCCTTTGGGAAAGCTTCCTGGCCGAGCAAACCGGCGTGGCCGACGCCCAATGGCACGCGCGCGCCGAACGCCAGGAACATTTGCTCACGCCCCAACAGACCGACGAGCTGGCCGCCCGGCTTGGCCACCCGACCCGCGACCCGCACGGCGATCGGATCCCGGCAGCCGGCGAGGACATCGGCTCGGACGCCGGTCAGCCACTCAACAGCGCGCCGCTCAACGCGCCATTGGTGATCACCCACATTGAAGACGAGCCGCAGGCGGTCTATGCGCAGTTGTCGGCGCAAGGATTGCGATCCGGAATGAAAGCCTGCCTGCTGGAGCGCACGCCTGACCAGTTGCGCCTCTGGGCCGAGGGACGCGACCACACGCTCACGCCCCTGCAGGCCAACAACATCGCGGTCGTGCCGTTGGCCGGGACTCGAACAACGGATTTGTTTCAGGAGGAATACCTCCACCAATTGCGGCCCGGGGAGCGGGCCGAAGTGCTCGGGTTGTCGGCGGCATGCCGCGGCCCGGAGCGGCGCCGTTTGCTGGACCTGGGCTTCGTGCCCGGCACGGTGGTCGAGGTCGAGCGCGTCAGTCCGTTGGGTGATCCGGTGGCGTATCGCGTGCGCGGGTCGGTCGTGGCACTGCGCTCCGAGCAGGCGCGCTTGATTCGCATCCGGCGCTGCCGCTCTGAAAGTGTGGCCGCATGAACGCCCGCGTCTCCACCCTGGAAGCCCCGCGCGACGCCTGCGCGTCGTGTGAGGTCTGGCGCGCTGCGAATCTCAAAAAGCTCGGCGTGCGCGTGGAAGGGTGCGACTTCGTGGTGGCGCTGGCCGGCAATCCCAACACGGGCAAAAGCACCGTGTTCAATGCCCTCACCGGCCTGCGCCAACACACCGGCAACTGGCCCGGAAAAACCGTCACGCGCGCCGAGGGCGCCTTCGAATTCGCCGGACGCCGGTTCAAGCTCGTGGATCTGCCCGGCACGTATTCGCTGCTCTCGACGAGCCTCGACGAGGAAATCGCGCGCGACTTCATTCTGTTCGGTCAGCCTCACGTGACGGTCGTGGTGGTGGACGCCACACGGCTGGAGCGGAATTTGAACCTCGTCCTGCAGGTGCTTGAAATCACCGACCGCGTCGTGGTGTGTCTCAACCTGATGGACGAGGCGCGGCGGCACGGCTTGCAGGTGGATGAGCGGCAGTTGGCGCGTGACCTGGGCGTGCCGGTCGTGCCCTGCGCTGCCCGTCAGGGCGAGGGCCTGCCGCACCTGCTCGAAGCGCTCCATGACGTGGCCTCGGGCAAAATCGTTTGCCGCCCGCGCCGCATTGAGCAGGTGCCGCCGGCCCTGCAACCGGCCCTGTCGAGCATTCAGGAAAAACTCCGCGCCGCGTATCCGGAGCTGCCCAACGCCCGCTGGGTCGCACTGCGTCTGCTGGCCGGTGACGAGCATCTGGCGGCGGCACTGCGCCGGGGTGATCTGGGCCGATTGGAGGCGGTCAGCGCGGCGGCTTCCGTGCTGGCCCAAACGGCGCCGGCCGAAGCCGAAGCGCGGTTTCACCAGCGCCCGGCTGCCGCCCCGACGGGCGACCGTCCGGCCGCTGACCCCGCACCAATTGCTGCGCCGATTTTGCGCGAGGCTGAACAATGGCGGCGGGATTTGCAGGGCGATCTGCACGAGCACTGGGTGCAGGCCATTTATGCCGAGGCGGCGCGCCTGACCGCGCGGGCCGTGAGCCGTCCCGGCCAACCGGCGCAACCGACGCTCGACCGGGCGATTGACCGCATCGTCACCAGCCGCGTGTGGGGTTTTCCGGTGATGCTCGCGCTGTTTGCGCTGATGTTCTGGATCACCATCAGCGGCGCGAACGTGCCCTCGGGTCTGCTGGCCGAACTGCTCGTTGACCGGTTGTATCCGTGGTTGCGCGAGGGGGCGACGGCGCTGGGGTTTCCCTGGTGGCTGCGCGGGGTCACGGTGGACGGGATGTATCTGGCCACGGCGTGGGTCGTGAGCGTGATGTTGCCGCCGATGGCGATTTTCTTTCCGCTGTTTACATTGTTGGAGGATTTCGGCTACCTGCCGCGCGTGGCGTTCAATCTCGACGCGCTGTTCAAACGCGCGGGGGCTCACGGCAAGCAATCCATGACCACGATGATGGGCTTCGGCTGTAACGCCGCCGGAGTGGTCGCCACCCGCATCATTGACAGCCCGCGCGAGCGGCTCATCGCCATTCTCACCAACAACTTCGCGCTCTGCAACGGGCGCTGGCCGACGCAGTTCCTGATCGCGGCGCTGTTTGTGGGCGCGCTGGTGCCGGCACACTGGGCGGGCGTGGTTTCCGCTGCGGCGGTTACGGGCGTGGCGGCACTGGGCGTGTTGATGACGCTGGCGGTGTCATGGGCCCTGTCCCGCACGCTGCTCAGGGGTGAGGTTTCAACCTTCAGTCTGGAGCTGCCGCCGTATCGGCCCCCGCGCATTTTGCGGACGCTCTACACGTCCCTGATTGATCGAACGATTTTTGTGCTCTGGCGGGCGGTGGTGTTTGCGTTGCCGGCCGGAGCGGTCATCTGGCTGAGCGCCAATGTTCACGTGGGCGGCGCCAGTGTCGCCGAACATTTGATTCGCGGGCTCGACCCGGTCGGGACGCTTGTCGGACTGAACGGCGTGATTTTGCTCGCCTACATCGTCGCCATCCCGGCCAACGAGATCATCATCCCCACGATTCTGATGCTCACGGTGCTGGTGACCGGCGCGCAGGGCGTCGGCCAGGGCGCGGGCGTGATGTTCGAGTTGGAGTCCCCTGCTGCCATCAAGGACCTCCTGCTGGCGGGCGGCTGGACCACGCTCACCGGCGTGAACCTCATGCTCTTCAGCCTGCTTCACAACCCGTGCAGCACGACGCTTTACACCATCTACAAGGAGACCGGCAGCGGCAAATGGACGGCCCTGGCGGCGCTCATCCCGCTGGCGTTGGGCTTCGCGATCACCGGCCTGGTCGCCCTGCTGTGGCGGCTGTTGAGTTGAAGACGCCCGCCGGGGGTTGAGAAACGTTCATCCGGGCAGCGGTTTTCCCAGCAGAAAATCTTCCCACGCCATCAGCTCGACACCCGGAATCCGATTGGGGACACTTGCGCGCGGGCACAACACCAGCGCCCGAAATTTGGGATGGCGTCGGCAGAACTCAAGCAAACCGCTCAAGTCGCGCGCACCAAATTCGCCGGTCTTAATTTCCACGGCCCATTGTCCCCAACTGCCGAGGAGCACCGCGTCCACCTCCCAAGGTTCCTCTCGCCAGTAGAAGACGTGTTGTCCGCGATTCCAGGCATGCGCCAGACAGGCGTTTTCCACCCAGGCGCCCCAGCGCGGATTCGCGGCGTCCTCAAACTGTGTGGCTGCCATTAGCGCCTGGTTGAGCACGACAATCTTCGGGGACGCACTCCGGCGGCGAACGAGACGCGGTGAATACTTCTCCAAAGCCGCGATCAAAAACGCGTGCTCCAAGAGGTTCAGGTAATGAGCGACGGTCTCCAGCGCTCCACCCGCGCGCAACTCGCCCGAAAGCTTTTGCAAGGAGATGACTTCGGCGGGATGCCCGAGCGCGACCAAGAAAAATTGCCGGAGTAATGCGGGTTTGCGAACCGGTTCGAGCATCAGGATGTCCCGACCGATTGCCGGCTCAATGATGCTGTCGCGCAGATAGGCGCGCCATCGCGCCGGGTCTGTGCGCAGCGGGAAGGCACCGGGGTAACTGCCCTGCCGCACCAGCACGTCCACAGAGCTTCGTGGTCTGAAAGCCCGAAGACGGTTTGCAAATCCGCTGCCGACCAGTGCCGCAACTCCAGTCGCTCGAATCGCCCTGCCATCGTTTCCTTTAGACCTCGGCCCATCAACAGGGCGGACGAGCCCGACAACACCAAATGAACGGCAAGCCGGTCGCGTTGAATCTGGTCTGCCTTTGCTTTCACCAAACGTTCCCATTTGGCCAGATACTGGATTTCGTCCAAAAACACGATTACCGGCCCTTGAGCCAGGCGTTGTTCCACGTCGCGCCAAATTGCTTCCCACCACCCGGGCAGAGCAGCCTCGGGCGTGTCCACGGCGTGATACACGACGTTGGGCAGTTGGCGGGCCAGTTCCAGAAGCAGGGTGGTTTTCCCAACCTGGCGGGGCCCGGTGAGCACCTGAACTCGCCCCGGCGGTCACTCCAGAAGTCGCTGTCGCAGAGCCGCTTGCACAGCTAGACGCGAGTGCGGCAATTTTTCTTCGGACATGGTCGAATAATCAAGGCATCTCGCCCGATGGCACCCACAGTGCCGACAGCACCGCGTATCCAAGTTCACCGTTGGTGTTGCATTTACCGCGGCTAGGACCGATGGCAATCACGCCGTCGAGGGGCGTCACAACAAACAGGGGACAACCCGCACAAGCCGTTTGTGACACACACCGGCCTGCCCGCGTGAAATCCGGACCGCACCAGGCTGCTGCGGGCGCATTTCTGTGGCTGCCCCGGCGATGACCGCTGCCAGCGCCAGCGGCGCCGGGTTTTCATTTGCGCGGAAAATTTTGCCCCGCTAGCGTTGGCGCTCCGATGCGGCCGCAACCGCGTCGTAGGATGTATGTCGAAACAACCGCTTTCGCCGGCTGAGATCACCGAGATGGTGGTCGGGCTGAATCGTCTGGCCCGCAACTTGTGGTGGACCTGGACGCAAGAGGCGCAGGACATTTTTCAGGAACTCTCGCCCCGCGCCTGGCAGAACCTTTACCACAACGCCGTCGCCGTGCTGCACGAGGTTTCGGAGCGCGAATTGCGCGCCCGGCTTCAAGACCCCGATTTCGCCGCGCACGTGCGCCGCGCGCTCCAAGATTTTCAGGCTTACCTGACCGAAAAAAACACCTGGGCCGCCCAACACGCCCCCGAAACGCTCCAGCGACCCGTCGCCTATTTCTGTGCCGAGTTCGGGTTCCATGAAACGTTGCCCATCGCCGCCGGCGGCCTGGGCGTGCTCGCCGGCGACCACGCCAAGTCGGCCAGCGATTTGGGCCTGGGCTTTGTGGGCGTGAGCCTTTTTTATCGCGAGGGCTATTTCCAACAGGCGATTGATGCCAACAACTGGCAGACCGAATACTACACGCTGCTCAATCCGAAAAATCTACCGGTCGAACCGGTGCTCGATGCGCGCGGCGAACCGCTGGTCTGCTCGGTGGACATCGCCATGAACCATGTCTTCTTCCAGGCCTGGCGCGTCAACGTCGGGCGCGTGCCGGTGTATTTGCTCGACACCAACCGGCCGGAAAACGAACCGCATTTCCGCGATCTGACGCTGCGCGTTTACGGGGGCGACAGCACCACGCGCATCATGCAGGAAATTTTGCTGGGTGTGGGTGGTGTGCGACTGCTCCGGGCGCTGGGTGTTCAACCCTCGGTTTTCCACATGAACGAGGGCCACGCGGCGTTCCTGACCTTTGAGTTGATCCGCGAAAAGCTCGCTGCGGGCCAAAGTTTCGCCGACGCCCAGACCGCCACGCGCGCCGAATGTCATTTCACCACCCACACCCCTGTCGAGGCGGGCCACGACCGGTTCAGTCCGCAGTTGATGGACTACGCGCTGCACCGGTTTTGCGAAACGGCGGGCGTGCCCCTCCCGCAGTGGTTGCCCCTGGGCCGCGTCAATCCCGACGACCCGAACGAGCCGTTTTGCATGACCGTGCTCGCGCTCAAACTCTCGCGCTCGGCCAATGCGGTGAGCGAACTTCACGGGCGCGTCACCCGCCACATGTGGCGCGGCCTGTTTCCCGACGTGCCCGAAGAGCGCGTGCCCATCGGCCACATCACCAACGGCGTGCACCTGCTCGGCTGGATGAAGGGCACCGTGCGCCGATTCTGGCGACGCAAGCTCATGGGCAACGGCGAGCCCGCCAGCGTGCCCCTGGGCGAAGACACCGGACTATGGCGACCGGGCGAGGGCAGCGACTGGGCGACCATCGTCAACTCCCCTGAATTCTGGCAGAAAATGGCCGACCCGAACTTCATCAGCGACGAGGAACTCTGGGCCTTGCGCTACAAGCTCCGCCGGGAATTGATCGAGTTTGCCCGCCGCCGCCTCATGCAACAACAGCGTGTCACCCACGGCGATTTCATCGCGTTCGACCAGTTGCTCAATCCCGACGCGCTCACGATCGGCTTCGCCCGCCGCTTCGCCACCTACAAGCGCGCGCCGCTGATTTTCTCGCAGCTCGACAACATCGTGCGCCTGGCGCGCGACAAGGCGCGGCCCATCCAGTTCATCTTTGCCGGCAAGGCGCACCCCCGCGACGACGACGGCAAGCGCTACATCCAGCACATCATCCACCTGAGCAAATACAGCGATCTGAAGGGCCATCTGGTGTTCATCGAAAACTACGACGTGCACGTGGCCCGGCAGATGATCGCCGGCTGCGACGTGTGGTTGAACAATCCGCGCCGTCCGCTCGAAGCCAGCGGCACCAGCGGCATGAAGGCCGGTTGCCACGGCAGCCTCAACCTCAGTATCATGGACGGCTGGTGGCGCGAGGCTTACGACGGCACCAACGGCTTTGCCATTGGCGACGATTCCCATCCCGATTCGGTGGAGGAACAGGACCGTCGCGACGCGGCCAACCTCTACCGCGTCCTCACCGAAGAGGTGATTCCGTGCTTCTACAACCGCGACGCCCACGGCATTCCGCGCGAATGGATCAAGAAAATCCGGCGCGCGATGGTTACGCTCGTGCCCCGGTTCAACACCTGGCGCATGGTGCAGGAATACACGCAGAAATATTACCTGCCCCCAACATCGAGGTCTTAATCTTACTCTTCCTCTCGCTCTGAATCCCCTGCCTTGCTCGCTTCAGTCGCGACAGAGCGGCGAATCGGGGAGCGAGATTAAGATTAAGATGGCGGTCGTTGGGGATGGCACTGCAGCTTCCCCGCCACTCTTAATCTTAATCTTACTCTTACTCTCGCTCTTAATTCTCCCTGCCTTGTGCCCCGCCCCGGCCCGCCGCCCGGAGGCCGTGAAAGGGAGAGCAAGATTAAGATGAAG
>JAOAIM010000127.1 GCA_026414705.1 Verrucomicrobiia bacterium | reverse complement strand
CTCCGACGCTGCAAGCTTTCCGCATCTCTACGCCGGGCCGGAGGTCGGCGCTGCAATGCTCTGACGCTCCACGCCCTCGGCGTCTCAATCGCTCAGGGCCGGCTGTGCCCGGCGTGACGCTGGTCTTCGAGCAACTTCGCCAGGCGCGCGGCGATTTCGGGATGCCGGTCAATCAGGTCGCGCTGTTCGCCGGGGTCTTCGGCCAGGTTGTAGAGCTGGCGCCGATTCTCGGCGGCTTTGTCCGCGATGCCGCCGCCTCCGCCTTTGCGCGCCGGAATGCCCCCGATGAATTTCCACGGCCCCTGCCGGATGGCAAACACGCCATCGGCGCTGTGAACAATGAGGTCGTTGCGGAGCGGCTTGTCGCGCCGTTCGCCCAGGATTGCGGGCAACATGTTGACGCTGTCTTCGGCGGCGCGGTCGGGCGGGGGCAGCGGTTCGCCCACGATTGCGGCCGCTGTGGCGAACAGGTCCACCAGACTGATGGGTTCGGGACTGACGCCCCCGGCGGGTGTGCGGCCCGGCCAGCGCACCAGCAGCGGCACGCGCAGGCCGCCCTCAAAAATGCTGTGTTTGCCGGCGCGGAACGGTCCGTTGATTTTCAGGCCGGCCTGCTGCGCTTGCAACTGCGTGCCCGTGCCGCGGAGTTTGTTTTCCCCGCCGTTGTCGCTGCTGAAAATGACGAGCGTATCGCGGGCCAAGCCGGCTCGGTCGAGCGCCTCCAAGACGCGCCCGACGCTCAGGTCCAGTTCGTGAATCCAGTCGCCATAGGGCCCGGCTTTGCTGGTGCCGGCGGTGGCGCGGGAGGGCGTGACCGGTTCGTGCACGGCCACGGGATTGAAGTAGAGGAAAAACGGTTTGCCGGGTCGCTGCTGCGCAATCCAGTTGACCGCCTTGTCGGTGAGGACGGCCATGACGGTTTCGTTGGTGCGCTGCGGGGCGTCGAGGCCCAGGAACGGTTTGCCGCCGTAATCGCTGGCCCCGAACGGCGCGAGCTTTGTGCTGCGCAGACCGGCGACGCTTTCGTTCTCAACGTAAACGCCCGTGACGTCGCCGTGATTGCACGGCACGGCGAAGTGGTAGTCGAAGCCCAGTTGCAACGGGCCGGGGCGCAGCGGCCCGGTGTAATCGGTTTTGGGCGGTGAGCCGTAACCCAAATGCCACTTGCCGATCGCGGCGGTCTGATAGCCGCGGCGTTTGAGCACCGAGGCCACGGTGGGCCGGTTGGTTTCGATCAGCAACGGCGCGTCGTAGGGCAACACGCCGAATTGGAGCGACGTGCGCCAGCAGTATCGGCCCGTGAGCAGGGCGTAGCGCGTGGGCGTGCAGATGCTCGCGGGCGCGTAGGCGTCGGTGAACCGGATGCCCTCGCGGGCGAGCCGGTCGCAGTTGGGGGTTCGTATCAGGTTCGTGTCCGCGCCATAACAGCCCAGGCTGCCGTAGCCCAGGTCGTCAGCGAGAATGATGACGATGTTTGGGGTGGACGATTTGGGCGCGGTAGCCGCGGACACCGCCTGCACTTCAAAACCGGCGGCGCACATCAGCCCCGATCCGATCAGGCACGAGAGAAGCACGAGTCGTTGCATGCCGTTTGGATGCGGCAACGCGGCGGAAGATTCAAGCCCGCCATGCCGTCGCGCCCAAACCGAACCGTCGCGCGGCTCAAATGTTTTCGCCCAG
Source organism: Verrucomicrobiia bacterium (assembly GCA_026414705.1). Classification (GTDB taxonomy): domain Bacteria; phylum Verrucomicrobiota; class Verrucomicrobiia; order Limisphaerales; family JAOAIM01; genus JAOAIM01. Next base: position 9,395 of record JAOAIM010000127.1, on the reverse strand, counting down.
GTAGCCCATGTTCTTGAGCTTTTCTTCGAGGACTTTTTTGTCCTCTTCGCTGAGCGGTTTGTTGACGGGAAACTCCTCCAGGGGATGTTTGATGCGGCCGTAGGGGATGAGTGCCCAGAGCCGTTCGTGCAGGAAATACACGAGAATTTTGACGGTCGAGTCCAGCACGCCCAGGCTGATGGCCAGCAACAGCTTGCCCGTGAAACAATACACGATCAGCGCCGTCACGATCGAGGCGAAGACCCGGTAGCTGACCGATTTGAGCAAACTTCGCGTTTTGGTTTCCATGCAACAAGGCCGGTGGCGTCGAGGCCAGAGTCCGGTACGGGCCGGAGTATATGGAAACAGTGCGGCGGAGCAAATTCGCGCTGGCGAACGCTGGGCGGGGCATCGTGGGAGCGTGGAGCGTGGGAGCGTCGGAGCGGAGCGCAGGCTTCCAGCCTGCTGGTTTGCCGACTTCCAATCGGCAGAGCGAAAGCGACGACAAGTCGCCGCACTCCAAAACGCCGTCGCGCTCGCCTTGCGCGGCTTGGGAATTCCCTCTCCCTTGAGGGAGAGGGACAGGGTGAGGGTGAACTCCCGCGAGCGTTTGGACACCCTCATGCGCACGATGCGTTCTCCCTCACCCCAACCCTCTCCCGCTGGGAGAGGGGGTGCAGGAGGCGCGCGCTGGAAAACATCGAACAACGAACATCCAACATCGAACATCGAATGGAGAAGGGGAGCGCGCGCGTCTGGCGTGCCGTTTTCGGCGTCGCGCCGACAACACTTCTCAACGCCAAGGCGCCAAGACGCACAGGGCGTCGTCATAGCGTGGAGCGTGGGAGCGTGGGAGCGTTTGCCGCGCGGGGCGCAAGCGCGCGTAAGTGAGACCAGCAAATTGGAAATTGCAATCCGGTTGGCGAGGCCGGTGCGCTTCATGACGGCGGTGTCAGGCGCGCAATCGCAGCCATGATTTCGTCGGCGATCTCCTGGTAAATCTCCTTCTGGCGTGCCTTCGGCGCGGTCTCGGCCTCCGCGCGAAGCGCGGCGAAGTCCATCGGCGCGCCGAACACCACACTCAGACGGTGAAAGCGCAGCCGGCTCCGGCCGCGCGGCAGCGCCTCGTGCGTGCCGAACACGCGCACCGGCACCACCGGGGCACCGGACTTGACCACGACCAGGCCCACGCCGGGTTGGGCCGGTTGGAGTTGGCCGTCAAACGAGCGCGAGCCTTCGGGAAAAATCAGAATGGCGTGCCCGGCAGCGAGCCGCTCCAGAATCGTGCGGATGCCGGCGGCCCCGGCGTGTTCCTGATCCACCGGCACGGCCTGCCACTGCCGCAACAACCAGCCGAAAATGCGATTCCGAAACAGCGTGTCCCGCGCCAGGTAACTGATCATGCGCGGCGCAGCGGCGCCGATGACCGGCGGATCGAGAAAGCTCGCGTGGTTCGCTGCCAAAATGGCCGGCCCGCGCAGCGGCACGTGCTCCGTTCCCCGCACCCGCAGCCGGAACAACAACCCGAACAACGCGCGAAACAGTATCCAACCGAAACGGTAGAAGGGCGTCATGGCAAAGCCCGCGACGGGACAATGCCCTGAAGCTCGACTGAACTCAACTGCACTCCAGGGCCTTCGACAGCATCGGGCCGTTTCGCGAGCGCGAGAGCGTTTTGGAGTGCGGCGACTGGTCACGGCTATGGTTGGTTTGCCGACTGGCAGTCGGCGATACAGCAGGTTGGAAACCTGCGCTACGAGTTTCGGCGGGCGGGTTGATCCGGCCGGACCAAACTTTGCGAGCGAAGCCCGCCTGAGGGATTTGATTTGACTGTGAGGATGTTGTTCCGCTCCACGGTTGCGGCGGCCGGGCGAGCTGACCCGTTTCATTTCGCGCTCATTCCTTGCGCGCCAACCGGCGGCGAATGTCCTCCAGGATGAGACTGCTGGTTTGTTCGGGGGTCAGGTTGGAGTTGTTGATGACGCGCGCGCCCAGCGGCACCATCAGCGGGGCAACAGCGCGTTGGCTGTCGCGCCGGTCGCGGTCGGCGAGATTTTCCTGGATGCCCTCGGCGGCGCGGCGTTTGGCGCGTTCCTCCGGGCTGGCGTCGAGGTAATACTTGAACTCGGTTTCGGGGAACACGTTGGTGCCGATGTCGCGGCCCTCCATGACGAGGTTGCCGAACTGGATGCATTCGCGCTGTTTTTTCTTCATCCAACGGCGCACGGCGGGAATGGCAGCGACATGCGAGACGGCGGCGCTGACCTCGGCGCTGCGGATTTCGCGCGCCGGGTTGTAACCGTCCACGAGCAGATACACGTGGCCGTCGCGGCACACGAGCGTGGTTTTCCAACGGCGCAACGCGGCGGTCACCGCGCGGGGGTTGTGGACGTCCACGCCGTGCTTGAGGCAATACCAGGCCAGCGTGCGATACATCGCGCCGGTGTCCACATGCACAAAGCCCAGGGCCCTGGCCACCAACTTCGCATTGGTGCTCTTGCCGCTGGCGCTGGTGCCGTCAATGGCGATGACGATTGGGGTGGGCACGTTGGGGAGTGGTTAAATCGGTGATCGGTTCAATCAGTGATTGGTTGAATCGTGGTCGGTGGGACTGGGGATTGGATAACAGCGTGGAGCGGGCCTATCAGGTCTCATCGTGCACGCGGGCCCTTCCGAGCCGGAACGGCTCAACCCTTCAACACCCAACGCGCCACGATTTGACGATTCATCCTGCGCCATGTCCTTGGTTTCCCGTGTGTCCTCACGCCCCGTCAGCAAACAACTCTTCCACCGCCAACTTCCGGCCTGTGCGCGCGTCGAGAATCGTCGCGCCCAGGCCGTCGGGCGGGGCGGCGGCCAGTTTCTGGAAGAAGTTCGGAAACGTCTTCTTCACACACGCCGGATTCTGGATTCGGACTTCCGGCACTTTCAACCCCAGAATGGCAAAGCACATCGCCATGCGATGGTCGTTGTAGGTTTCGATGGTCGCGCCGTGCAGCGGGGCGGGCCGCACGATGAGCGTGTCGCCCTCCTCGCGCACGTTGGCGCCGCATTTGGTCAGTTCGGTCCGCAGCGCGGCGACCCGTTCACATTCCTGCTGGCGCAACCGGCCCAGGTCGTTGAACCGGAACACCGCCGAGGTTTCGCCCGGCTCGCTCACGCCCGCCGCACCGGCATCGGCGGCGAGCACGATCGCCATCATGATGCTGTCGCCCAACTGGTATTCGCGCGAAATTTGCTCCGGCAACGGCAGGAAATCGGGAAAGTCCGCGTCAATCTGCCAGCCGCTGGTGGGCCAGCGTTTTACGGTCACCGGCGAATCCTGACGGAACGTGATGTCCGAAAACGGGCGCGGCTCGTAGAGCGATGCCAGCCAGCCTGCAGCCCAGAAGTAGGCGCCGCTGGAAGCGTCCGGCTCGATTTCAAAACGCCCGCCATGTCGGGGAAATGTTTCCAGCATCCGCTCGGTCAACACCACATAGGGCGACTCCTCGGCGTTTTGGCCGGTGACCTTGACCTCCCACCCGCCATGATGCGCGCACAGCAGCAGGGCCGAGGCGAATTGCGAGCTTTCGGTGATGTCCACGCGGCAGGCGCCGGGACGCCAGCCGGCGCCGTGAATCAGGGCCGGCAACCGGTCGTTGGGCGACTCGACGCGATAGCCCAGCTCGCGCAACGCGCGGAACAGGCCCGCTTGCGGGCGCTCGTGCATTCGGGCCGATCCGTGGAGCCGATACACGCCCTCACCCAGGCACACGAGCGCCGCCAGAAATCGCGCCGCCGTGCCCGCGTTGCCCACGAACAGTTCCAGCGGGGCCTCCGCCGTGCCGCCGCGCGGAATCTGCCCGTTCCGGCCGGCGACAGAAATCGTGCGGTTGCACGGTTCGGTCGGGTCGGGTGCGACCTGCAAGGCAAAGCCGAGCCGTTGGAGGGCCTCGACCATTACCTGCGTGTCCTCGCTCCAGAGCGCGCCCTCGAGGGTGACCTCGCCGGAGGCCAGCGCCGCGAGCACCAGCGCGCGGTTGGTGATGCTCTTGGAGCCGGGGACGGTGATTTCCGCGCGCACCGGCCGGTCCAGCGGGACGATTTCAATGAGGTCAGGCAGTGGCATAAAGGTTGTGCGCCATCCCGGGCATGCGCGTTCGGGGTTTGGTGTTCGACGTTGTTCGGGACTTCACCCTCACGTTGGCCCTCCGCCTCAGGGGCGTGGCCGATGCGCAAGGTGCGTGGGGCGGGGGCGTGGACGTGTTGGACTGCCGCAATTCTCCGCCGTTTTTGAAGCGGAAGTTGGCGTTCATGCACATGCGTTGCGCGCGTTTATTCGGGCGAACGAGCCGCGCGGGCGGCACACCAGTGGTCTCGACGCGCCTTGGCGGTGGCAAACCAGCGTTCGAGCGCGGCGGCATCGCCCGAGGCCAAAAGCGTTTGAATTCGCTGCAACTGGCGGATGAACTCTGCCAGAGCGCGGCGGAGATGCGCGCGGTTGGCGAGCGCGATGTCGCGCCACATTTCGGGCGAGCCGGAGGCGATGCGCGTGGTGTCGCGAAAGCCGTTGGCGCAGACCAGGGATTGGGTTCGCGGGCGGCGGTGGTCCAGGACCAGGGAGGCGAGCGCGGCGGCGAGCACATGGGGCAGATGACTGGAGCGTGCCAGCAGGGCGTCGTGCTGTTGCGGGCTGAGCGAGAGCACGCGCGCGCCCAGCGCGCGCCAGAGGGATTCGACCTGTTGCAACGCTTTGGCATCCGTGCGTGCCGTTGGCGTCACCACGCACACCGCGCCCTCGAACAAGTCCGGCCGCGCCCAGGCGACGCCGGTTTTCTCTGCGCCCGCGAGCGGATGGCTGCCGACAAAGCGGCCGCCGGCCCGCGCCACGAGCGTTTCGAGGTCGCGCACGACGCTGGCCTTGACGCTGCCCACGTCGGTGACGATTGCGCCGGGTTGGAGGGCCGGGCGCATTTGCTCGGCGAGCGGGCGCATTTGCGCCAGTGGCGTGCAGAGCACGATCAGGTCGGCGTCGCGGACGGCTTCCGAAAGGTTGAGCGTGGCCTCGTCCACGGCGCCGAGTCGCTCGCATTCGCGCAGGCTGGCGCGTCGGCGGACGAAGCCGGTGACGCGCTGCGCCAGGGCGCGTTGTTTGAGGGCGTGGCCGAGCGAACCGCCCAGCAGACCGACGCCGAGGATGGCGACTTTGTTCCAGCGCACGGGCGGAGGATAAGCCGCCCCGAAGCGCCGTGAAAGAGCGGATTGGCGGGGCTTTTCGTTCACCTAAAGCAGCGGTTCGGAAGGCCAAGCGCGGCTCACGCGTCCGGTTGGGCGACGGCGCTCGGGTCATAGGCCAGATAACTGCCCAACCACCGCTCGATGTCCGCCAGCGGCACGCCCTTGCGCCGGTGATAATCCAGGACCTGATCGCGGCCGAGTCGCCCGACGGCGAAGTATTTCGATTCGGGATGCGCGAAGTAGAGGCCGCTGACCGAGCTGCCGGGCCACATGGCGAAGTTTTCGGTGAGCCGGATGCCGGTGTGCCGCTCCACATCGAGCAATTGCCAGAGCGTCGCCTTTTCGGTGTGGTCGGGGCAGGCGGGATACCCGAACGCGGGCCGGATGCCGCGATATTTTTCCTCGATCAGCTCCTCGGGCGTGAGGGCCTCGGCGCGGCCGTAGCCCCACTCGATGCGGACGCGACGGTGGAGGTATTCGGCAAACGCCTCGGCCAGGCGGTCGGCGAGGGCCTCGGCCAGGATGGCGTGGTAATCGTCGTGCTCGGCTTTGAAGCGCTCGACCAGTTCGCGCAGGCCGTGGCCGGAGGTGACGGCGAAAGCGCCGACGTAATCGCGCGGCGGTGGCGACCCGTCGGCGGGATCGCGGGGTGCGACGAAGTCGGCCAGACACCAGTTCGGGGCGTTGTCATCCTTGGCGAATTGCTGCCGCAGGAAATGAAATCGCGCGAGCACATGGCGGCGCGTTTCATCGGTGTAGAGTTCGATGTCGTCGCCGACGGCGTTGGCGGGGAAAAATCCGTAAACGCCGCGCGCCACGAGGAGGTTCTCGCGGACGATGCGCTCGAGCAGGGTCTGGGCGTCGGCAAAGAGTTTGCGGGCGGCTTCGCCGTGTTTGGGGTGGTCGAGGATGCCCGGGTAGCGCCCGCGCAACTCCCAGGCGTGGAAGAAGGGAGACCAGTCAATGTAAGGCAGGAGTTCGGCCAGGGCGAGGTGGAGCAGGGCAGGGGCGGAGCAGTGGGGCGAGTCGGGCGAGGCCGACAAGTCGGGCGAGTCGGAGGACGCGTGCGGAGCTGGGGGACTGGTCGTCAGCACGCGCACGCCGAGGAATTCGGGCACGGGCAGGTCGGTGTAATGGAGTTTGGGAGCGCGTCGGCGTGCTTCTTCCAGGGAGAGGAGCCGGGGCACGGTTTGTTCGTGTCGAGCGCGCAGCCGGTCGTATTCATCACGCACCTGCTGCATGAACGCAGCGCGTTGGGCAGGGCTGAGCAATTGGCTGACGACGGGAACGGCGCGGCTGGCGTCGGGCACGTGCACGACCGGGCCGGAGTAGGCGGGGGCGATCTTGGCGGCAGTGTGGGCTTTGCTGGTGGTGGCGCCGCCGATGAGCAACGGCAGCGTGAAACCTTCGCGCTCCATTTCGCGCGCCACGTGCACCATTTCGTCGAGCGAGGGCGTGATGAGGCCGCTCAGGCCGATGACGTCCACGGCCTGTTCGCGGGCGGTTTGAAGAATTTTTTCGCACGGCACCATCACGCCCAGGTCGAGCACTTCGTAGTTGTTGCAGGCGAGCACGACGCCGACGATGTTTTTGCCGATGTCGTGGACGTCGCCCTTGACGGTCGCGAGCAACACCTTGCCCGCGCGTTCCAGGGCGCGCCCGGCCGCCTCGCGCTCGGCCTCCATGAAGGGGGTGAGGTAGGCGACAGCTTTTTTCATGACGCGGGCGGATTTGACGACCTGGGGCAGGAACATTTTGCCCGCGCCGAAGAGGTCGCCCACGACGTTCATGCCGGCCATCAACGGGCCTTCGATGACGGCGAGCGGGCGGCCGAGCTTTTGGCGCGCCTCCTCCACGTCGGCTTCGATGTAGTCGGCGATGCCCTTGACCAGCGCGTGTTCGATGCGTTTTTCGACGGGTAGATGCCGCCACTCGTCCTGAGCGGGGGGCGCGCCGGATTCAGCCCCGGCGCGGGCCTTGAGCGACTCGGCAAATTGCACCAGCCGCTCGGTGGCGTCGGGTCGCCGGTTCAGGAGCACGTCCTCGACGCGCTCCAACAGGTCGGGCGGAATGTCCTCATAGACCGCGAGCATACCGGCGTTGACGATGCCCATGTCCAGCCCGGCGCGAATCGCGTGATACAGAAACGCCGCGTGCATCGCTTCGCGCACGGTGTTGTTGCCGCGGAAGGCGAAGGAGATGTTGCTGATGCCGCCGCTGACCTTCGCCAGCGGGAGGTTTTCCTTGATCCAGCGCGTGGCGCGGATGAAGTCCACCGCGTAGTTGGCGTGCTCGGGAATGCCCGTGCCCACGGTGAGCACGTTCGGGTCAAAAATGATGTCCTCCGGCGGAAAACCGGCTTTGCGGGTGAGCAGATGATAGGCGCGCTCGCAAACCTCGATTCGCCGCTCAAAGGTGTCCGCCTGGCCGCGCTCATCAAACGCCATCACCACCACCGCCGCGCCGTAACGGCGGATGAGCCGCGCCTGGCGCAGGAATTCCTCCTCGCCCGCCTTGAGGCTGATGGAGTTGACGACGCCCTTGCCCTGAAGACATTTCAGCCCGGCTTCAATCACCTCCCATTTGGAGGAATCCACCACGATCGGCACGCGCGCGATGTCCGGCTCGGCGCCGATGAGGTTCAGAAACCGCCTCATCGCCGCCACGCCGTCAATGAGTCCCTCGTCCATGCACACGTCGAGCATTTGCGCGCCGTTTTCAACCTGCTGACGGGCGATGGCGACGGCGGCCTCGAAATTTCCGGCGCGGATGAGCTGGGCAAATTTGGGCGAGCCGGCGACGTTGGTGCGCTCGCCGATGTTGATGAAGTTGCTGTCGGGCCGAAGCGTCAGGGGCTCAAGGCCGCTCAGACGCAGGAGCGGCTCGACGCGCGGCAACGGGCGCGGTGGCAGGCCGCGCACCGCGTCGGCCAGGGGGCGGATGAGCGCCGGAGAGGTGCCGCAGCAGCCGCCCAGGATGTTCACCCAACCGGCCTCGGCCCAGTCGCGCAGATGCGCCGCGAAACTTTCGGGTGTCTCGGGGAAGCCGGTTGGCAGCAGCGGATCGGGCAATCCGGCGTTGGGGTGGGCGCTGACGGGGAATTCGGACAACCCGGCCAGTTCGGCGATGAACGGGCGCATCTCGCGCGGGCCCAACGCGCAGTTGATGCCCAGGCTCAACAGATCGTGATTGCGGATCGAAATCCAGTAGGCCTCAACGGTTTGACCCGAGAGCGTGCGGCCGCTTTTGTCGGTGATGGTGAACGAGACCATGACCGGGACGCGGCGTGCTCCGGAGTCGAAGGCCTGTTCGATGGCGACCAGGGCGGCTTTGGAGTTGAGGGAGTCGAACACCGTCTCCACCAGGAGCAGGTCCACGCCGCCGTCGAGCAGCGCCTCGGCCTGTTCGCCGTAGGCGGCGACCAGTTCGTCGAAGGTTACGGCGCGATAGCCGGGATTGTTGACATCGGGCGAGAGCGACGCGGTTTTGTTGGTGGGGCCGAGGACGCCGGCGACGAAGCAGCGGCGGTGCGGGTTCGCGGCGTTGAATGCGTCCACCACGCGCCGGGCGCAGCGGGCCGCCGCGACGTTGATCTCGCGCGTCAGCGCCTCCAGGCCGTAATCGGCGAGCGAAAACCGCTGTGCGTTGAAGGTGTTGGTTTCGATGATGTCGGCGCCCGCCTCCAAATACTCGCGATGAATGCCCTCGACCACGTGCGGTTGCGTGATGCAGAGCAGGTCGTGCAGCCCCTTGAGATCGCGCGGCCAGTGACGAAATCGCTCGCCGCGATAATCGGCCTCGCTCAGCCGGCGCTGTTGGACCATCGTGCCCATGGCGCCGTCGAGCAGGACGATGCGCTCGGTCAGCAACCGGCGCAGTTCGTCCCCGACAGGAGCGCGGTCTTTGGCGTGGTCGTTCACGATGCCGGAGGATAGGGCAGGGGGAGGATTGAGCCAAGCTGAAAATCAACGCATCGTGATACGAAGATATGTCTTAAAACAACCGGAGCGTGTGGACGGTTGCGGCGAGGTTACGTCATGGCTGGACGGCAGCTCTGGCGGGGGCATTTCGCGGCCCGGGTGGGCGATGCAGTTCTTGTGTGGTGAGGAGCAAGATGCTTGGCTGCGGGCGATGCAACCAGAGGCGAGTCCCTTCACCCCCGGCCGGTCCGTGCCGATTGAGTTTTTCGTGGGCCG
>JAOAIM010000126.1:1639-11300 GCA_026414705.1 Verrucomicrobiia bacterium | reverse complement strand
GGGTTTGCCCCCGTCGAGCGTTTCGAGCACGGCCAGCTCGCGGGCTTTCTCCTGGATGATGCGAGCGATGCGGTAAAGGTATTTGCCGCGTTCGCGCGCCGGCATTTTGCTCCAGACCTTTTCGTAGGCGCGACGCGCCGCCTGCACCGCCCGGTCCACGTCCACCGCGTCGGCCAGGGCGATTTCGGTGAGCTTCTGCTCGGTAGCGGGGTTGATGGAGTCGAAGTATTGGCCGGAATGGGGCGGGAGGAATTTACCGCCGATGAACAGTTCGTGGCGCGGGGCGATGACGTAGTGTTTGGACTCCTCGGGCGCCGGGGCGTAATCCCATTTGTCGCCAAAGGTCAGACGCCGTTCCCTCGGGGGCACGACCGGTCGGGCGGAAATTGCGGGGAGTTTAGATTTCATGGGACAAGATTTTGCATTTCACCGACGGGATTAACAGGATTGTGCAGGATTTTTTCCTGCCTCGCCGAAGCTCGGGTTCATTTTAACCAATCGTGTAAAATCCTGTTCATGCTGTCTGGCAACCGGTCGTCGCTGGGGCGCCGGTTTTTGGTTTGCGGAACTTCTTTTTGAATTCAAGGCTGCGGCCGCCAAAATTGATGAGCAAGCCGATGTCCTTGCCGGTGGCGGTCAGGTAGTTGACCAGTTGCACCTCGTGCTCGACGGCCAGTCGTGAGACCGCCTTGAGCTCAAGGATCAGATCGTCGTTGACCAGCAGGTCGGCCTTGAAATCACCCGCGAGAACACCGTCGTAACGCACCTGGATCGGCCGGTCGGACTCGACTTTCAGACCGGCCCGGGCCAGTTCGTAAGGCAGCGCCTTTTGATACACTGATTCCAAGAAGCCCGGGCCGAGCGCGCGGTGAACCTTCATCGCCAGGCCGATGACGCGTCCGGTCAGGTGGTCGTTGGTGTTGGGGACAGGATTAACGGGATTATCCATGATTTTTTTCTCGGTTCGCCTGTGTCGCGCTCATTTTGACCAATCGTGTAAAATCCTGTTCATCATGTCCTTTCCCGGTCCGGGCCGGGTTGGAGAGCGTTCGTCGCCCAAGACCGGATGAACAGGATTCTGCAGGATTTCTTTTTGAGGCGTGTCGGAGGTCGGGTTCATGGTAACGAATCCTGTAAAATCCTGTTCATCCTGTTCCTAGACTCATGGCAGCGAGAAATAATCCGCGCTCTGGTAGGAGCCGTCCACGACGCGGGCGATTTGCATGAGCACGTCGTTGAGCAGCGTGCTGGCGCCAAAGCGGAACAGGTCCGGCGTGAGCCAGTCGTCGCCGAGTGTCTCTTTGACCATGACCAGGTAGGCGAGGGCCTGTTTGGCGGTGCGAATGCCCCCGGCGGGTTTCATGCCCACCCGCACGCCGGTGGCAAAGAAGTAATCCCGTATCGCCTCCAGCATCACCAGCGTCACCGGCAGCGTCGCGGCGGGCTGCACCTTGCCGGTGGAGGTTTTGATGAAGTCGGCACCCGCGCGCATGGCAATTTCACTGGCCAGCCGGATGTTGTCGTAGGTGACCAGTTCGCCGGTTTCGAGGATGACCTTCAAATGTGCCGGGCCACAGGCTTCCCGGGTTGCGGCGATTTCGTCAAAGACCTTGCCGTGTTCGCCGGCCAGGAACGCGGCACGGTCAATGACCATGTCAATTTCGTCCGCCCCGTCGCCCACGGCACGGCGCGTTTCCTCCAGGCGCGTGCGCAACGGATACTGGCCGCTGGGAAACCCGGTGGCGACGGCGGCGATCTTCACCGGCGAGCGCTCGCCCAAAAAGCGTCGCGCGTGCTTGACGAGGTTCGGATACACGCACACGGCGGCGCAATGGGGCACGTCGAAGCGCGGGTCGGCCGGTTGAAGCGCCTTGCGGCAGAGATAGGCAACCTTGCCCGGCGTGTCCTTGCCCTCGAGCGTGGTCAGGTCGGTCATGCTCACGATCATTTTCAGCCCGGCGAGCTTGGCGGTGGTTTTGATGCTGCGTTTGGTGAAAGCAGCGGCGCGCTCTTCGAGCATGACGGCGTCCACCGTAGGGACGGGCGGGCGGGCGGCGGTCGCACCGTGGAAATAGTTGGCAATGCGCGGGCCAAAAGGCTGAAGTTCCGTCTGTGGAGCGCGCGTTTTCATCGGTGTGCTGAATCTGTTCGGCCCGGGCGGCAGCGTCAACTCCGACCTGGGCGCGGGTCAAACCGGCTGGCCGGTGACCGCCTCCAGTTCGAGCTTCAATGCCACCAGGGACAGGTGAATGTCGTAGATGAAGGTGACCAGGGACGCGATGAGCGACCCCATGCAGGCGATGAAGATCAGGCTGACCGGCAAGCCGTGATCCCATTGCATCAGGGCGGTCAGGAACAAAACGATGATCAGCACCGCCGCCAACAACACGCTCAGCGATGCAAGCGCAATGCTCAGACGGATCAGGCGCGCCCGACGGTAAATGATCGCGACCTGCGCCAGCGTGGCGGTGCGGTCGCGGTCGTGACCCTCGCGCAGTTCGCGCACCAGCGCCCGGGCGCGGTCAATCGCGCGTCCGAGCCGGTTGGTCATCGAGAGCAGCAACAAGCCGACGCCGGAGATCAAAATTACCGGGCCAATGGCGGTTTGCAGCACGGGAATGATGTCGTGAAGCGGCGTCGGTTTCATCTAAAGCCTCGAAAAAATCTTGTCGGCTTCCTCCAGCGATTCTTTGGAGCCGATGTCGAACCACAGTCCGGGCACGCGCCAGGTGTAAACGGGCACGCGCGGATAGAGCCACTGGATGAGGCGCCCGGGCTGGTCGGGATTGTTCCCCTCGGCGATGTAACGGTGGATCATCGGCAGGGTGTGCTTCGGGTAAAAGTACAGGGCGATGCCGGTGAGCGTGCTGGTGGGGTTCTGAGGTTTTTCCTCGAAAAACGTGATGCGCCCGTCGCCGTCCACCGAGATGGCGTTGTATTTGCGGATCTGGTTGAGGTCGCCCACGTCGTAGAGCGCCAGCACGGGCGCGTTGCGCTGACGGCAGAATTCGCCAAAAGCGCCCAGCGGCTCGCTGAACAGATTGTCGCCGGCCACAACGATCAGATCGTCGTCCACATTCTGCGTTTTGAGCACGAAGTGAATGTCGCCGATGGCACCGAGTTTGTTCGTGTCGTCGGTGGTGCCGTCGTTGATCACGGCCAGTTCGGGGTGGGGGCGGGCGTGGCGCCAGGTGGCGGCCCAGTCGTTGAAGGCGCCGGCGAACTTCGCGTTGGTGACCACGTAAACCCGGTCAATGCCGGGGATGGGGGCGAGCTTTTCGAGCACGTGCTCGATCATGGGCTTGCCCGCGACGGGCAGGAGCGGTTTGGGCCGGGTCAGCGTGAGCGGATAAAGGCGAGTGGCGTAACCGGCAGCAAGAACGATGACTTTCATTTTTCAAAAAGACTGGGCGCGGCCCGGCGCGCGAACGCCTCAAAACGCGCCGCGATGTCCGCGGCGGAATCGGATTGCAACGCGGAGGCGGTCAGTTCACGCGCCTCGGAGATTTTCATGCGGCGCACGAGGTATTTGACGGGCGCGATGAGCGGCGGCGCGGCGCTGAGTTCGTCCACGCCCAGACCGATCAACAGGGGCACCAACACCGGGTCGCCGGCCATCTCACCGCAGACGGCCACGCGGATGCCCCGAGCGTGGGCGGCGTCCACGGTCGCGCGAATCAGCCGCAGGATCGCCGGATGCGTCGGCTCATAAAGATGCGCGATTTTCTCGTTCATCCGGTCCACCGCCAGGGCGTACTGGATGAGGTCGTTGGTGCCGATGCTGAAGAAGCCGACATGCTGCGCGAGCACATCCGCGATCAGCGCTGCGGAGGGTGTTTCAATCATCGCGCCGATTTCGATGTGGTCGTCGAAGGGCTTGTTTTCCGCACGCAGTTCCTCCTTGCACCGGGTCAGGAGCGCGTTGGCCTGTTTCAACTCATCCAGGCCGGAGATCATTGGATACATGATCTTGACGTTGCCCTCGGCGCTGGCGCGCAGAATGGCCCGCAACTGGGCGCGGAAGATGTCCGGTTGTTGAAGGCAAAACCGGATGGCGCGCCAGCCCAGGAACGGATTCAACTCGGGCGGCGCGAGCGTGGACAGCAACTTGTCCCCGCCCAGGTCGAGCGTGCGGATGACCACCGGCAACGGGCGCAGTGTGATCGCCGCCTGACGATAGGCTTCAAATTGCTCTTCTTCGTCCGGGGGCGTGTCGCGGTTCAGGAACAGGTATTCGGTGCGGAACAGGCCGATGCCCTCGGCTCCGGACTCCCTGACGGTTTGAGCATCGGCGGCCTGTTCGACATTGGCCAGCAGAGGCACGCGGTGATTGTCCAGGGTGACGGCGGGCAGCGGGATGACTTCGCGGAGTTTCTCGGCGAGCGTGGCCTGCCGCCGCACCAGTTGACCGTATTCAAAGAGCGTCTGGTCGGTGGGGTTGACGATGAGCACGCCGTTGAAACCGTCGAGCAGGGCGAACTGGCCGCTGCGCAGGCGCTGGCTGACGTCCTTGAGACCGACGACGGCCGGGATGCGCAACGAGCGGGCCATGATGGCGGTATGGGAGGTGGTGCTGCCGACGTCGGTGGCGAAGCCGAGGACGTTCTTGCGGTCCATTTGCGCCGTTTGGGAGGGGGTGAGGTCGTGCGCGATGATGATGCAAGGTTCGCGCAGGTGGCGCAGATCGAGTTCCTGATTGCGGCCGAGCAGGTTGTCGAGCACGCGCGCGGTCACGTCGCGCACGTCGGCGGCGCGTTCGCGCAGGTATTCGTCCTGGATGTGCGCGAGGGCGTCGAGGTAGCGGTTGACCACGGTGTGGAAGGCGTGCTCGACGTTGACCTTTTGGGTGCGAATGAGGCGGGTGGTTTCCTCAATGAGCACCGGGTCTTCCAGCACGAGCAGTTGCGCGTCAAAGATGCTGCCCTCCTGGGCGCCAAGGCTCTCGATGACCTTGCGCTGCACATCGAGCAACTGAAGGCGGGTCTGGGCGAGCGCCTCCTCGAAGCGGTCGAGTTCGCGGGCGACTTCGCCGTCGGCCAGTTCGCGGCGTTGGATGTCGTGCCGGGGACGATCCAGCACGAGAATGTTCCCACGGCACACACCAGCCGAGGCGGGAATTCCCCGGAAGATCAACTCGCCCTCGTGCAATCGCTCGGCCATGCCTGACAATAGTCAGCGGCTTGCGGCGTTGGAAAGCAAATGTTGGCCCGGCCGGCGGCGCGCTCAAGCTCAGTCAGCCGCTGTGAGCACCATGTCGGGCGTGTAATAGAGAATCCGGCCGCAGTTGGTGCAGGTGACGACCTCCTGCTGCGCCTGACAGGCGACCATGACCTGCGCCGGCAGGCGCATGTGACAACCGCCGCAAACGCTGTGGGCAACGCCCACAACCACCCGTTCACCCTTGCTGCGGAGCAGGCGTTCGTAGCGGTGACGCAGCGACGGTTCGACGGCCGCGGCCAGGGCCTCCCGGTCGGCCTGTAATGCAGCCAGTTCGCGGCGCAGGTTTTCTTCGCGCTGATTGAGTTCCGCCACCAGACGCTCGGCCGCACGGCGCGCCTCCTCGGACTCGTGCGTGAGGGCGACGATTTCCTTCTGCACCTGCTCGGCCTGTTCCATGAGTTCGAGTTCTTTGTCTTCGATGCGGACGATTTCGGCCTTGCAGGTTTCGATTTCGTGGGCCAGGGCGCGGTATTCCTCGTTTTTGCGGGTTTGAAGCTGCTGGTTGGAGTAACGCTCGATTTGCTGTTTGAGCGATTCAACGTCCAGTTCGAGCCGTTTGCGGTCGGCTTCGAGCTGACGCAGGCGCAGGCGGGCGGCCTCGAGCCGGGCCTGCGATTGGGCGGCGCGCGCCCGGTGGCTCTCGCGTTCGGGGCCGATTCGCGCCAGTTCATCCTGAACGCGACGGATGGCGCGGTCGCGGTCCTGAAGGATGAGCAGTTTCTCGATGGCGTCGAGCATGGGCGACGTTCGATTGGACGCACAGGCTACGGGCAGTTGGGTGCGGCGTCAATGACCCGGCGCGTCGGCGCTTGCGACCCAAGGGCTGCGGGCTACCTTCAACGCGCGTCGAATGAAAGCTGCTCTGAAGGGACTGTCATTTGTGGGCGTGGCGAGCGTGGTTCTGGTGGGTTGCAAACCCGGCGCACCCGTACCCCCCGAGCCGCCATCGGTGCCGCCGTTGCCTTCACCCGCGGTGGCCGATTGCGAGCCGGGACGGCGCGGGGGTCGGTTGACGGTGGCGATTGCCGGCGCGCCGAGCACGTTCAATCCGGTGCTCGTCCGGGACGACGCATCCGATCAGGTGGTGCGTTTGCTGTTCAGTTCGCTGGTGCAGATGGACCTGATCACGCAGACGGTGCGCCCCGCGCTGGCGGAGGCCTGGTCGGTGTCACCTGACGGGCGCACGTGGCGCTTCACGCTGCGAGAGGGGCTGCGCTGGAGTGACGGCCAGCCGCTGACGGCGGACGACGTGGTTTTTACGTGGAATGAGGTGATGTATCGGCGGGAGATCCATGCCGAGATGCAGAATTTGTTTCGCGTGGACGGACGCCCCTTTGAGGTGAGCCGGTTGGATGCGCGCACGGTGCAGGTTGTGACACCGGAGGTCTTCGCGCCGTTTTTGGAATTTTTCGGGAGCGTGCCGGTGCTGCCCAAACACATCATGGCCATGCCGGTGCAGACCGGCCGGTTTCTGGGCGTGTATCCGATTCACGCGCGATCCAATCAGATCGTCTGCAGCGGCCCGTTTCGATTGCGCGAGAGTCGGCCCGATGAGTTCGTGCTGCTGGAGCGCAACCCGCATTTCTGGAAGGTGGACCGGCGGGGCGAGCGATTGCCGTATCTGGACGAACTGATGCTGGTGGTGGTCGCCCCCGGCGCGCTGGTCTCCACGTTTCTGGAGGGCAAAAGCGATGTGCTGGAGCGCGCTCGGCCCGAAGAATTCGAGCTGGTCCGCGCCGCGCCGCGCGCCGGGTTGGAGCTCGTCGAACTGGGCATCGGCACGGAGCGGGAATTTTTCTGTTTCAACCAGAACACGGGTGTGGACGCGCAAGGCCGTCCGTTTGTGCCACCGCACAAGTTGCGATGGTTTCGGAACCGATCGTTTCGCCAGGGCATCGCATGCGCGGTGAATCGGGAGCGAATGGTGCGCGAGGCGCACGGCGGGCGTGCCGAGCCGTTGCATGGATTCGTCTCCACCGAGAATCCGAAATGGAACAATCCGGGCATTCCGCGTTTCGATTACGATCTGGCCCGGGCGCGCGCGTTACTGGCGCAGGCGGGCCTGGAGGATCGGAACGGTGACGGGCAACTTGAGGACACCGAGGGCAACCCGGTGGAGTTCACGCTGCTGACCAATCGGGAGAACGCGGGGCGCAACCGGTGTGCCCAAATTCTGGCCGAAGACCTGCGCGCACTGGGCATCCTGATGCGCATCGAGCAAATGGATTTCCGCGCGCTGGTGGAGCGGATCAATGAAGGCCTGCACTACGAGTGCGTGTTGATGGGACTGGCGGGCGGCGGGCTTGATCCGGCGTCCCAGCTCAATGTGCTGCATTCTGCGGCCGAGCTGCACCAGTGGTTTCCGCGCCAGAAAACCCCCTCCACCGAATGGGAGGCGCGGGTGGATGCGTTGATGGAGGCCCAGATGCGCACGTTGGATTTCGCCGAGCGCAAACGCCTCTATGATGAGGTGCAGATGATCCTGGCGGAGGAGCAGCCGATGATCTTCACCGTCGCCTCGCGGCATTTTGTAGCGGTGCGTTCGGGGCTGGGCAACGTGCGTCCCTCGGTGCTCACGCCCTACCGGGTCACGTGGAACGTGGAGGAATTGTATTGGCGCGAGAGCGGGGCGCATTGAGCCCTCCGCGGCCACAAGCCCTCGCGCTCAGGGACGGAAGAGCCGGAAGTAACGGGCCGTCTCCGGCGCCGGCAATGTGACGGACACCAACGGGCCGTTGGTTTGCAACGCCACCGGAAGGTTTGACCATGCGCCCGACCAGGCGTGCGTCCCAGCGAGCGTTTGCAACGTGAAGTCCGCCGCCCAACGGGGCCAGAACAACGTCACGTTCGTCTCCCCCGCTACAATGCCGATTGCCGGATTCGGGTTCGGCGGCACGACGGTCACCGCGCCGTGGAGGAAATTCATCGGCAACTCACCCGCAAACGCATCCGACGCGCACCGCGTGACGACCTGATCGCCGAGGCTGACCGGTTGAACGCCGGCGAAATTTTCCGTCACGGCCAACGCCACGCGGGCCAGTTCGCGCGCGCCGGCCGCCAGCGTCAAACCGGCGGGCCAGGACAGCGCCACCCCGACGCGGCCTGACGACGCATCGTTGGTGTTTCCGATGAAATGGGCTGCGGCGGCGTCCGCGCCGGACGTCAGGCCCGCCAGGACAAACGCCTCGGGGTTGAATGCGACCGTGAAACCCAGGGCGTTTTCGTCGCCCTGCGCGTCGAGCGTGACACTCAATGTGACGGTTTGCCCGTGCTGGGCGTTGGTGTTGGAAAGGCGGAGTTGGCGCGGGCCGGGCGTGCTGCCGGCGGGCAAAAAGGTTTCCACCGTGGGCCCGCCCACGGCCGCGAGCGGATCAAGGCCCGCGAGGTAACGGCCGGTTTGCACCCAATCGGTCACCTTCAACTGGCCGTCGCCGAGCGTCGCGCGGGGTGCGCAGTCAGCGCGCTGAAATTCCCCGCCCGCACCCGCGACGTCCAGCCGCGCGGCAAAGCGGCCGGCCTGCGACCAGTCGGTCGCGGTGATCGCCTGATTGCCACCGGGCCGCGGCGTCACGTCCGCCTCAAAGCTCGTCGGTTGCAACGTCACGGTGCCATTGGAATAGAAGGCGGGAAGCGATTGCAGTTGCGTGCCGTAAAGCTCGCGCAAGACGGGCTGATCCACAAAGGTGTTGGCCACCGTCACGTTGGTGATGCCGGTGAGCGGCAGGGTCTCGAACTGCAGCCGGACGACCTCCTGGGTGCCGGGGGCGAAGGTTTGCTGGGGCGGGAAGGCGACGACCACGCCCAGTCGGCCCGTGCTGGCGTAGGTGGCGTTCACCAACAAGGTGGCTCCGGCGGCGCCGTTGCCCAGGGCCGCGCTGGCGAAGGCGAGCCGCTGCGTGTTGAAGCTCAGGCTGAAGCCCAGTCCGTTTTCGTTGCCGTTGGCGGAGAGCAGCACCGGCAAGGTGATTGCCCGGCCCGCCATGATGTTGGTCGAAGCGATGCGCACCACGGCGGTGGGGAAGCTCAACGTGAGGGTAGCGTTGCTGCTGAGGGCCGACCCGAGGGCGTTGGTGACGAGCACCGAATACGCGCCCGCCTGGCTGAACTGGACGTTGGTGAGCGTGAGGGTTGGGGCCGTGGCGCCGGGCAGGTTCGTGCCGTTGAACCGCCATTGATAGCTCAAGGGTTCTGTGCCACCGGCCACGACCGAGAACGTCACGGTGCTGCCGACCAGCACGTTGGTGCTGCGCGGATGGGTGACGATGAACGGCGGCGTGGGCGCGACGCATTTGCCCGCGCTACCCGCCGCGTAAATGGCCTCAATTTCGGCCGCTGAAAGTGCGCGGCCGTAAACGGCCACTTCGTCAATCGCGCCGAAAAAGCTTCCTCCGTAATCCCCCGCGCGTGCACCGATTGCGAAGGTGCCCGTGAACATGAACCC
>JAOAIM010000126.1:0-1629 GCA_026414705.1 Verrucomicrobiia bacterium | reverse complement strand
CAATGTAAAGCCACACGTTGCTGCCGGACTTCGTGACGGCCACATGGTGGAAAAAGTTGGTGTCGGTAATCGTGCGCGTTGAATATGCGCCGTCCACGCCAATTTTGGTTAGCAGGATTCGACCGTCGTCCCAAATCCCCAGCCCGTATGCGAGGTTTGGGCCGCCAAATATGACCGCGCTTGTTTGGGGACCCTGGGTAGCGCGAGTGGGATGAAAACGGCGTATCCAAGCCTCGACGGTGAAATCCTGGAGCCGCAGGTTTGATGCAGTGCCAACGTCAACTGCGTCTCCATTGCCGTCAAAGACTAACCCTGCGCCAACGCGCCCGCCACCGAACGCGGTGTTCCCAACGTTTACACCGTGGTTCGTTCCCACCGAATCGAGAAGATTACCCTCTGCCCGCCACCAACTGCTGAGGTTGGTGGGCGGCGGCCCCACAGCCGGGCCTGTCAACACCGTGAGGACGGCGTTGGAGCTGAGGGCGACGCCCGCGACGTTGGAAACGACCACAGAATACGCTCCGGCCTGGCTGGTTTGAACGTTGATGAGCGTAAGGACCGACGCGGTGGCCCCGGGCAGGTTCGTGCCCTCAAACCGCCATTGATAGCTCAACGGTTGCGTGCCGGTGGCGACGACGTGAAACGACACCGTGGAGCCGACCACGGCCGTTTGGTTGGTGGGGTGGACGGCGATGGCGGGCGCGACGGCGGTGACGCATTTGCCCGTGCTGCCGGCGTTGTAAATGGCCTGGATTTCGGCGGGCGTCAGCGCCCGGTTGTAGATGGTCAGCTCGTCAATCGCCCCGTAAAAGCTGCCGACGTAATCGCCGCCGCGCGCGCCGATGGCCATCGGCCCGGTAAACGTGAAACCCGGATCATACGGGCCCACCGATTCGGGCACGCCGTCGAGATAGAGCAGCACCGTGCTGCCGGATTTGGTGACGGCCACGTGATGGAAGGCGTTCGTGTCGGTGAACGCCGCCGTGGAAAACACGGCGCTCACACCCACTTTCGTCAAAAACAGCCGTCCGTCGTCGAGCAGACCGAATCCATAGGCGCCGCTGGAGCCGCTGAAGAGCGAGGCACTCGTTTGAGCGCCCTGGGTCACGCGGGAGGGATGCGCCCGGCGAACCCAGCCCTCAATGGTGAAGTTTTGCAGTTGCAGGCCGGTGGGGCTGCCCACGTTCAGGGCATCGTCGAGGCCGTCGAGCGCGAACGCCTGACCGACGCGACCGGCGCTGAACGTGGTGTTTCCAACGACGCTGCCGTGCGCTGACCCAATGTCATCGAGGGCGTTGCCCTCGGCCCGCCACCAGCTCAGCACGCCGGAGGGCGTCGGCGCGCAGTTGGTTTGAGCCGGCGAAGGTAGCGTTCCGAACGCACCCGTGGCGCCGATGAGAAAAAGGAGCCGGACCGAGGCACTTGAGAAGGCCGTTTGCATGTGACGTGGATTCTGATTTTGGGTTGCGCCGGAGACCCCCGCCGGTTCTCCGATTTAACGACACAATTAACCTGTTGGAGGCGAGGGTCAAGGCAAATGGATCGAGCATGCCGCCGATGATCGCGGTCGGGATGCGTTTGACTGCTTGCAACCCGCGCCCTGGCGAAAGCGCGCGGAAGGTAGAGTAG
>JAOAIM010000125.1 GCA_026414705.1 Verrucomicrobiia bacterium | reverse complement strand
TTGCAACCTCATGTGGGCACCTTTTGCGGGACGGGGGAGGTCACCCGCGAGCAAGTTGCCGCGCAACCGTCTGAGGGCAAACGCGCTTGAGGGAGGAAGTCATGGTGAGGGGCAGGCAACCGGTTGCACCACAGACCCCGACGGCACCAGCGCGGGAGAGGCCCCAACCTCGCTTCCCAGCTCTACACAACCCGCGTTATCCGGTGCATCGGGTCGCCGATCAAATTGAGCCTTTCTTGCGGTTGATCGTTGAGCGCATCCGGCCGGAACGAATCATCCTCTTTGGCAGCTACGCCTACGGACAGCCCGACGAACACAGCGATTTCGACCTGTTGATCGTGCGGCGCGGCATTCGCTCCGAAGCCGAGAGCGACCTCGAAATCCGGCGTTTGCTCTGGGAAGTGCCGGCCCGGCGACCCCCGATGACCATCCTCAGCAAAACACCCGAACGACTTGCCGAACGGCTTCGCGAACACAGCCCGTTTTACGAGGAGATTCTTTCAAAGGGGGTCGAACTGTATGCGGCGGAAGGTCTCCAACGAGAATGATCCCCGCGACTGGTTTTACCTGGCTGCGGACCGGTTGAGGGCCGCAGACCTGCTTTGGAAAAACGAAGGACTGACCGCGTCAGGCATCGAATTGCTCCAGGAGGCTGTTGAGCGCCTGCTCAAAGGTTATCTTGTGGCCAAAGGCTGGCGACTCATTAAAACCCACGATTTGAGCTTTCTGCTCGCCGAAGCCTCCGCATACGACAGCCGGTTTCAGCATTTTGCGCCCCTGGCCGATGAATTGACCCGCGACTTTTTCGCCCAGCATTATCCGGGTGGCGACTGGCGCGGCGTTGGTGAGCATTACGAGGCAATGCGTCGTCAAACGGCCGAACTGATTTCGCTCATTCGCGCGGCACTACCCGAGCACGCCCGCGAACTATCCGGGCTGTGATGCGGCCTCCAGCAATTTGGAGGCAGTTTTGACGCCGAAGTTTCGTATTCCAACCACTCCCGGATCGTCTCGCACCGCACCTCCGCCGCGTCAGGCTTGCTGCGCGAGCGCACGGCGGCCCGCTGCTTCGTCGGCGGATCGCCCGCGAACATGTTTCGGCAACTACCAACGCGCATCCTCAGGGGCGGGCGACATCCCGACCGGATGTCCTCGGCCTTCGGAATCGCTGCCGCGCTGCATCCCATTCGGCTTCCACCCGCAGCACCGGGCGCAATACCGGCAGCAGCAGAAACAACGCTGCTTTCATTTCGTCACCGGAGTCGAAACCGAACCGGAGCGTTTCGTCGCCGCGCAGATGGATTTCCATTTCCCCCGGCGAGCTGAACGTGCTCAGGACCGACTGCGGCTTGAGGACGGCCTCCCGAATTTCGAGCAGGAACACCTTGAAGTGCGCGTTGCTCTGGCGCACCAGGGCTTCGAGGTCTGATTCCTCAAGCCGGGCCACCGACGTCCGGCTGCGTCGCTGCGCAACGAGCCAACCCAGCAGACTGAGCAACGCACCGAGCGGGCCAAGATGCGCCAGTGTCGCAGTCCAGCGCCGCCGGGCAAGCCCCCCATCGGTGCGTATGAAAAACAGGTCGTTGCCCTGCACGTAAACCCGGTAGCCGCCGGCGCGACGCGCCGGGGCAAACACCTGGGCGTTGAATGCCACCGGGCCGTTGGGAGAACCGGCTCTCGGAGTCGGCGTATCCAGGGCGATCAACGGCTGGCGATCGTTCGGACAGCTTTGGGCCTCATCGGCCGCTTCCGCGCCGCATTCGGGACAGAATTTCATGGCGCTGCAATCGTTTGGAAATCACGGCGGGGCGGGATGTCAAGGCCGGCGCGGGCGCATCTCAGTTTCTTGCAACTTCTCATTAACACCGGGCTTTAGCCCGGTGGGAGGCCCGCGCCCAAGCTCCAAGCCGTTTCAACGGCTTGGACCGGGGTCGGGAAAACGGTTGAAACCGTGGCTGGCCACCGCCCCGGCGGTTCACCCGGCTGAAGCCGGGTGCTCATGAGACAACAGGTGCGCTGCAAGAAAGTCAGATGCGCCCACGCCCGCCGCACGCGCCGCTCCCGCTGCGCACCAACGCCGCCCTCAGAGCCGCAACAACTTCTTCGCATTTTCGTAGAGCAGCTTGCGCTCGACCGCTTTGTCGGGCGCCAGGCGGCGGATCGCAGCGATGGTTTTCGCCCCCTGACATTCCGGCTCGCGGCCCGTGTGATCGTTGCAATCGCTCCCGTAGAGCAGTTTGTCCTGGTGCCGTTTGAGGAAGTCGCGTGTGAAGGCCTCATCGCGCGTCAGGGCGTTCAGCCCCGAACCGGCGGAGAGATCGCCGAACATGTTCGGGTAATCGCCCAGGTAACGGTCGGTCAGGCCGCCGGGCGTGACCGGGCCCTTGGGATAAAGATTCTTCGGATCGTCCTGATACGCCTTGTCAATGTGCGCCCACCAGGTTTGCGCGTGGCCGATGAAATTCACGCGCGGATACTTTTCCAGCATTTTATAAAATCGCTCGAACCCGTGGTTGTACATGCCGACCTGCCAGTGCAGGAGCACCGGCACGCCGAAGCGCTCGGCGAGCTGGTAAATCCGTTGCATCGCGGGCGAATCGCACTCCACGCCGAACTTCTGCTCGCCGATCATGACCGCGCCGCGATGCAGATAGCGCTGGATCACGCGCGTGGCGTCGTCCAGATCGGGCACTTCGTTGGCCGCAAAGCGGTATTCCCGGGCGTGCGCACAGGCAAACTCGTAGCACGCCTCCACGCCCAGCGCGCGCGCCTGCAACCCGTTGGCCACGCCGAAATGCGTCGAAGCAGTGTTCGACGGACGCCCGGCGGGCAGCAGCACGGTCAACGTCACCCCCATCGCGCGCTGATGCGCCAGCAGCACGTCGTCGGGCCGGCCCGAATAACCCAGATGCTGGTGAATGTCTATGATCGGCTCGGCTTGCGCTTCCCGGTGCGCCTCAGGGCCGGTGCTCGTGCAACCGGCCAGCGCCGCACCGGCCATCGCCATGCCGGTCGCACCCAGAAATTCGCGCCGGCTCCAGCCCCCACGCCCTGGCACTTCGCAAGCCCGTGTTTCGCTCATGGCAGGAGTCTGTGCCGCCGGCCGAGCCGGAGCAAGTGCGGCCCGCATCCCGACGCGCCAAAGAATCCATTCGCCCGACGCGGGCGTCGGAAAACCCCGAAAAACACGAAACACACGAAGCGACCGCAGGGCATGGAGCCCGCCCGGATGGAGCGAATTCATCCAAAGCGGGCCTCTCCATCGCGTGAAAAAAACGGCCCGTTTTCGTGTCATTCGTGTGTTTCGTGGTTTGCATTTCGCTGCTGACGGCGGCGCAATTGCCGTTGCACCGCTGCCGGCGGGCGCTAGCCTGACGCCGTGCGCATCGGCCTGCTTCAACTCAACGCCACGATTGGCGATTTCGACGGCAACCGCCGCAAACTCCTGGCCGCCTACCAAAAAGCTTGCGCCGCCGGGGCCGAGTTCGTTGTCGCACCCGAACTGTTTCTGTGCGGCTATCCGCCGCGCGACCTGTTGCTGCGCGCGGATTTCATCGAAGCGGGGTTGGCATCACTCCTGGAGACCGCGCAGGCCGTTGGCGCCGTGCCGCTGTGCGTCGGCTACGTGGACCGCAACCCGACCCGACCGGGCCGCCCGCTGACCAACTCCGCCGCCGTCATGCAGTCGGGCCGCATCGTCTGGCGCACCGACAAGTCGCTCCTGCCGACCTACGACGTGTTCGACGAGGACCGTTACTTCGAACCTTCGCGCAGCGTCGCGCCATTGGAGTTCGCCGGACGCAGGCTGGGCCTCACGATTTGCGAGGACATCTGGAACGACGAGGATTTCTGGCCCGAACGACTTTACCGGCGCGACCCGGTCAAGGAACTCATCCAACAGGGCGCGGAACTGGTCGTGAACATCTCGGCCTCGCCCTGGCACGCGGGCA
Organism: Verrucomicrobiia bacterium; assembly: GCA_026414705.1. GTDB lineage: Bacteria > Verrucomicrobiota > Verrucomicrobiia > Limisphaerales > JAOAIM01 > JAOAIM01. The sequence goes on along the minus strand of JAOAIM010000125.1, from coordinate 7,357 downwards.
AGGAACAAACGCGCCTGGCGATGCTTCAGCGCGTGGCGCGCGACGAGCGCGTGCCGCTGGTGCAGGTGAACATGGTCGGCGGCAACGATGAGTTAATTTTCGACGGTCACAGCGTCGTGCTCAACCGCCGCGGCGAACTGCTCGCTCTGGGTCGCGGCTTCGCCGAGGACCTGCTGGTCGTGGACGTGGACGCGGACGGGCCGACGCTGGAGGCGCGCTGGCCGACACGCGAGGAGTTGCTCTTCCGCGCGCTGGCCCTGGGCGTGCGCGATTACGTGCGCAAGTGCGGCTTCAGCTCGGTCGTGCTGGGCTTGTCCGGCGGCATTGACTCGGCGCTCACGGCGGTGATCGCCGTCGAGGCGCTCGGCGCAGAACGCGTGATGGGCGTTTCAATGCCCTCACGGTATTCGAGTGCGGGCAGCCTCGGCGACGCCGAAGCGCTGGCGCGGCATTTGAACATTCGACTGGAGGTGCTGCCCATTGAGCCGGTCTTTCAGGCCGTGGAGCGGCAGTTGGCCGGGGTGTTTGCCGGCCGACCTGCCGACATCACCGAGGAAAACATCCAGTCGCGCCTGCGCGGCCTTACCCTCATGGCGCTCTCCAACAAGTTCGGCTCGCTCGTCCTGACCACGGGCAACAAATCCGAGATGGCCGTCGGCTACTGCACGCTGTATGGCGACATGTGCGGCGCGCTGGCGGTCATCGGCGACCTGTTCAAGACCGAGGTGTATCGCATCGCCCGCTGGGTCAACCGCGAGCGCGAAATCATCCCGGCCGCCTCCCTCGTCAAACCGCCCAGCGCCGAGTTGCGCCCCAACCAGACCGATCAGGACTCCCTGCCGCCCTACGAGACCCTCGACGCCATCCTGCAGCTCTACGTCGTCGAGGAGCAGAGCAAGCAAGCGATCGTTCGGCGCGGATTCGATCCGGCGGTGGTCAACGACGTGATCAACAAAGTGACCTTCAGCGAATACAAACGCCGTCAGGCCGCGCCCGGTTTGAAAGTGTCGCCGCGCGCCTTCGGCATGGGCCGCCGCGTGCCCATTGCCCAGCGGTTTCGCCCGGCCCTTTAGGTGCAGGACGTGGACGCGATGCGCACGATGCACACGGCTCAGCAAATTTGCGCTTTCAACCCTGCCGCTCCCTCACCATCCAACGAATCACCATTCAACGAACCACCATTTAACGAATCACCATTCAACCAACCACCACTTAACCAATTGCTCACCTCCCCAACTGGAGGCCTTTTCGTTTCAACTCCTTGACGTTGCAATGCTTGACTCATTCCCACCGCTCTCGGCCAAGCCGCCGCTGGCGCTGATTTTCGACTGCGACGGCACCCTTGTGGACACCATGCCCCTGCACTTCCGCGCCTGGCAACAGGTCGCCCCGCGCCACGGATTGCACTTCCCTGAAGACCGTTTCTACGCGCTGGGCGGCGTGCCCTCGCGCGATATCGCCCGGATTCTGGCCGCCGAACAGGGCGTGACGCTCGATCCGCTGGCCGTCGCCCGCGAAAAGGAAGCCGCCTACCTCGAACAACTCGACGACATCACTCCCATCCCCGAAATCGTCGCCATCGCGCGTGAGCATCACGGCAAAATCCCGCTTGCCGTCGCCACCGGCGGTTCGCATCGCGTCGTCGAACAGGTGCTCGCGCGCCTGGGCCTGCGCTCACTCTTTGCGGTGATCGTCACCAGCGAGGACGTCACCCGCCAGAAGCCCGCGCCGGACATTTTTCTGGAAGCCGCGCGCCGGCTCGGCGTGCCGCCGGAACGCTGCCGCGCCTACGAGGACACCGACCTGGGCTTGCAGGCCATTCGCGCCGCCGGCATGGAAGCCGTGGACGTGCGCGCGTTGTTGTCCCATCTGCGAAAGGCCGGCCAGCCGCTGCCAGACTTGCGTTGACGCTCCCGGCGTCGCTAGGCTGCGCGCCAATGATGTCGCAGCACACTTCCCGCGCATGAAAACCTTCAATCGTCGCAGCTTCCTTCAACGCGCCGGGCTGGCCACCGGTGGCTTGATCGCGTTGCCCACGTTCATTCCGGCCCGCGCGCTGGGCCGCAACGGCCACGTCGCCCCCAGCGAACGCATCGTCATGGGCGGCATCGGCATCGGCAGCCGCGGCCGCTACGTTCTTGGTGCGTTCCTCCCCGAGCCGGGCGTGCAGTTTGTCGCCATCGCCGACCCGCGCCGCGACAACGGCGAGACGGCCAAGAAAAAGGTGGACGAGCACTACGGCAACAAAGATTGCGTGCTCTACCGCGACCTGCGCGAACTGCTCGCGCGCCCGGACATTGACGCGGTGCTCATCGCCACCGGCCCGAACTGGCACGCGCAGGCCTCCATCCTCGCCGCCAACGCGGGCAAGGACGTTTACTGCGAAAAGCCCTGCACCAAAACCATCGCCGAAAGCCTCGCACTGGCTGAAACGTTCCGCCGCACCGGCCGCATCTTCCAGGCCGGCACGCAACGGCGCAGTCTCCCCAACTTCGCCTACGCCGTCGAACTGGCCCGGCGCGGCAAGCTCGGCAAACTCCAATCCCTCCACGCCAAACCGTGGGGCATGAAAACCGAAAGCAGCGGCTGGCTCGAGCCCGACCCTGCCCCGTCCCGTGACGAAGTGGACTGGGAACTTTACCTCGGCCCGGCACCGTGGCGGCCCTTCAACAAAACCCTCCTGCGCGGGGGCGAGTTCGAAAAAGGCGGCGGCCTGGTCGGCGGCGGCGTGCTCGAATGGGGCTCGCACTGCGTGGACCTCTGCCAGTGGGCCAACGACGCCGATCACACCGCCGCCGTCGAATACTGGCCCGAAGGCGACCAGGTGCACGCCCGCTACGCCAACGGCGTGAAACTGGTCGTGCGCGACGAGGGCTGGCTGCCGCTCGGCTCCTGCCCCGTGCGCTTTGAGGGCGACGCCGGCTGGGTCGAGACCGGCGACAACGGCGAACTGGAAGCCAGCCCCAAAGACCTCATCGCCGGCCCGCGCCCGCGCATCTCCGGTTACCCCGCCAACTTTCACGTGCGCGATTTCCTCGCCTGCGTGCGCTCGCGCGGTCAGCCCCGCGCCAATGCACAGGTCGCCTGCTGGTCGCACATCACCTGTCACGCGCTCAACATCGCGCTCTTCCTCAAACGCCGCCTGCGCTTCGACCCGGTCACCTGCGAATTCATCGGCGATCCCGAAGCCAATCGCCTCCGCTCCGAAGCCCTGCGCGAGCCGTGGCGCGTTTGACCCAACCCGGTTTCACACTCAGAACGCCCTCACAACCATGAAACGTTTCATCCCGCAGCTTGTCGGCTTCGCTCTCGCAGTCGCCCTGACCGTCAACGCCCGCGCTGCCGACCCGCACGCATCGGCCACCAAAGCCCGCGAGGCCCTCACCGCCCTCCAAACCGGCACACCCGCGGAAAAAGCGCTCGCCTGCAAACGCCTCGCCATTTACGGCGACGCGTCCGCCGTGCCCGCCCTCGCTGCGCTGCTCGACAACGAACAACTCGCCGCCTGGGCGCGCACCGCGCTGGAAGCCATCCCCGGCCGCGCCGCCGACAAAGCCCTCCGCGACGCCGCCGGACGCCTCCAGGGCACGCTCCTGGTCGGCGTCATCAACTCCATCGGCGTGCGACGCGACACGGGCGCCATCCGTCTGCTCGCCCGCAAACTCAAAGACGCCGACCCTGAAGTCGCCTCCGCCGCTGCGATCGCCCTGGGCCGCATCGGCGGTCGCCGCGCCGCGACCCTCCTGGAAAAACAGCTCGCCTCCGCGTCGCCTCCCGTTGCGAACGAGGTCGCCCGCGCGTGCGTCCTTTGCGCCGAGCGTTTCCTCGCCGAGAAGCAACCCACCCGAGCCGTGCGGCTTTACGACCGCGTCCGCGCCGCGAATGTTCCGAAGCAACGCATCCTCGAAGCCACGCGTGGAGCGATTCTGGCCCGCGGCCGCGAGGGCCTGCCCCTGCTGCTGGAGACGTTGCGCTCGCCTGACCGCGACACGTTTCGCATCGGCCTGAGCGTCGCGCGCGAACTGCCCGGCCTGGCGGTGAGCGATGCCCTCGCCGCCGAGCTGCGCGCCGCACCGCCCGAACGCCGCGGCTTGCTGCTCATGGCGCTGGCCGACCGCAACGACGCCGCCGCCTGGCCCGTCGTGCGCAACACCGCCGCCAGCGGCGAAAAAGCACTCCGCATCGTCGCCATCGAAGCCATCGCGCGCCTGGCCAACCCGGACGGCGCGCCCGTGCTGCTCGACGCCGCAACCGACGCCGACGCCCAGATCGCCGACGCCGCCAAAACCGCCCTCGGCTCGTTGCCCGCTGACATCGTGAACCCGGAAATCGCCGCGCGACTGCCCCGCGCCACTGGCAATGCCCGTCGCGTTCTCATCCGACTGGCCGGCGAGCGCCAGATCGCCGCCGCCCTGCCGGAAATGATCCGCGCCGCGCGCGACAACGATTCGCGCCTTCGCGCCGCCGGCATCAAGGCCCTCGGCGAAACCGTCGAAGCCAAAGACCTGGGCGCATTGACCGATCTGCTTGCCGGCGCCAACGAAGACGACCTCGATGCCATTCAAGACGCCCTCGAAACCGCCTGCACGCGCATCAAGGACAAGGACGCTTGCGCGGCCAAACTCCTGCCCTTGCTCTCCGGCGCCGCGCCGTCCGTCAAGCCCGTCCTCCTGCACGCCCTCGGCGCAGCGGGCACACCCGCCGCCCTCGATGCGGTTAAAAGCGCGCTCCAGGATGCCAACGACACGGTGCGCGACGCCGCGTTGCGCGCCCTGGCCAACTGGTCCGAGCCGCTCGCACTACCCACGCTGTTGGAGCTGTTCCGCACCACGCAGAATGACGCGCAACGGGCACTGTTGGTGCGCGGTTGCGTGCGGTTGCTCGAGGCCGACACCCGGGCCGCCGCCGAGAAGGTGAACGTCTTCCGTGACCTGCTGGCTGGCACGCAGCGCGCCGCCGACCGCAAGGTGATTTTGTCCGGGCTGGCCAACGTGGCCGATCCGGGCGCCCTCGAACTGGTGCAGCCGCTGCTCGACGACGCCGAGGTGAAAGCCGAGGCGAAACTGGCCGCCGACAAAATCACCGCCGCGATCAAGAAGGCCCAGGAAGCCGCTGCCAAGGCGAAGAAGTAGAGCCCCACCGCACCGAGGGGATTCGGGCGAGGCGGTTCACCCTGTGCCCGGGCGCCAACTGCCGGGCCGTGAATCAACCTCGAGACAACAGCCGCCACGAGTTGGCCTGCCCCGACGCGGTGGGAACACGGATTCAACACGGGTTGTTCCGGGACAACGGTGTTCATCCACCGGATGAGCCGCGGTTTGCCCGGAAAGCTCCCGGATGCACGTCCTTCCGTGTTTCATCCGTTGCTCAACTGCCGTTTTCAGGGCCGGCCCGGTCGCGGAAGTTGGTTCGGCTCTGAAAAATTTGCGGCTTTGCTGCAACGTTTTCAGGTGTCGGAATCAGCCCCGGAAAAACAGCGCCCAAATCAGCAGCAGCACCGGCAGCAGATACGGGAGCGTGTAACGCAGCACGTAGCCCAGAAACGTCGGCACGTGCACCTTCTGGTGTTCGGCGATGGCTTTGACCATGAAGTTGGGCCCGTTGCCGATGTAGGTGGCCGCGCCGAAGAACACCGCCGCGATGCTGATCGCCAGGACGTTGGCGGTCTGGGTCTGGAGCAGGTGCGGGATGTTGGCGTCATGCACCGCCCCCATCAGAGCGCTCAGGTAACTGAGGTAGGTCGGCGCATTGTCCAGCACTGCTGAGAGCATCCCGCAACTCCAGAAGAGTAGGGCCGGTTGCGGCCGTTCACCCAAAAACTGGTCAGCGTTCAGCGCCAACCAGTCCAACGCCGGCATCATGGTCGAGAAAATCCCGGCGAACAGAATCGCCACCTCCTGAATGGGGTGGAAGTTGAACTCGTTGGCCTGGTGCACCTCGCGGCGCGTGGTGAAATACGACCCGGCCGCCGCAGCCACCATGAGCGCCTCGCGCAAAAACATCGGCCGCTGGATGAACACCGCCCCCAGAATCACCGCCAGGAAAAACACGTTCGCCAGCCCTTCAAAACGCCAGGTCTCATGCCCCGTTTCCCGCTCGCGCACCTCGCGCGGCGCGCGCGCAAAATTCCGACGGTCCAACACGTAGAAAATCCCCAACAACGCGCCCACGCCCACCGCCCACATCGGCCAGCAGTGCTCCGCCACCCACCAGAACGGGATGCCCTTGAGGTAACCCAGAAACAGCGGCGGATCGCCAATCGGTGTCAAGCATCCGCCCGCGTTGGACACGATGAAAATGAAAAACACAATGTGAAAGCCCGTGATGCGATAGCGGTTCATCCGAATCCAGGGCCGGATCAGCAACATCGAGGCGCCGGTCGTGCCCAACACGTTGGCGATCACCGCCCCAATCCCCAAAAACAGGGTGTTGACCGCCGGCGTGGCCTCGCCCTTGACGCGGAGGTGGATGCCGCCGGAGACAACAAACAGCGAGCCGATCAGGGCGATGAAGCTCACGTATTCGTGCGCCACGTGCAGCACGTGGTTGAACGCGCGCAATCCGCCCAGGTAATACGCCAGCGTGATCGCGCCCAGACCGAACGCGACCTTCGGATAATGCCGATGCCACCAGTGCGGCGCCAGCAACGGCGCCAGCGCGATCGTGCCCAGCAGCACGACAAATGGCGCAATCATCCACGGATTCGGGGACACCACGTCGTGATTCACGCGCGCAAGGCTACGAACCGACCCTCGCCGTTCAATCGGAAACCCGCGCCGGGTGGAAACGATTTGGAAACGAAGCGAACCGGATCGGGGCGCGACCTGCTACAAGCGGCGTTCGCGGGGCACGGCGGGGTTTTTCCCGGCTCAGCGAAACTGGAAGGCGTAAAGGTCGGTGTTGGAGAAGACCACGCGCAGGCGCACCGGTTTGCCAGCGAGCGCCGCGACGTCGCTCCGCCCGCGCCATTTCACCACGCGATCCAATTCGTTGGCGGTGTGAATCAGGTCGCAATCCTCCAGCGCGAAACCGGGGATCGGCTGGCGCTCGGCGTCGAGCAATTCGCATCGCAAAAAGCCCGTCGCGGAGGTGTCCACGTTCAACACCAGTTCGCGCCCTGAAAATTTCAGCGGGGGCGTGGTGAATTCGCCGCCCACGGCGGCGGCGCTCGCGGACACGAAACCGTCGCGCCGCAGCACGAGTCGGCTGATCAGGCTCACGTCCTGCGTCGGCGCCAGCCCGGCGGCGCGCAGGAGATTGCGGTTGCGCTCGTCGCGTCCCCAGCCGTGGAGGTGATCGCTGCCGACGTAGTAGAGGTAAAGCTCGCGTCCGTCGGCGGACGGCACCAGGCCGTAGA
>JAOAIM010000124.1 GCA_026414705.1 Verrucomicrobiia bacterium | reverse complement strand
TTCTTGGGAATCCGCGCCGCCAGCGTGAATTGATCGTCATAGACGACCTCGACGATGTCCTCTTCCACGATGAGCTGAAGCCGATGCGCCGTGTTGAGCGTGACCGGGACGGCCAAGTCGGAATGAACAGTGCCACCGGCCGTGCGGATGAAGAGCGTCTGGTTGGTCTGGTTCAGGCCAACCTCAAAGAAGTCTCCCGTCTCCTGCCAGTCCACCAACCAGCCCACTCGCCGGGTGCCGGTTTGGGGCGTGAAGGTCATGTCAGCCATGAACCGGTCGAACAATCCGGGCAGGATGGTGCGGTTTTGGCCGGTGGCCGAAAAGCAGTCCATCTGCGCGCCCTGGTTGTAGTAAGCCCAGTTGCCCGATTTGGTGCCGGGCAGCCGCACGGCCGGAAACAGTTGCGGGCCGCGGATGCGATCCAGGAACTCCGCGGGGAAACGCGAGCGCAGCGCGCCATTGGTGAGTTGGAAAATCTCGCGCGGGAAACACAAATGCCCGCCCCAGTGCTGCCCGGAATTGTTCCACGCGTAGAGCGGAATCCACCCGATCAGCAGGCGATTCGTGCCCCAAGCCTCGGACGTGGCGGCGCAGACGTCTTTGCCATCGAGCGAGTTGGGGGTGAACTCGCTCCACGGACCGGTGGGCGCATTGGCCATTTGGTAGGTGGGCCGCCCCACACCACCCTCATACCAACTGGCCAGCAGATACCACTTGTTGCCCATCTGAAAGAGCGTGGGCACTTCGGGCACGCCCCGATTGCCCGGAAAGTAAAGGTCGCCGTGAAACGTCCACTGCGTCAGGTTGCTGGAGGTGGCGTAACCGATCGAACCGCCCGTTTCCCAGGGCAGATTGGTCTTGGCCATGGTGATGACCATCTGCCAGGCGTTCGTGCCAACCTGCGTGATCGCCGGGTCGCTGAACCGACGGTAGGAGCTCGGATCGGGCAACACGACATGTGGCGAAGCGGCATACCACTGAAACCGGTCGGCCGAAAGCGAGGAGCGCATTCCGTAATAGCCCCAAATCGAGCGCCACTTGCTCAAATACGGATCCCAAACCGATTCGATGGCGAACCACGACTTGAGAATGTCCGGGTGCGTGACCGGAGCGTGCGTGGGCACCCGCCAACTCCAATGCAGGAAATTCGGCGTCAACAGCTCCGCCTGAAAAAATTCGTTGGTGATCAAATACAGGTAAATGACCGACCAGCGCCCGTTGAACCAGCGGATGTGGGGGTCGCCGATGTCGTGATCCGGATGCCGGTAGTGCAGCAACCGATCCGGATACGCTTCGTTGGTGGCGGAGAGCGCATTCAGGTAGGCCAGTTCGGCGGCATCGAGTGCGCGATTCCACAACGCCGCCTCCTCGATGAAGCCTGTGAACGGGCGCACGATCGCCCCGCCATCCGTCTCCGCCCCGATCAGGGTCGGCTCGGTATTCTGCACCAGATTGCCCGTCAGCGGCGCGGACGCCATCAACCGGTCGTTGCAAAAAAGCTGGGCGTTGGTGCCATCGTAACGCCCGACCAGGTTGTGCCACGCGCCGGCGTCGAGCTTGGACACCGGGAACGTCAGGGACACAAACCCGTTGCTGGTCCGCAACTCCCAGCCGATTTGCGTGCCGTCCACGCTGCCAAACAGGTTGTAATTGAGCGTGGCCAGGCTGCCGCGCTTGGCGAAAAGCCCGCAGCTCCAGTTGCCGTTGGGCACACGCGCTCGCAAGAAGACGGTGATCTGATTGCCCGCAACTCCCAGATTGGTGCCGGCATGGAAATAGCCGGACGTCAACTGTGCGGTTTTGCGTTCCGGCCGCGCGCCCAAGCCGGTGGGGGTGATGTTGTAAACGACCGAACCGTTTGCCGTAATTGGGTTGGTCTCCCCGGCGATGCCGTCGCCGAAATACCACGCCGCCAGTGCCGAGGCGCGCGGGTCGCTCTGGGCCAACGCGCCAGCCGTCCCCAACCCGACCAGCGCGAGGCACAGGGCGAAAAGCCACCATGCTGCAATCCGTCCGCCTCCTCCAAGCCGTGCCCGCAAGCCAGATTGGGAATACGGCTCGGGCGTCGCAACGCGCGCTCTGGCGGCATTCGATTCAATGCTCCGGTGGAAATTCATTCTCGTGTCAAAACTCGCCTTCAACCTGCGCGAAAACAAGCGCTCCGCCGGGGCGTATCGGCGGAGCACCTGTTCGCATGAGAAAAAGAAACGGCGAATTCAGAATCCGCGTGCGCGGAAAAACTTCATGTTGTTGGTCACGCCGACCGTCCAGGGACTCACCGCTCCGGGCACGTCCTGATACGGTCCGGTGACCGCATCGGCCGCTTGCAGCACACCCGTGAAGCTCACCACCACGTTCATCCCGCTCGGCGCGATGCTCACCGTCGGCACCACCGGCAAGAACGCCGATTCATACGCCCCCATGTCCGGTGCGCCCCCCTGATTCCGCACCGCCCGATCCAAATCCCACACATACCCCAAATCCGTCCCCCCATTCACCCACGGCGTCCCGTTGACCAGATGATAATCCCCTCCAGCAGGATTCACAAACGCCCCGGCCAACGACACGTTCGTGTATCCCCCAGACCCCAACACCACCTGCACCTTCGGCCCCACCACCCACGGATGATCTATCACCGAATGCACCACCGCATACACCCGATCCGCACTGCTCCCAGGATCCCCACTGAACGCCGCCGAGTAATTCGTCGGACAGTAAAACAAACAATTCACCACGTTGAACGTCCGTCCCCCGTCCCAGCCCCAAATAAACGACGACAAATTCTGCCCACTGGCCGACTCGGCCGCCGTGATGCCCTGGTTGATCATCGTGCAATGGTGAAAATCCACACTCGGCGGCCCGCCCCACACCGTCATGATGTTCTCGTGCTTGCCCCCGCCAAACAGACAGTTCTCAAACAGAACCGGCGCGGGAATATCCAACCAGAACATCTTCCGCGTGCTGTTGTAGGGCTTGAAATGGCAGCGCCGAAATTGCAACCCCGCCGGCCCGCCCAGGCTCGTGTAGTGAAACTCCATGATCTCGTAAACCGTGCCCTCGAAGGTGCAGTCCTCAAACCGCAACAGCTTGCTCGAATCATACTGCGTGTTGTGGCTGCTGCCGCCGCCGTAGTAGAAGGCGATGCCATGCGCGCCAAGGGCAGCCTTGAAGGTGCAGTTGCTGACGGTCAATTCGCCGAGCTTTGGCGGATTCCACCAGAAGCCGCGAATCCAACTGTTGCATCCGCTGCCAAACAAAGTGTCGCGCACCACCACGTCGGAGTGTGGCGACGTGCCATCCCGCGCCTCCAGGGCGATGGCGGCAGCCCAACCCTCGGCGGCAAAGTTGGAGAACGTGCAGCTTTGCAGGGTGGCGTCCCCGCCGAAAAACAGGATCAGCCCGACCGCGTTGGCCGGGCCGGTGAAGACGCAGTGTTTGAACGTGGCCGCCGACGCCCCTTGCACCTGCACACAGCGCGTCCAACTGGCATGAGCCGATGGCCGCTCAAAACGAATCCCCTCAAAAACCACGCCGGTCACGCCCGGCGCCACTTCCGCCACCGCGTCCTTGCCTGCCGGGGAACGCACCGCCACCACTCCATTGGTCGCCCGGAAGGTCAACGCCTTGTTGACGAAGAGCCAATCGCTTTCATCGTAGGTGCCCGCTTCAATCACGATCTCGTCGCCGGGATTGGCAGCGCCAATCGCCGCAACAATGGTGGGCTGGTCCGTCGGGACCTGAATGACCGCAGCGGAGGCTGTTTTGACGAAGGTTGCCAGCAATCCCACATTCACAATGCGCCTGCACAATTGGCGCCTTTCTGTAAAGCGCAAGGTTCGCAGTTTCATGGTGAGCTCTGAGTTTGCTGCTCGTTTTGGAAGAACACTGCCAATCTTATGAGGATCGAGCGGCCACGTTGTCCACGCTCCGACTCTCCCTCATTTGGGGGAGAGACGAAAACCGGGGCCGGCCTCAGCCGCGGCAGGCGTCGCCCTCGTAATCCTTGAAACAGCAGTTGCCGGGCGGCGGCATTGCTGGACCACGGATGGACCACGGATTCAACACGGATTCTGGGGGAAAAATCGCGTTCACCCACCGCGTGAACGGCGGTTCCTGCGGAAAGACCTCCCATCCGTGCCCCTCCGTATTTCATCCGTGGCTTAACCGCCGTTTTCAGAGTGACGCGCAACAACATGTCCGGGGCGCGCGTAAAGGAGGCCCTCGCAAACCTCGCAAGCAAACAGGACCACCTGCCGCTACCCCTCCAGATGCACGATGCCGTGCCGGATAGCTTCGATGGCCGCCTGGGTCCGGTCCGCCACACCGAGTTTGTGGAACAGCGATTTGAGGTGGCTCTTGACGCTTTCTTCGCCAATGCCCAACACGCGGGCGATTTCCTTGTTGCTGCGGCCGGCCACGAGTAGACGGAGCACTTGCAGCTCCCGCCCGGAAAGGTCTTTGCGAGCAACCCGTTCGCGAAAGCGCGACGCCAGCGGAGGCGGCAACACTTTTTCACCCCGGCGGATGCGCTCAATCGCTTCCACCAGTTCGTTGCAGGTCAACCCTTTGACCAAATACCCGCTCGCACCCGCCTGCATGGCGCGGTAAACGTCCTCGTCGGCGTCGTAGGCCGTCACGACCAGCACCTGCGTGCGCGGCCACCGTCGGCGGATTGCCAGCGTGGCCTCGACGCCCCCGCCCGGAATCCGCAGGTCCATCAGCACCAGGTCCGGCGAGAGTTTTTCGCACGCGGCGAGCGCCCCGGCGGCGTTACCCGCCTCGCCCACGACCTGGAATTGCGAGCGCCCCGCGAGCATCGCGGCCAGGCCCATGCGTAGCGCCGGGTGGTCATCCACAATGAGAATGCGCACCGGCTCAGACATAGGGGACACGAATCTCCAGGTGGGTGCCCCGCCCGGGCGCACTCTGCAAGTCCAACCGCGCGTGCATGGCCTCCGCCCGCTCGCGAATTCCCGCCAAACCAAAGCCCCCGACCGGTTTCGGCGCGACGCCCGCCGGATCGAACCCGTGCCCGTCGTCATGCACACTCAAATGCACGGCGTCCGGGTGATAGGCCAGTTTCACCTCGAGCTGTCGCCCGCCGGAGTGGCGCAGCGCGTTGCTGATGGCCTCCTGCCCGATGCGCAGGAGATTGTTCTCCACGTCGGTGGGCAGCGGACGAACGGTCCCCTCCAACTCGAAGCGAAAGTTCCAGTCGCTCCCCTCGGTTAACTGCCGGCCCAGTCGTTCGAGCGCGGCCGCCAGACCGTGCTCTTCCAGCGCCGCCGAACGCAGATTCCAAACCGTGCGGCGCGCTTCCTGAAGGTTGGTGCGCGCCAGTTCCCGCGCCACGTCCAGGTGACGCCGAAGCTCCTGCGGCAGGTTGCCGAGCCGGTCGGCCAGCACTTCCAGTTGCGCGGAAATCCCCGCCAGTCCTTGCGTCAGGGTGTCGTGAATTTCGCGGGCCATGCGCGCGCGCTCGGCCAACACGGCCTCAAACTGAGCGCGCGCCGCTTCCCGCGCCAGGGCCGCCTCCCGAAGCTGACGGCGGCCCCGCAGCCAGATGATTCCCAGCGCCAAACTCAACACCGCGCCCAACACGACCAACCCGATGATTACGCGGCCCAGCGTCCAGAACGGCGCCGGGCGCACCACGCGCACATCCGCCGGCCCGTTGGCAAACAGCACCAATCCCTGCGGTTGACGTCGCGTCACGAGCGATTCCCAGTCACCGATCTCGACGCTGCACACGCCGGTGATCGCCAACTGACTCCCGACGCGCCAGGCGCGGCGGTCGGCCCGGGGCACGTGGGCGCGAAACGCCTGCGCGCCGTCGGCCAGCGCCAGAATCACCTCGTTGTCGCCCGTCCCCACGGAGAGCAACCGACCCGAAACGCTGACGAGGCGGGCGTCGTGTTTGAGCGCCTCGATTGCGGTCGTGACCAACGGCGGCGGCCACGCGCGCCCGCCCGCCGGACGCCAGTCGGCATCGCGCAACACCGCCGAATACGCTCCGGGTTCGGGAAATCCCACCACGTCCACAATCTCCCCCGGTTCGGGATAGGGCGGCTCGCGCAAAAACACCTGCAAACCGCGGGTGGCGTCCTGAAGAAAAAACGAGCCGCCCGGACGCACCACCGTCACCGTGCCCTGCACTCGCACGCGATGGCCGGCGGCCGCCACGCCCGCCCCGCGCATGACCCGGTTGAGCGGCAACGCCGGTTGCTGAAAGGGCCGCGCTTCGGCCGGTTGCAACACCTCCACGTCCGCCAGCGTGTGCGCGTAAATCATCGGCACGAACGATTGTTGGTGCGGGTCCAGGCTGTGCAGATTCACCCCGCGCACGCGCACGCGCGCGTCCACCAGCTCCGGATGGCCGGTGATTTCGTGCGTCACGTTCACCGTCACCCGACCTCCGCCCACCGCCAGTTCCAACGCCAGCCAACCCAGCCCAAATTCGGGATTCACGCGCTGACCCCGCACGATGCCCACAATCTCCACGCGCAACCCGTGCAGTTGCGCCGTGAGCAGTTCCTCGTAGTTGGCCGGGCGCGCCGGCGGCAACGGCCCTTCACCCACCGGGCGCACCATCATCGCCTGCACGATCGTCCCCAAACCGCCCAGTTCGGTTCGTCCCTCAACCTCCACCCGCGTGCCCACCGTACAGCCGGGCGGCAGCAGAATCGGCGGACACCACACCGCGCCGGTTTCGTCCTGAACGGTGAATTCGGTCGTTCGGGTGTTCCACACAAAGGTGATGACCCCGGCGAGCTGCACCTCGCGATGCTGGCGCGCCTCTTCCGGCGAAAGCGCCTGCACCTCGGCGGCCGTGCGCAGGGGCGGCAACTCGCTCCGCGCCTCGCCCAAAACAAGCGGCGAGAGCAACGCCCCCAACGCCCATCGCACGGAGGATCGAGGAAGCCAGAGCACGGCCATCGCCGGCAGCGTAGTCGTTGGTCGAACCGTTGGCGAGTCGGCGTTCCGCGCCGGTTCTCCCTCTTTTGGGGGAGAAATCCGGGTTTGTCGGAGGGCCGTCGCACGCGCAGGATGACGTTGCGGGCGGCGGACCGACCGTCGCCTCTGAGCGAAACAAGTCTCTATGAAGCATGCATCTCTTGTCGTTCTGGCCCTGATCCCGGCGCTGTTTTCGGGCTGCAAGCCGGCGGCGACCACCCCGGCCGAGAGCGGCCGGCTGTTCGGGGTTTCGTTTCAGACGATGAACAACCCCTTTTTCGTCGAGCTGAACGAGGGCCTGAAATCGGTCATCGCGCCGCGCGGTGACCGGTTGGTGACCCTGGATGCCCAATGGAATTCGTTGAAGCAAAAGAATGACGTGGCCGATCTGCTGCAACAACGCCCGGCGGCGGTCTTCATCAACCCGGTCAACTGGGAAGGCGTCAAGGGCACGCTCATTGAGGCGCGTCGTAAAAACGTTCCCGTCATCATCGTGGACGCGCCGGTGAGCGACCCGGACTTGGTGCTCTGCCAGGTGGCCAGCGACAACTTTGAGGCGGGCCGGTTGGCCTGCGAAGCGTTGGCCAGGGTCAATCCCAACGCCAAAATCGTCGTCCTGCACCTGAGCGTGAACCGCGCATGCATTGACCGCGTCGAGGGATTCAAAGCCGAGATGGCCAAACATCCCGGCATGAGGATTCTCGACATTCAGGAGGGCAAAGGCAGCGCCGAGGGCGCGCGCCCGGTCATGCGCGATCTGCTGGGCCGTTTCCCGGAACTGGACGCTGTCTTTCCCATCAACGATCCGAGCGCGCTGGGCGCCATCTCGGCGATCGAGGCCGCCGGGCGCGCCGGCCAGGTCACCGTCGTCACGGTGGACGGCTCGCGCGAGGGCGCTGCCGCCGTGCGCGCCGGCAAACTCCACGCCACCGTGGCGCAATTCCCCAAAGAAATTGGCCGCATCGCCGCCGAAAAAGCCTACGCCCATCTGGAGGGCAAGCCGGTGGAAAAGGACATCAAAGTGCCGGTGCAACTCATCACGCGCGAAAACGTCGCCGCCTTCCTCGAATCTCGATGAACGGCGCCCATGCATCAGCCGCGCCCCTGTTGGAATTGCGCGGCATCTCCAAACGTTTCGGCGGCATTCAGGCGCTCGACCGCGTGGATTTTACGCTTCAGGCGGGCGAAATCCACGTCCTGCTGGGCGAGAACGGCGCGGGCAAATCCACCCTCATCAAAATCATCGGCGGCGTCCATCAACCCGATGCGGGCGAGATTCGCCTGGCCAACGCGCCGGTGCGCATCGGCAGCGTGCGCGCGGCCGAACGATTGGGGATCCGAACCATTCACCAGGAACTGGCCCTGGCACCGAATCTTTCGATTGCTGAAAATCTGTTTCTCGGCCACGAGCCGCGCCGCTTTGGCCTGCTGGACCGGCGCCGGATGATCCGCGAAGCCGAACGGTTGCGCGACGAACTGGGCCTGCCCGAGATGGGCGACGTGCGCGCGCGGGTGGGCGACCTCAACGTCGCGCGGCAACAACTGGTTGAGATCGCCCGGGCACTGAGCGGGGAATTGCGCATTCTGGTGCTCGACGAGCCCACCGCCTCTCTGAGCGAGGCTGAAACGGAGGCGCTCTTCAGCAAACTCCGCCGCTTGCGCGCCCAGGGCGTCGCGATCATTTACATCTCGCATCGCTTGGAGGAAATCCAGCGCATTGCCGACCGCATCACCGTGCTGCGCGACGGGCGCAGCGTGGGCACGCAGTCCGCCGCGGAACTGGACGTTCCACAACTGATCCGTTGGATGGTGGGGCGCGAGTTGAAGGGCCGTTACCCGCGGCCGCCGCACCAGCCGGGTGAAGTGGTGTTGACTGTGCGCGGCTTGCGCGCCCCGGGCGTGAACGACGTGAGCTTCGAGGTGCGGGAGGGCGAGGTGCTCGGCTTCGCCGGGCTGGTGGGCGCCGGCCGCACCGAACTGGCGCGCGCTCTGGCCGGACTGGCCCCAATCCAGGGCGGGCAGATTCTTCTCAACGGGACACCGCTGCGCTTGCGCAGCCCGCGGGACGCCCGGGCGGCGGGCATTGTTTTGGTTCCGGAAGACCGCAAACGCGAGGGGCTGATCATGACCCGAACCGTCGGCTTCAATCTGGCGCTGCCCTGGACCCAGCTCTGGGCGCGCGGCCTGTTCCCGGATTACGCCCGGCGCGACGCCATCATTGAAAAAGCGATCAACGGTTTTTCCATCAGACCCGCCGACCCCAACCGCGGCGTGCAGACGCTTTCGGGCGGCAACCAACAAAAGGTCGTTGTCGCCAAATGGATGGAGCAACCGCCGCGCGTGCTCATTCTCGACGAGCCGACGCGCGGGGTGGACGTGGGCGCGCGCGAAGAAATGTTCGCCCTCATCGGGCGCATGGTGGCCCGGCGCATGGCCGTCTTGCTCATCTCCTCGGATTTGCCCGAGGTCATGAACCTCTCGCACCGACTCGCCCTCTACCGGGACGGACGCATCGTGCGCGAAGGCCCGGCGGCATGTTTCACGCCGGAAGAGGTCATGATCGAGTTGACCGGTGCGGCCATCGGATGCCGGCCCGAATCCGACAACAACCACACCCCTGACCAGAGGTTGCCCGATCGCGTATGAAATCAGCCGAACAAGCTCGGAACAAACCCGTTTCCCTTCCGGTGGAGGAGAAAAGCCGCAAGCCCATCGGCTTGTCGCTGGGCGCGGTGCGCACATTTGCGCCGCTGCTGGCGGCCATCGCCGTGTTGTTGGTGCTCTTCAGTCTTTGGGTGCCCCAGGGCCGATTCCTGACGCCGGCCAATCTGGTGGACCTGACGCAACAAATTTCGGTCAACGCCATCCTCGCCTTCGGGCTGACGCTGGTGATTTTGATTGGTGGAATTGACCTGAGCGTGGGCGCGGTGGTGGCCGCCGCCGGCGTGGTGGCGGTGTCGTTGTTGAACACGACGGGGCCGCTGGGCGCGTGTGCGGGCGGCATCGGCGTGGCGGTGTTTTTCGGCCTGGCCAACGGTTTGTTTGCGGCGCGGACGTTGATGCCTCCGTTCATCATCACGCTGGCGACGATGCTCATCGCGCGCGGTTTTGCGCTGGGATTCAACGAAAGCCGGCCGCTGCCGATTGCCGAGCACCAGGAATTGTTTCTGGCGCTGGGCAACGCGCGTTGGGGCGGGTGGCTGCCCATGCCGGTGATTTTGATGTTTGGCGTTTTCCTCCTGAGCACCGTGCTGTTGCACGGCACGCGGTTCGGTCAACACCTCTTCGCCATCGGCGGCAACCGCGAGGCCGCCCGGTTCACCGGCATCGCCATCGCTCGCCATGAAGTCCTGGTGTATGCGTTTTGCGGCGCGTGCGCGGGCCTGGCAGGAATCATCCACGCCTCCCAACTGTACTCGGCCGAGCCGGCGGCGGGGATGGGTTTCGAGTTGAGCGCCATCGCGGCAGTGGTGCTCGGCGGCACGAGTTTTTCCGGCGGCATCGGGACCATCCCCGGCACGCTGCTGGGCGCGATCATCATCGGCATTCTCGACAAGGGCCTCAATCAGGCCGGCGTTCATTTCTCCCTCCAATACATCGTCAAGGGCGCGGTCATCCTGGCCGCCGTCTGGTATGACGTGTTCCGCCGCAACCGCAAACGCTGAATCCGCTTCGCCCGCGAACCGGCACTCGCCCATGAACACGACGCCTTCCAAAACCCTCGGGCTTCTCAGCCTGGTCTTGGCGACGGGATGGTCCGTCCCACCGAGCCTTGCTGCCGAAGCGACGCCTGCCGATGCAGCACGAATTTTTTCGACCGCAATTGCCGTCTGGCACATGGCTGACGGACGCGATGCCGCCGGGCAGAACAGCGCGCTGACCCCGCGCGGGCCGGTGCGGCTGGGAATCGAATTGAGTGGCGACGAGCGGGCGGCATCGCTCGCCCGGGGCGGTGACGGCAAATCGGCGGAGCTGGACGGCGGCTGGCTCGACGCCGGCCAGGGTCAGGGCGGCGAACTCAATCTCGCGGGGGATCAATTCACCGCGTTGATCCGAATGCGCGCGCTGGCGGAAACCGCGTGGGAGACGCGCGGTTATTTCACCAAGGGCGGCGGACATGACCGGCTCGTGTTCAACTTTTTTTCCTACGACTTCGGCGCCGGGCCGGAGAACATGCGGTTGGGCTGCGAAATCGGCGTGGAGGGCAGGCCGGGGCTGGCGGCGCAGGTCACGGCGGCCGTGGCGCAAATCGGCCCGACCAACTGGCACGACGTGCTCGCCCGCTACGATGGGCGCGAATTGGTGCTCTTCATTGACGGTGTGGCAATGGATCGCAAGCCCGTCACCGGTCGCCTGCGTCAGGGCAACACCGCGCCGCTGGCGATCGGTTCGGGCGGGCCGGGCGATAATCCGTTTCCCGGCCTGGT
>JAOAIM010000123.1 GCA_026414705.1 Verrucomicrobiia bacterium | reverse complement strand
TTGCCGCGCAACACGTAGCCGGCGCTGGCAGCGCCGAAGGTGATCGAGTGCAGGACGGTGTTGGTGGGCAGGTCGTTGGTGTTGATCAGTTGCGCCGCCGCCAGCGGGGACAGCACGGCGTCGCCGGACACGGGGGCGATGTTGTTCGACCAGTTTTGCGGATTGCTCCAGAGCGCGTTGGTGCCGGCGCCGGTCCAGATGCGCGTGGCGCCGGTGCTCAGGTAGCTTTCCAGGGTCAACTGCACGTCATTGCCCGTGCCGGCGGTGTAGCTGACGCGATAGACGGCCGGGCCGTTGGTGAGCAGGCCGTTGTTGGGCAGCCCGGCAAAGGTGCCGATCACCGCGTCGCTGCCATCGTTGGTGATCAGCAGGTAGGAAGCGCCGACGGGTGCGACGTAGTTGGCCTGGGTGATGACAAGCTGCGCGTTGTTCAGAACGACCGGGCCAACGACGTGCAACTGGTCGTGGTTGGTGCCGCTGGCGTCGAACAGGCGGATGCGCAACTGGGAAAAGGCATTGAGGTTCACGCCCTGGTCGCAGTAGAGGGCGCCGGCGTTGGTGGGGCCGCCCGGGGCGATGGCGCCGTTGAAGCAGGAGAGCGGGCCAACCGGCCCGATGCCGCTGAAGGTGCCGCCGCTGAAGATTGAGACGCTGGCGTTGGTGCTCAGGCCGGCGGAGAAAAGCTGGCCGCCCAGCACGGTGGTCGGGCCGGTGTAGGTCTTGGGGCCGACGAAGCGCACAATGCCTGCGCCGTCAATGGTCAGGCCGTTGGTGCCGGTGAGCGCGCCGGTGATGTTGAGTTGCCGGTTGGTGGTGACTTCGAACACCGCGCCGGTGCCCACCAGACTGATGGCCCCGGCCCAGGTGACGTTGGAAGCGGCCACGCGCAACCGGCCGCCGAGCTGGAGCGGGCTTTGGAACGTGTCGTCGCCGGTGATTTCCAGCACGGCGTCGTTGGAAACCACCGCCGTCGCGTAAAAGACGCTCATTCCGAGCTGTCGCCGTCCCAGAGCGCTTTGGCTGGCGGCGGCGAGTGTGCCGGATTCGACGCGGTTGGTGCCAGCGTTGCGGGTGATGCCGAGTTCCAGGCGGCCGGGACCGCGCTTGATCAGCGTGCCACTGGTATCGCCGATGGTGCCCAGCTCGATCGTGCCGGCAGGCGAGAACACCGGCAGCACGACGCTGGAATTGTTGCTGATGAGTCCGCTCAAGCGCAGGGTCGAGCCGGCGACGTTGGAGACCAGCGAGGAGGCGGCAAACCCAAGACGTGTGCTCAGGCGATTGGTGCCGGTGGAGTTCAACGCGAGCAGGTCGTTTGTGATCACCAACACGTTGTCCGAACTGCCGGAGCCCGCGCTGATGTCGTAACCGCTGCCGGTGAAGATCAAGGAGCGATACGTTTTGTCGGCGTTGAAATCGAACTGGTTGGTCTTGTGGCCGGCGCCGTCCGGGAAGATCAGGTCGTTGGTCGGGCCGGGCTGGATGCTGCCCTGCCAGTTGGCGTTCTGGCTCCAGCCGTTGGCGGTCGCCAGGCCGACCCACGTGCCCGGTGGTTGAATGGCCGTGACGGTAAGGGCCACATCGTTGCCGTCGCCGCCCGCGTAGGTGATCTGCATCGTGGCCAGACCGACGTTGGTCGTGGCGCCCTCGGGCAGCCCGGCGAATGTGCCGGTGATGGCGTCGGCGCCGTCGTTGGTCAGCACCAGAAACGTGGTGCCGATGGTGGGGAGATAGTTGACGGTCACGGCGAGCGCCGCGTTGTTGAGGTTCACCGTGCCGTTGACGCCCAGGCGGTCCTGCTGAAAGGTCGGATCGGGACCGTTCAGTTTGAAGCGAACGGTAGTGTTGGCATTGAGGGCGAGGTTGCTGCTGATCAGCAGACCGGGAAACGATTTGTCCGGGAGTATGGAGCCACCCGCGGCCTGCGCGGTGATGGTGCCGACGATGCCGGGGCCGCTCAGGTTGCCCCCGGCCAACTGGATGGGCAGCCAGGGCTGGGAGCTGGCAATCGTGACCACGCCGGTGCCACGCAGGATCAAGCTGCCGCCGTTGGTGACAAGCCCACCGGGAAGAAAAGTGAAGTCGCCGTTGTTTGCCTGAAGCGTGAGGTTGTTGCCGGCGGTGAAGATCGTATTCGTGAACACCAACCCGCCGCTGCTGTGGTTGGTGAAGGTTTGCGGCTGCACCAGCGTCACGGGCAGCGCGACGGTGGACGACAAAAATGGAATGGCCCCGTGGACGCCGTTGTAAAGGCGAAGCCCGTTCCCGCGCAGGACGTAGTTCTGGTTGCTGAAGGTGATGGAGTTGAACACGGTGGTGGCGCCGTAGTTGTTGCTGTTCACCAAGCGCGCGGCACCGGCAGGAAAAACAAGGTCGTCGCCCGGATTCGGTGCCACCCCGCCGACCCAGTTGGCCGGTGTGCCCCAAAAATTGTCGGTGCCGGCGCCGCTCCAGACCCGCGCGACCCCGGTCGGAGCGGGAAGTTTGGTGAGTGTGACGTCGTTGCCATTACCCCCGACGTAACTGATCTCAAAAGACTGTCCGCCCGACCCGACGATGCCGCCCTCGGGCAGGTTGGTGAAGGTGGTCGTGAACGCCGCCCCGCCCGTGTTGGTGATGATCACAAACACCTGCCCGTTGGTGGCGGTGAAACCGGGCACGACCGTCGGGCTCGCCCCGCTCAAATCCGGCGGCGCCGACACGCGCAACTGGTCGTAGCCCGTGCCGGGGGCCGGGCCGTTGAGTTCCACCCGGAGATTGGAACCGGCGTTGAACACCGCCGTGCCCGCCGACACCGTCAGCACCCCCACGCCCGCACTGCTGCCGGGATTGACGGTGCCCGCGCACAGGAAGGGCGGCACGGTGCCCGTTCCGCTCAGGCTGGCACCATTGGAAATGGACAGCGAGCCAGCCAGGGTGCCGTTGACCGCGAGCGAGCCGTCACGCACGCGCAGGTCCGGCACCGAACTGGCCGGCCCGTTCAAACTCAGGCGGCTGGCGCCATCTTTGAGCAACTGCGCGGCTCCGCTGCCGGTGAGGCTGCCCGCCACGTCGAGCGCGCCGTCGGCATCGAGCGTGAGCCGAAACGTGTTCAGGCCCACGTCCCCGATGAGCGTGAGGGTGGTTTTATCGGTGAGCGACCAGAACTGGTTGGCCCGCACCTGAACGTGGGCGTTGAGGGTGTTGGAAAAGGTCACGGCTGTGACGTTGGTCAGGCCGTTGGTGAGCGAGAGCGTTGGCGGGCTGAAGACGAAATAGTTCGAGCCGGTGAAGGTGAGGAACAGGAGGTTGCTCGGCCCGCCGACGGCGTTGGTGTTGGCGAGCCGGGTGGCCCCAGCGGGGAACACCAATCCGTCGCCGTTGACCGGGACGGTGAGGCCGCCATTCCAGTTGGCGGCGTTGGTCCAGAGCCCGTTGGCGCCCGCGCCGGTCCAAGTGCGCGTGGCGGCGGCAGACGGGAGCACGCCGAGCCAGGTTGCCACGGAAAACAATGCGACGCCAACAAATGGAAGGGTGGGTTTCATGAACGAAAATGGCTTGGTTGAAATTTTAGGACGGGATTTTGTCGTGAAGTTAAGCGCAGTTTGACCGTTGAACAAGTCAGAATTTTGGGGCGCCCGACGCGCAGCTTGTCGCATCGCACCCGCGTGGGTTGGGCAATTTCCCTGGAGGCAGCGGGCCGGGGCGTGCGCCTCGCGCCACGTCGAACAGCGGATCGAGCGTGGAGCGTCAGAGCGTCGGAACGTGGAGCGTCGGTGCGTTAGCGCAGATTGGTAATCTGCCGTGCCGCCGACTGGCAGGCGGCAAATCCAAAGCGGCGGCACCAGCACTCAAACCTCTGAACTTTGAACTCCGAACTTTGAACAGGGCTCTGCGTGCGTCAGGGGTCATCGCGTTGCCCTTGTGCGACTTGGGGAATTCCCTCTCCCTCGAGGGAGAGGGCCAGGGTCAGGGTGAGGCACCGCACAGCGGTGAACATCCAACAACGAACATGAAACCTCGAACTTCCGACGGCCGGAGGGCGGGATGGGCGACCAACTCGTTGCGTGGAGCAAACGGCGTGATGCCGTCCGGGCACAGCCGGCTCGGCGGCGCGGTCCAACCGGGTCGCACGGGCGAGGCGCGCCTCACTTGATCTGCGTCACCGCCGCTTCACGTTCCAGGAGCGTGGGGTGCGAGTGGTAGAAGACGCCGTAGAGCGGATGGGGCGAGAGGTTGCCGAGGTTGTTGCCGGTGAGTTTGCGCAGGGCGCTCACCAACGGCTGCGCCGTCTCCAGCACGCGCGCGGCAAAGGCGTCCGCCTCGTATTCGCAGCGACGCAGCCAGAGCCGATGCAGCGGCGCGAACCAGAATCCAATCACGCCCGCCAACAGCGCACACACCAGCAGTGCGGGCGCAGTCTCGCCCGGCGCGAACCCGAACGCCGGCGCGAACCAATCTTGTCGCGCGAGCCATGCTGCCGCATAGAACCCCGCGCCGGACAGCAGCACCGAAACCGAAACCATTTTCACCAGATGCCCGCGTTGGTAATGCGCAATCTCGTGCGCCAGCACCGCCTCCAACTCGGTCTCGTCGAGTTGCTCGATCAACGTGTCAAAGAGCACAATTTTGCGAAAGCGCCCGAACCCCGTGAAAAAGGCGTTGGAATGACGCGAGCGACGGCTGCCGTCCATGACCTGAATGTTCCGGGCGCGAAACCCGGTGCGCGCCGCCAGGCGCATGAGTCGCTCGCGCAGGCTGCCTTCAGGCAGGGGCGTGAAACGGTTGAACCACGGCAAAATCACCACCGGCGCGACCAGCATCACCAGCAACTCAAAACCAACCCACGTCAGCCACGCCCACAACCACCAGATCGGCCCGGCCCGCGCCACGATTTGAAACACCAGCGCCAACAGTGGCATCCCCAAAACGATGACCAGCAGCAGCCCTTTCAAACGGTCGAGCCACCAGGTCCGCTGCGTGGCGGTGTTGAATCCAAATCGCGCCTCAAGCCGGAACTGTTCGATCCAGCGCAGCGGCAACGCCACGGCGCTCAACGCCAGACCCACCGCGAGCACCCAGGCCGCCGTGGCCCAGGGCGCGGCCCCCAACCACGCGCCGAACCGCTGGTGACTCCACGGCAACACGCCCGAAAACAGCACCACCAGCAACACAAGCGCGTCGAGCGTGTCCTCAATTTGATGCAATCGGCTTCGGGCCAGCGTGTATTCAACCGAGCGCGCCAGGGTGGTGGCCTCCACGCGCTCGCGCAACGCATCCGGCAGCGCGCCGGTTTGCAGGCGCGCCGTGTGCCGGCGGTTGAGATGTTCCAGGAGCATCTGAGCCGCCCAGCGCAGCAGGATCAGACCGGCCACTGCGGTTGCAACATGTTGGGCCGTCACGTGCATGGTTTGCGCCGGTGCTCTTGTGCTTGAGCGCCGCGCGTTTGGCAAGGCTCGATGCGGCAACCGGAATCGAGACGCAAAGAACCGCGCGAACAAAACCGGCGACCAGAGGACGTGCGATTGCCGGGCCGCGCGGGCGACGCAACCGGCACGTTGAAACGGCATCCTCGGCGGGCAACCCGTTGCGGGCAGGCTGGACCTCGTGCCAAGGGCGGCCGTGGGCCGTTGCTTTTTGCGCATCGAAGGTTTGCCGCCAGGGCATGGGTTTCCTCAAGTCGTTGATGTCGAAAGGCTTGAACGACGCGCGTTAAGCAAAGGGATTTTGCCTGCCACTGGTCCGGAGGGCCTTCCGCGATTGCATTTCGGCGTGTGGAAACCAATACGTTGGCTGTGAGCCGTGGCGCCCGGAGCAACCTGAGAGCAACGTGAGCGCGGCGGGGGACGCCAGCGATCTTGCGGGCACACGAATCCGGGCCGGCGTGGACGAGGTATCCGATGACAGGCAAAGCCAACAAGACAGCAGCGGCGTGGCTGGGCGCGATGCTGATGGGGGTTTGTTCGGCGGGCGCTCAGGGCACGATCACGTTTGTGGGGGTGACGTATGACGTGACGGATTTTCAGGCGCTGGGTTTCGGGCAGGCGGGTTTTTACTTTCCGCAGTTCGGCGCCACCGCGCCGGTGACGCAGCGACCGACCTGGGAAAACATGCAGTTTCAACCGCCGCCCTGGGCGGGATTCCAGTTCGACGTGACCCAAACCAACCGCACGTTTTCGCCTGACGCGGGATATTTTTCGGGCGACGTGAACGATCCGATGGATCAGGCGCCGCCGTTTGGAAATCCGCTGGTGCTGGGGGTGTATTCCAAGGGCGGCCAGCCCGGCTGGAACACCTTCACCCTGCCCAACGGCGTGACCGGCCTTTCGGGCGCCGTGGTGGACGAATGGGCGGCAAACAACTCCAACAACACGATCAACCGCATTCAACTGCTCGCCGGCACGCCCGCGTCTTTTTTCCTCCGTCTGGTCGTGGACAACACCAACCTGCAACACGATCCGGCCGGCCGTCTTCGACCTCGCGGCGAGCCCAGCGGCGATGTGTTGCTCACCGGTCTGACGTTCAACGGCATCGCCGATGTTTACACCTTCCGCTTCGACAACTTCCTTCCGGGCAACATCATCAAAGTGCAACTCAACTCCGGCGTGCCCGGCGAAGCGCCCTCCCTGGGCGGGATCATGTTCGACGTGGTGCCGGAGCCATTGGCCATGCACCTGTTGGCTTTGGGGTTGGTGGCGTTGTGCTGTCGGGGCATTGCAAGGCGGCGTTGAATCGGAACGGGCACGGATTTCGGGCTCGAAGTTCGCGTTCAAGGTTCTCAGTTTGGCCGATTGCCGCATTGGGTCGGTTGGTTGCCCGTTCCACGCGTTCCGGTCTTCCCGGCTTCCTCATTCGACGTTCGATGTTCAATGTTCGGTGTTCGATGTTACGCGGCGCGCCCGCCCGCGCCCCCTCTCCCAGCGGGAGAGGGCCGGGGTGAGGGAGAGCGCGTCGGGGTGCGTGAGGGTGTCCAAATGCTCGCGGGATTCTGTTGCGCCCCTTCGGGGCTTGAGAGGATTTGAGGGGGCCGCCCAGCCCGCAACGTTGCCCTGGGCTACCGTTGTGCTCGCGCCTTCGGCGCTCATAGCCGTCGGTGGAAAGGTGTTTTCGGCGAGACGCCGAAAACGGCACGCGAGACGCGCGCGCTCCCCATCCTCATTCGATGTTCTATGTTCAGTGTTCGTTGTTCGATGTTCACCGCCGCGCGGTGCGCCCACCCTCACCCTGGCCCTCTCCCTCGAGGGAGAGGGGATTCCCAAGCCGCCTTTTACGCACAGTGGGGCCCGTTGCTCCCGCGCGACCTTGTTCAAAGTTCAGAGTTCGGAGTTGGATCGGTTGATGACACTGCTTTCGTTCCGCCGGCTGGAAGTCGGCGAACCGGCATGCTGGAAGCTTTGCGCGACGCTCCACGCTCTGACGCTCGACCGGCTTCCGCCGTCCGGGCCGCGGCGGCAACTGCGGTTTCGCAGTCGTAAACCTCACCGCCTTTACGCCCCACGTCGCTCCGGCCTTCAAACCAGTTCGAGTTCGAGTTTGGTTCCTGCGCTCAATCGCAACGCGGCATCCCACTGCACGCGCAGCCGCTCCCGGATTTCGAGCCGCGCGGGCACTGGATGGCCAGCGACGCGGACCGAGAGCTTTTGCGGCATCAACGAGGTCACCGGTGCGACTTCCAGCGTTTGGAGCGTCAGTCCGCCCGCGACGAGGTCGAGCGTGATGCGGTGGCGGTTTGCTTGGACCTCCTGCGCGAAGGTGCCCCAGCCCTCCGCGCCGGTGAAAAACGCCTTGAATCGTTCCGGACGCAGGCGCGGCGCAAAGGCCAGTCGCCCTGCCGGACCGTCGTATTCGTAGCCGGACAACGCCGTGAGCAACGACCAGGAGGCCATCGCGCGCACGTAGTGCCCGCCGCATTCAATCTCGCTCCAGGGATTGCGCGGGATGGGCGGGCGCGGCACGCCGTCGTAGCGGTCGCGCGCGCCTTTGGCAATCATCAGTCCCTCCTCAATCATGCCCTCGTAAATCATGTGCGCGGCGACCTGATACTCGATGCCGGTCCAGACCTCGTCGGAATAGAGCATGACGTGTTTGGGTCGCCCGCCGCGCGGCCAGGTGCAGATGATCAGGCCCTTGTCGCCCGCCCCGGCAAACGCGCGCGGCGAATGCGGCCAGCCCGTGAGGTCCGGTTTCCAGTTGTAGTGGAAAATTGCTCCCAGTGCGGCGCGCACCTTCTCCGGCGGCAGGACGTATCCCAAACCCAACTGGTGCGCCCACCACTGGCCGAGCAACTGGTCGCTCATGCAGCCCGGGCCGACCTCGCCGGGCCGACGTTGGTCATCGCGCAAATGCTGCTGGAAATACTCGCCGTTCCAGCACAACTCGACGAGTTTGGCGCGTCCCCGTTCAAACACGGTACGAAACCGCTGCGCGGCGTCCGGCTCGCCCACCCGGCGCGCCCATTCTTCCCCCGCGCGCAACGCGGCCAGGTAATACCCGCTCAGAAACGTCGTCACCCCATGCAGCGCCTGGTCGTAGGTGTTCCATTGCGCGTCTTCGAGATAACCGGCCGGTTCACCGCCGTGGCTCTCGGCGTCGCGCGCGATGAGGTATTCGACCGCGCGGCGCACATGCGGCCAATACTCGCGGAAATACGCCTCATCCGGGGAATTGAGCGCCTCACGATAGGCCTTGAGAATGGTGCTGGCGTGCCCGTCGGCGAACGGGCGCTCGCCGGTTGGATGCGGTGGCGAGGGCACGGCGGTGCGGTTGTTCACGCCGCCGTCGGCGCGCTGTTGATGCTTGAAGTCAATGCGTCGCATCCCGCGCTCCAGTTCGGGGAAGAGCCGCGCCATCGTTTGCGCGTAACCCCACACGTGCGTGCAGGTGGGCGGGCAGCAACCATTGGAGCCCTCCCAGCCGTAAACGTCGCCGTTGGCGATGCGGAAAACCACGCCGATGTGCCGGATGATCGCCGCGTTCGACGTCAGGGCATCCAGCAGCCACCAGGGCAACGTGCTGTCGTAGATGGCCCGGCGAAATGCCCGGGTTCGCTCCTTCAATTCCTCAAATTTTTCCGCCGCCTCGTGCGCCACCGCCGCGGCGTCCGGCCAGAGCGTCGCGTAATGACAGCCGATCCAGATTCCCTCCGGATGATTCCGGGTGTCGTTGTATTTGTTCGGGTAGTGCCACGTCAGCAGAAACGGCACTTCGACCGTTTCACCTGCCGGGACTCGGACGCTGGCAGCGACCGCGCCGTTGATCGTACGGCCCGCCGGCGTCGGCGCGTTGGCGGCGGCTTGTGCGAGTGGCCCAAAGGTCCCGCGTTCGCAGAACCTTCGCCACACTTCGCTCCAGTCTTCAAAAGACGTTGCCACCGTCACGTCCTGGTGCAACGCGGTCAGGGTCAGTGTTCCAAAACCCGGCGCCGTCCGCAGGACGCCCTCCGGCGCGGCGTATCGCGCCCCGACCAGACCGCACAGGAACGCGTAGGCCCTTTGACGCGCGGTGATGTTGCCCGCTTGCGACGGCTCGAGCACCGGCCCGCACACCACGATCACTTGCCCGCGCCCCACGCGCCGTGTCAGTAACCGTCGCCCGTCGGCGGCCATCACTTCGTCGGCGTCGGGCCCGAGCGCCAAGCCCTCAAACTGAATCGTGTTTGGGCCCTGAGCGTCTTTGATCGGAGCGGCGGCCTGGAACCGTCCGGGCAACAGGGCTTCCAGCAATTCCATCACGGCGCGGTCACAGGGCAGGTCGGTGAACTCGATTTGATCCACCGTGATGTGGCCGAAATCGCCGCGCTTCTGATCCACGATCTCAATGCGGGCGGCGCGTCCGGCAAACTCGCGCACGTCCCAGCTCGCCGGTCGCAGCCGTCCGTCTTCGGCGGCTGAGGTGGTCGCGCGGACCGTCTTTCCCTCCACGATCAACCGCACCTGCAGATGGCTCGAGTTGCCGCCGCCGACCCGGAAACGGATGAAGTTGCGCTCGACGGTAAACTCCCGGCTGATGAGCCGCCCCTGCGCGCTGTCGCTGCCGTGGA
This sequence comes from Verrucomicrobiia bacterium, assembly GCA_026414705.1. GTDB lineage: Bacteria > Verrucomicrobiota > Verrucomicrobiia > Limisphaerales > JAOAIM01 > JAOAIM01. The sequence goes on along the minus strand of JAOAIM010000123.1, from coordinate 1,506 downwards.
AACTGTTGGCGAAAGCCTGCCCGATGAAGCCCTGCGCCGGCGGTTGGTCGCGCAAGGCGCGGCGCGTCGGCGCATCGCCAAACGCCGTGCCCTCAACCGTCCATTTGGAATAATCACCCTCGAAATCCTCAAACACGATGTCGGGGCGCGCCTGCACCTCGGCCACCGGACGCCCGCCGCTCCAGGCGCCGTAGGCGTCGAGCAACGGCTGCGTGCGACCGCTCAACACCAGCGTCGCACCCCCATGCACCGCGTCGCGCACTCGTTGCAACGCGGCCGCCGGGGTTTCCAGCGACGGCTCTTCGAGCCAGATGACCGTGTGCGCGGCGTCGGCCAGCGCGTCGGGGCGCGGAAGGGCTTCGAGCCAATCGAGCGTCAAATGCTCCGGCCGATCCGGCGGCGGGGCTTTGAGCAGGCGCAAGTTGTCGGTTGCGAAAACGGCCACGGGGCGGTCCAGTGAGGGATCGCGTCCGGCCCGGGCGCGCAAGAGCAGGCCGCTTGCGTGCCTGGCGCGAAACGGTTCGTTGACATTGCTGCCGTATTTGGGGTGCGCGTTGGTGCGCAGCCGTTCGGACTCACCGGCGCCCGGCACCGCGTGGGCGCGTCCGGTAGGTTCTTCGCTGGCGTCGTAGCCCACGGGATTTTGCAGGAAGGCGGCCAGTGAAACGGTTTGGGGGGTGTCGGTCGGATTGGTGACGCGAAAAACAAACGCGGCCAGCGGCATGGAGGAAAGCCGCGTGTTCATCGGCTCAAACGGACTGAACGCCGTCAGCTCCAACTTCACCGGCAGCGCCGGGTCATCAAAGCGCAGGACCGCCAGCGGGTATTCGCCGATCATCTCGATGCGCGCCACGCGCGGCCAGTCCGGGCCGCCGGTGGTTTGGAGCAAACGGGCGACCCCGCCAACACGCACCGCGAAGGAAAACGGCACGTGGCCGTCGCGGAGCGTGTTGAACAGTTGCCAGGTGGTCAGGCGTCCGTCGGCGCCCAGCTCCAGGTTGCCGGTGCCGATGCCGCCCAGATGCATCCGCGCGTCGGTGTGCGTCTCGGAGCGGTAAACCCGCGGCGCACCCGCTTCGGTGAGCGCGCGTTTCCATTCGGACAGGTTGGGCCCCGGACGCTGCGCCAGAGCGACCGGTTCGAGCAGAACCGCCGCCGTGCCCGCGCTCAACAGGCCGAGGAATTCGCGGCGGTTCAATTCCACTTCAGGCGGAGCGCCGCAGTCACCCACACAATCACATGGGCGTTTCATGGCACGAGGTTCGGTCCGACCGGGTTGAACCGGTCGCCGCCAAGTGTGCAAACGCTCCACGCCCGTTGAACAGAACGATTTCGATCCGGGCGAGCCAGCCGGCTGAAAGCCCGACCTACGCTCTGACGCTCCGACGCTCTGACGCTCCGCGCTCCGAGGCGCGCTCAAGGCGGGTGCGCCGCTTCAGGACTCGAGAGGGTTTGGAGTTCGCGCCGGTGGCGTTGCCCCGGGCGATCGTTGGGTCGCGCCTTCGG
>JAOAIM010000122.1 GCA_026414705.1 Verrucomicrobiia bacterium | reverse complement strand
CTCGCCCACGATCATCCCCTTGTAAACCTTGTCGCCCGGCTCAATGAACAACCGCCCGCGCTCCTGAATCGCATCGAGCGCATACGCGGTGGCCACGCCGTCTTCCATGCTCACGAGCGAGCCGTTGCGGCGCGTGGCGATCTCGCCCCGGTCCGGGCCATAGTCATGAAACAGGTGGCTCATCACGCCCAGCCCTCGCGTCAGGTTCACCAGGTCGGTCTCGAACCCGATCAACCCGCGCATCGGAATCAGCGCCTCGATCGTCACCTGATCGCCATGGTGGTGCATGTGCGTGATCTCGGCCTTGCGCGCGGCCAGGTTTTCGAGCACCGCCCCCATGTGCTCCTGGGGGATTTCAAGAAACAGCTTTTCAATCGGCTCCAGCAACTCCCCCTGCGGCCCTTTCTTCCACAACACTTCGGGACGCGACACCAGCACCTCGTAACCCTCGCGCCGCATCTGCTCGACCAGGATGGCGATCTGCATTTCGCCACGGCCCTCGACCTCGAACACTTTCGGGTCGGCGGTCTGGCGCACACGCAACGCCACGTTGGTCCGCGTCTCGCGCACGAGCCGTTCCCAGATGTGCCGCGCGGTGACCAGCTTGCCGTCCTGCCCGGCCAGCGGGCCGTCGTTCACCGCAAATTCCATCTGGATCGTCGGCGGGTCCACCGGGATATAGGGCAACGCGCCGCGTTCGGGTTTGTCGGCAATCGTCTCGCCGATGTGCACCTCCTCGAATCCCGTCACGCCCACGATGTCGCCCGCGTGCGCTTCGGCAATCTCCACCCGCTTGAGACCCTCGAAGTGAAAAATCGCCGTGATTTTGCCGCTCGAAACGCGCCCGTCTCCGTGCAGGCAACAGGCCGCGTCACCCACGCGCACCTTGCCGGAAACGATTTTGCCGAACGCAATCCGCCCCAGGTAATCGCTGTAATCGAGGTTCGCCACCAAAATTTGGAAACCGTCGCTGGCGCGGGCGCGCGGCGGCGGAATGTGACGCACGATCATCTCAAACAACGGCGTCATGTCGGCCGCCGGCGCACCGCCCGCGCCACCCCGACTGCGCGTCACCGTTTCAAGTTCCTCAAGCGTCGTCACCGCGTAACCCCCTTTGGCCGAGCAGAACACAAACGGGAAATCGAGCTGTTCATCCGTCGCGTTGAGCGAGAGAAACAACTCGAACACCTGATCGAGCACCTGTTTGGGCCGGGCGTTTTCGCGGTCAATCTTGTTGATGACCACGACCGGCTTGGCGCCCGCTTCGAGCGCCTTGCGCAGCACGAAGCGCGTTTGCGCCTGCGGCCCCTCGGCGGCGTCCACCACCAGCAGCACGCCGTCAATCATGTTCATGATCCGTTCGACCTCACCGCCGAAATCCGCGTGCCCGGGCGTGTCCACGATGTTCACGTGGAAATTCCTGTATTTGAAGGCGGCATTCTTGGCCTTGATGGTGATGCCCTTTTCGCGCTCCAGATCGAGCGAGTCCATGATGCGCTCCTCGCGGGCAATCGCCTGGTTGGCGCGAAACGTCCCCGACTGCTTCAACAGGCAATCCACCAACGTGGTCTTGCCGTGATCCACGTGCGCAATAATCGCGATGTTCCGAATGTGTTCCATGCTCAACCAATGCAATGACCGCTTCCCACCCAGAAACAGCGGCCCGCAAGCCTATCAAATCCCTGCGCCCCAAACTCAAGCAAATCTTCCACCGCACTGATCCCGAAAACCTTCGCCCGCGCGTCCAACACGCCGCTCCAGGTGAGCGCCCGCGGTTGAGGCCAACGCAATCCCTGAATCGTTCGCGCGCGATCTGACGTAAACCTGAAAACGGCGGTTGCGCCACGGATCAAACTCGGAAGGACACAGATGGCAGGTCGTTGCACAGAAACGGCGGTTCACCCGGTGTGTGCGCGCGGTTTTTCATGAAAGTCCGGGGTGAATCCGTGGCGCATCCGCGGCCCGGCAATGCCGCCGCACGACACCGGCCGTTTCGAGGATAACGGGTCGCCGCGCAGAGGTCCGTCTGCCGTGCTGCACGTTTCGAATGCGGGGGCTTTCGTTCCCACCGCGCCCGCCAACGACTAGAGTTGGCCAGCGGATGCCGTTGACGTGGCCGCGCTTGAAATACCGGCAGGAAGGTTCTTGTTCCTTCTCGCCGCCCGCTCAGACGAGATGCCGGGCCTGCCGCCGGGGCGCGAGTCGTTCCCGACGCGGTTGTCCGGCTGCAGGCGCGTCGCCGCCGCCCAAGATGGCTCGCAGGAAAGGCGGTTTGTCGCGGCGTCCACCGCGCTGGTAGTCGCGCCAGAGCGTTTCGGCCACCACGCGCGGCTCGCGTTTCAATTCGGTCGTCAGGAACTCGTAGAGCCGCTCCATGAGCGTGAGCAGCGCGATGTTGTGAGTGCGCGCGAGCCGCTCGTGCAGCCACTCGCTCCAACGCATGAAGCGCGCAAACGGCGAGCCGCCGTCGGCCCACAGCATCGGGGTGGTTTCAACGAAGTTGCCGCTGTTGCCGACCAGGTCCCAGTAGCGGGCGAAGCGGCGGAGCTTTTGCATCGTTTCGAAATCAATCAGCCGGTTTTGCAACACCTCGTAGGGCGGGTGCGGATTGTAAACCATCTGCCATTCGGCGTCGTGGCGGCTGATGGGCGTGCCGCGCAACCGCTTGAGGATGCCGACCTGAATTTCCTGCGGGCGCAGGGCCACCAGCCGGTCAAAGCCGGCGGCAAAACTTTCGAGCGACTCGCCCGGCAGCCCCGCGATCAGGTCGGCGTGAATGTGCACGCCGGTTTCCTCGCGCAGGAACCGAAAGTTCTCCTCCAGCCGGGTATTATCCTGGCGGCGGCGGATGCGCGCGGCGACCTCTTCGTTGAAGGTTTGCACGCCGATCTCGAACTGGAGCGCGCCGGGCGGGAAACGCCGGATCACCTCACGCAACTCGGCCGGCAACCGGTCGGGGATCATCTCGAAGTGATAGAACCGCCCCGGTTGGTGGCGTTGAAGGAAAAACTCCAGAATCGCGCGGCTGGTGGCGATGTTCAGATTGAAGGTGCGGTCCACAAACTTGAACTGCCGCACCCCGCGCGCCAGCAGCTTTTGCATTTCTCCCAGAAACAACTCCAGCGGCGCCGCGCGCACGGGAATGTCGAGCGACGAGAGGCAAAACTCACATGTGAAAGGGCATCCGCGCGAGGCTTCGACGTAAATGACCCGGTGCGCCACGTCTTCGTCAGTGTAGAACTCGTAGGGCAGCGCGAGTTGCGCGAACTGCGGCAACTCGGCGGCGATGAGTTTCGGCGGCTGCGCGCCCTCCAACAGTTGCGCGCACAGGCGCGCGAACGCCAGGTCGCCCTCGCCCGTGATGACGTGATCGGCCAGCCGCACGATTTCCTGTTGCTCGGTTTCGTAGCTCACCTCCGGGCCGCCGAGCACCACACGCACCTCCGGGCGCACCCGCTTGAGCGCGGCAACCAGCTCGGTGGTGGGCGCGACGTTCCAGATGTAAACGCCCAGGCCGATGATCCGGGGTTGCTGCGCCAGCAACGCCTCCGCCACGTCCACCGGCCGATCGTGAATGTCGAACTCCATCAGGCGCGCCCGCGACCGGAGCGGGCCCAGATTCGCCAGCAGATACCTCAAGCCAAACGCCGCGTGGATGTATTTGGCGTTGAGCGTGGCGAGGACGATATCCGGCATCGCGCCGAGTTTAACAGCGCGGCGCACCGGTGCAAACCGTCCCAAGCGCGTTTCAACCCGGTGCGCCCTCGCTCGTGCCGCCGGCAGCATCACCAAGCCCGGTTTCCATGAAATCCGACGCCCGGGTTGTGGGAGTTTCCGCCGGGTTGCGACTGCGGCATTTGGGCTCAGGGAGGGCCTGGAAAGCAGGCGTTGCCAGCGGCACCCGGCCTGTGCGGCGGAACAAGCCGGACCGGACCGGTCTGCTTTTGCGTCGGGTTTGCGCGCGCGTCAGACGCGCGTCGGCGCACGGCGTTGGGAGGGCGGCAACGACAGGGGCGGCAGGTAGGCGTCCAGCGGCTCGCGCTTCCACCAGGCGCCGGTGCGGCGGCGTTCGATCGGGTCGGTGAATCGGTAGCGGAAGCGCTGGGCGCGGACGAAGCGGGGCGGGCTGCCGGGAAACGGGTTTTTCTCAAGCAGCGCCAGCACCTCGCGCTCGCCCTGCAAAAGCCGCGCGCAAAAATTCAAAAACCACGGGCTGGGCGCCGCACCCGCCGGCCGCAGCGCCTCGAACCACATCTGCCAATCCAGGCGCGGTTGATGCGGCGCAACCCACGGCGGACGGCGGGTCAACTCACCCGGCTTGTAACGAAACTCGTAGGCGCGCCACTCGACCCCGTCTTCGCTCCCCTCGATGACAATCTCCGGCCGCTCGGTTGTCATGACGGCAAACAGGCCGTAGGGATTGACGCTGCGCAACGGTGCCAACCACTGATGCAACATCGGCAGAAACGTCCACTCCGGCACGCGCACCCGCAGTGTCATCAACACCTGCGCGGCCGAGACCGGCACGATCACGGCGGCGAACGCGACGCCCAGCGCCTGCTGCCAGCGGGGCCAAGCGCGAGCTTGCGTCCCGGTGGGTTGCGCGAGCCGCTCCCGCACGCGCCGCGGCAGGCAACGGGCCAGCGCAAAGTCGTCCACCAGCAACAAGCATAGCGCGAGCGTGAGCCAATTGAAGAACGTGTAGTTGCCGGTGAGCAGGATGCCGACCTGCAACGCCGCCATCGCCGCTGCTCCGAAGTGACGCAGCCGGCGCGGCGCAACAATCAAAAAGGGCACGACCAGTTCGATGCCGAACATCGCCGCGCAGGAAACGCGTTGAAACCACGCAGGCAACTGATGCGCAAACCAGCCCAGCGGCGTCGGCAGCGGCTGCGTCTCGTAATGAACCGTCAGCGCGGTCAGGTTGCGCCAGGTCGCGTCGCCACTGGCGAGTTTGACAACGCCCGACTCGAACATGAGCCGGAACAGCAACCACCAGAGCAACCAGCGGGCGAGCCGGGGCGACTCGACGGCGAGCCAACCGCCGCGCGGTCGCCAACCTGGCGGCGACAGCAGCACCGCCAGCAGGCCGGCTTCCAACAGCAGGTTGTCCCATTGAAACGCCAGGAAATCGCGTCCGATGGTGACCAGCGACAGGTACAGCACCCACAACAAGGCAAAGCACGCGCGGGTCGCCACGCCCGCCAACGCCAGCACCGCCAATACACACCCGGCGGCGCATTGCAGTTGAAGCGAACCGTCGCTCGCATCCAACCAGCAGAGCGTGGGCAAGAGCCGGTAGCGATCCGCCCCGATGCCCCGCGCGTCAAAGTGTTCCGCCACCGCGATCAAAAACGGTTCGGCCGGCAGGATGCCCTCCGAGCCGATGAGACCTTTGATCTGCGTCCACAGCGACGCAAATGCGACCAGGAAAATGAGGGCCAACACGCGCAGGAAAATGCCCGTCGCCACGGAGAAACTGGCCCGTTCGACGTGCGCCCCCCAGCCCACCCGCGTCGCCACCGAGAAGAGCGGTCGGTGCGCCGCGACAAACCGGTAGGCCGCCTCGCTCAACCGGGCGAAAGCCGGCGACGTTTCATACCAGCGTCGCCAGCGGGCGTGGCGCGGATTCCGGGCCAGCGCGCGAAACACGGCTTCGGCGGCGCGGCTGACCGAGCCGTCGGGTTCGATCAGGTGCACCGCCGCTGCGAGTTGTTCGGTTGTGATTTCCGGGAAGCGCGCCGTCACCTCCGCGTTTTGAAACGGCGCGTAATCCACGGCGGGCCCCGTGGCTTGTTGCCAGCGGCGAATCCAGAGCGCGCAGAAGCGGCAGTCGCCGTCGAAAAGCATCAGCGGCTTGTCCGGGGGCGATTGGACTCGTGGCCGTGTGTTCATTGCCGGGCGCTTGGCGGCATCAAAAAACGCTTCCGCCTGCGAGTCAATGACTCGACGAGCGATGCGGTTGCGGCGACCCGCCCGCCGGCAAAAACGTTGCCACGAATCGGGGCCACTCGCGCCGCTGAAGGGCTGCGGCATAAAGCCCGACGGCTTCCGGCCCGGGCGCACGCGCGCCCGGCCATTGCATCAGGGCAGCACGTTGACCATGTCCACGGCGCGCCAGAGATACCATGTCGCCGTGGTGCGATACGGTCGCCAGCGTTCGCCGTGCGCAAGCACCTCGGCGGGCCGGGGCAGCGCGTCCAGTCCGTAGGTCAGCGCGAAGCCCTTGCGCACGCCGAAATCGGTCGCGGGCAGCACGTCGGGCCGGCCCAGCGTGAAAATCAACAGCATCTGCACCGTCCACGGCCCGACGCCGCGCACGGTCGTGAGCCGATCCAAAATTTCGTCATCGGTCAGCGTGCGAATGGTTCGCGAATCGGGCACGATGCCTTCGAGCGTTTTGGCGGCAATGTCTTTGATGGCGGCAATTTTATTGCGGGAAAGGCCGGCGGCGCGCAGGTGGGCATCGGGTGTGCGCAGCAATTGGTCTGGCGATGGAAATCGGGTGTCGGGATACAGCGCGCGCAGCCGGCTGAAAATGGCTTCGGCAGCGCGCCAGTTCAGTTGTTGAAACAGCACCGACCGCACGAGCGCCTCGTAAGGCGCGCGGCGGCGACGCGGACGCAGCCCACACGGACCAACGCGCCGGATGAGCCGCGCCAGCACCGGATCAGCGCCCGACAGATGCCGCAATGCCGCCTCCGTCATGGGTCTGGGACACCGCCAGCAGCGGGCCGCCGCCGCGCGAGAGAGTTCGCACCGTTTCGACGCGCACGATGAGCCATTTGCCGTCAATCTTCGGAAACGTGAATTTCATCTCCTGCACGAACGCGCCCCGCTCGCTGCCGACCCTCCCGCGCGCCGTCAGGTCCACCACGGCGGACTGTTTGTCCGGCGCCAGCGTCACGTTCACGTCCAGGAAGTCCACCGTGACCGAGGAAAGAGCGGACTGCGCGCTGAGCGCGGCCTGCCGGATGTCCTCTCGCCCACGCAGGCTCTGCACGCCGCGTCCGGGGGCGTCGAAAGTGATCTCGGCGTCGAGGCTGAACAGGCCGAGGAGTCGGGCGATTTTGGCGGCGCGGACCATTGGGCCTTCCTTGCCGTGAAAGGAAACGTCCGCGGCGAGGGCGGCAAGGCGCTTGCGAATGATTTTTTCCGGGCCGGGAAACAGGACCGACCAGAGCCAGAGACCCAACGCGGCGAGTGCCAGGACGAGCAGGACGCGGCGAATCCACTTCATAGAATGACCTTGCCGACGATGCGCGCGCGTTCCGCGGCGCCGAAGGTGTGGTCTTCCGGGCGTTGGGCGCGGTTGTCGCCGACCACGAAGAATTGATCCGGGCCGAGGGTGCGTGGGGGCAGTGTCCAGTTGCAGGGCGCGCGCCGCCAGGGTTCATCGAGCGGGCGACCGTTGACCAGCAGTCGGCCGTCCACGAACTCGATCGTCTCGCCGGGCAGCCCGACGACGCGCTTGAGATACATCACCGAGGGCCGGAAAAGTCGCCGGAAGTTCACGCGCAGTCGCACCAGGTCGCCCAGCAACTCGCGCCCGTTGTATTCGCGCCCGGAAATGCGGATGGCGACCACGTCCCCGCGCTGGGGCGTGCCCCACCAGTAGGCGAGCCGATTGACCAGGTGAAAGCTGCCGGGCCGGAACGCGGGCAACATGCTCGGCCCCTCGATGCGCACCGGCAGCAGGATGAACCCGAAAACCACAAACGCGACCCCTGCCAGCACGGCGGCGCGCAGCAGCGTCACGCGCGGGCGGCGACCGATCAGCGCCACACGCAGCCATTCGGGCCAGCGCCGTCGAGTGTCCCGAGGCGCGGCGTTCGTTTGGTTTGAGTTGGTGTGGTCGGGATTCATGTAAACCGTGCGGCGCGGCGCATCGCGGTGCGAAAATGTTTCGGCGCAGCGGGCGCGCGGCAAGCGCGAACTTGCCGGGCACTCGCGGCGGGCGCATCATGCGCGGCTCTATGGCAAGCAGCCGCAGGCAGTATCCGTTTCACCTGATCGAACCCAAGTGGCAGCGCCACTGGGAGGAGGAACAGACCTTTCGCGCGTTCAATCCGGGCGAGGAGATTCCGGCGAACCACCCGTTTGCGCAGCGGCACGGGCTGGCCGGGCGCGTGACGGCGGAGCAGTTGCCGCCGAAGTTTTACATCCTGGACATGTTCCCGTATCCGAGCGGCGCCGGGCTGCACGTGGGTCACCCGGAAGGCTACACGGCCACTGACATCCTGGCGCGTTACCTGCGCGCTCGCGGGCGACACGTGCTCCACCCGATGGGCTGGGACGCCTTTGGGCTGCCCGCCGAGCAATATGCCGTCAAAACCGGCCAGCACCCGCGCGTGACCACCGAGCAGAACATCGCCACGTTTCGCCGCCAGATCAAAAGCCTCGGCTTCAGCTACGACTGGTCGCGCGAACTGGCCACGTGCGACCCGGATTACTTCAAGTGGACGCAGTGGATTTTTTTGCAGCTTTACAACGCGTGGTTCAACCCGGAGACCAACCGCGCCGAACCGATCCGCACGCTCAAGTATCCGGCTGATTGTGTGAGCGAGGCCCAGCGCCGCGCGTATCGGGACTCCAAACGCCTCGCCTACGTGAGCGAGCAACCGGTCTGGTGGTGCGAGGCGCTGGGCACGGTGCTGGCCAACGAGGAGGTCGTCAACGGACGCAGCGAGGTCGGCGGCTTCCCCGTGGTGCGCCGTCCGATGCGCCAGTGGATGTTGCGCATCACCGCCTATGCCGAGCGGTTGCTCCAGGACCTGGACCTCGTCGAGTGGCCCGATTCCATCAAGGAAATGCAGCGCAACTGGATCGGGCGCAGCGAGGGCGCAGAGGTGGATTTTGAGATTGCCGATTTTCGCGATGCCAACGGCCGGCCGGTGAAGTTGCGCGTGTTCACGACCCGGCCCGACACGCTGTTCGGCGCAACCTACATGGTGCTCGCGCCGGAGCATCCACTGGTGGAACGGATCACGACCCCGGAGCATCGCGCGAGGGTTGAAGCCTACCGCGCCGAGGTCGCCAAAAAATCCGACCTCGAACGCACTGAACTGGCGCGAGAGAAAACCGGCGTGTTCACCGGCGCCTACGCGATCAATCCCGTCAACGGCCAGCGCATCCCCATCTGGATCGCTGATTACGTGCTCATCAGCTACGGCACGGGCGCGATCATGGCCGTGCCCGCGCACGACACGCGCGACCTGGAGTTTGCGGAGAAATTCAACCTGCCGGTCGTGCAGGTCGTCCAACCGCCCGATCCACAGACCGACTGGCGCGGTTTTGTGGGCGACGGCGTTTCGGTCAACTCCACCGGGCCGGAGGTCTCCATCACCGGCCTGCCCACGCCGGAGGCAAAGAAGAAAATTGTGGGCTGGCTCGAATCCAAGGGCCTGGGCAAACGCACCGTGAACTACAAGCTGCGCGACTGGCTCTTCAGCCGGCAACGCTACTGGGGCGAGCCGTTCCCGATCGTTTGGAAGCGCGACGCGGACGGCACGCTCTACCACGAGGCGGTCGGCGAACATTTGTTGCCGGTGTTGCCGCCCAACCTGGACGACTACAAACCCACGCCCGACGGGCGCCCGCCGCTGGCACGCGCCGAGGCGTGGGTGAAAGTCGCCCCCGGCGTCGAACGCGAAACCAACACCATGCCGCAATGGGCGGGCTCCTGCTGGTATTACCTGCGGTATCTGGACGCCACCAATCCAAAACGCCCTTGGAGCCATCTCGCTGAAAAATACTGGATGGGCACGCTCCAACCCCGCCTGCCGAAAACCGTCGCCCAACTTCACGCCGAGATTGACCGGGTCGTGAGCTGCGCGATTCAGCGTCCCCAAGGGCCGCGCGCCGAGGCAATCCTGGGCCGCGTCCCGCCGTCGGTGGCCGAGCGGGTTCGCGCCGCGACCGGACTGGACGTGAGCAATTATTTTTTCCGGTTGGACAGTTACGGGGTGCGGCATTCCTATCTGCAACATCATGTTGAGGCGCTGGAATCCGCGCAGGGTCAACGGGCGGTTTTGCCCGCCGATTTTCACCATCTACCGCGCGTTTACGCGGCGCCGGACAAAATCGAAGACGGCGGCACGAACCGAAATGGCCGGCGCGTGGTGCGCTTCATCAAACGCATTGACGGGATCATGGTTGTTGCGGAAGAGGTGCTGACGGGCCGCCGGTGCCTGGCGTTGCAAACGCTCTTGATCCGCAAGGCTGAAGCCGCAGAAGAATCGCGACCGGCGAGAGATACCGCCATCGGGGTCTCTCTCTCTACGGCCGATACCGACCGGTCTGAAGAAATTTTGATTCGGCCCGAGGCGGCTGTCAATTCTGCCCCCGGCGTGGACCTTTATGTGGGCGGCACCGAGCACGCCGTGTTGCACCTGCTCTACGCCCGCTTCTGGCACAAGGTGCTTTACGACCTGGGCCACGTCTCAACGCCCGAACCCTTCTTCCGGCTCGTCAACCAGGGCCTCATCCTCGGTGAAGACGGCCAGAAAATGTCCAAGTCCCGCGGCAACGTCGTCAACCCCGACGACATCTTGCGCGAATACGGGGCCGACGCCTTCCGGCTCTACGAGATGTTCATGGGGCCGTTGCAGGACACCAAGCCCTGGAGCACCAAGGGCGTTGAGGGCGTGTATCGTTTCCTGGGCCGCGTCTGGCGTCTGTTCGTGGACGAGCACAGTGAAACCGAATTCGAACAGGCCGAAACCGCCGGCACGTTCGCCGACCCACAGGAAGCGCTTCGACTCATCCGGCTGCACCCGGCCATTCAGAACACGCAGCCGACACCGGCCCAGCTCAAAACGCTCCACGCCTGCATCCGCAAGGTCACCGAAGACCTCGAAGAACTGCGCTTCAACACGGCGATTTCGGCGCTCATGGTTTTCGTCAACGAAGCGCTTGCCTGGCCGACGCGGCCCGCCTCGGTGCTCCGAACGTTTGTGATTTTGCTGCATCCCTTCGCGCCGCATCTGGCCGAAGAGCTGTGGGAGAAACTTCACGCCGCGTTCGCGTTGGAGCGCGCCGACCTGGCCTACGCGCCGTGGCCGCAATTCGACCCCGCGCTGCTGGTCGAGGACACCCTCGAAATCCCCGTGCAGGTCAACGGGCGACTGCGCGATGTCATCCGCGTGCCCGCGAACGCTGACGACGCCGCGTTGGAAAGTGCCGCCCGGGCTTCCGCGCGCGTGCAGCAATTCCTGGCCGGCAAAACTGTGCGCAAGGTCATCATCGTGCCCAAAAAGCTCGTGAACCTGATTGCGAACTGAGCTGCGCTGCGGCAGGGTGAAGCGCCGGGCCGCGAACATACAAGCCTCGCATCCTGTTTTCGGCGCCCAGCCCGGAACACCGTTTCCACCACGCCGCTGGCGCCGAAGGCGCGAGCACAACGTTGGCCCAGGGCAACGCCCTCGGTTGCCCAGTCCCCAAACCCTCTCAAGCCCCGTGGGGGCGCAAAGGGCGTTGGAGCGTCAGAGCGTGGAGCGTAGCGCAGATTAGAAATCTGCTGTGCCGCCGACTGGCAGTCGGCAGGCCAAGCAAAGCC
>JAOAIM010000121.1 GCA_026414705.1 Verrucomicrobiia bacterium | reverse complement strand
CGACGAGGCGCTCGCCCTGCTCGACAAGGTGCTCAACGACCCGAACGCGGTTCCCCAGGTCAAGAACGTGGCCGCGCAACTGAAGGTGGACGCCAACAAGAAGAAGGCCGAAGCCGCCAAGTAACGCCCCATGCCTGCGCCGCCGGAGGAGGCGTAATCGTAGTCGTAGATGTCCGGATAGCCGCAAAGCATGTGGCCGTTTTCGTGGCAGAAGGTGCCAATTTCCAGTTCGTTGCCGATGTTGGTGATCTGGTAGCGGAAGACGCTCATGCCGTTACCCAGGGGTTGGGGACCTACGTTGTACAGAGCCCAGGAGTGCGGCCACAGGCCCATGGCCCAGACGCCGCCGTTGCCTCCGGCATAAAAGACATTGAACGCGACCACCTGATTGTTCTGGTCCACCGTCAGAGCGTTGAATGTCGGCAGGATGGTGGTGTTGTAATCGGGCAGCGCCTTGAGGGCGTCGAGGGCGTCTTTGATAAGGCGGTTGGCATTGTCGCCGGCGTCCTGCGTGATGTCGTTATAGGTGCTCTTGGGGTTGGGCACGCGGACGTAGATTGTCACCACGTTGGTGTAAAGGAGCAGGCCGCCGGAGTTATCCCAGAAATAGCTTTTGACGGAGCCGTTGTTGCCGTAACCGGTGTAGTTGTCGCCATTGAGGAAATTGACGATTTCGGCCTGGGGCACGGTTGCCGGGTCGTCACTGAAATCAATCAACAGCGTGAGGCCGACCTTGAGGCCGGTGGTGGTGAACGGGGGCGGAGCAAACTGCGGGCCCTTGCGATCGTAGTAACGACGAGCCGCCGCCTTTTGCGCGGCCCAACGCTCGCGAATTTGCATCGCGGCCTCCCAACGTTGCCAACGCTGGAGAATCTGTCGTCGCCGGGCTTCGGCGCTCATTCGCAAGTGGGGCGTCAGCCCCAGGGCGGTGGGGCTGACCAAATGCACCTGGGCGCCGCTGGAGATGAGCGAGCCGTCTGCAGCCAACTGAGCGTAACAATACGCCCGCAACCCCGGGTCAAAGACGACGGTGTACCCGTCGAGGGTTTCAAAAACCGCCGAGAACTCGTCGCCCCGGCCGTGCAATTGGATGACCGTGCCGTCGGGTTGAGTGAAGCTGATTTGCCGATCGAACGGCGCCGCCAGCAAGCTGCCGGTCATCAACCCCACCCAGACCAGCCCGACCGCACAACGCCAAAGGGCGTGGCAGCGCCGGGTGGCGCGCCAAAGTTGTTTCAGCCGCGTCTTCATAACCAACCAAACTGAACTGAGTTGCTCCACGGCGCGCGCCCCAGACGCGCGCGGTACGTTAAATCATCTTCGCCGTTCCCCATGGAGGCAACGAGGTCTCCGCCACGGGAACATCACCAGCCCGCTAGGGCCCGGGCCGGAGGCGGAAGAACTTGTTGCCGTTTTCGATGGAGAGCGTGACGACCTTATTGTCGCCCACCACCACCGGGGTTTGAGTTACCGGCAACCAAACAACAGGCGGCGTCAGGCTGGTCGTGTATTCGAGTACGACGCTGACATCCTTCGGCCAACTGATTTCCACGTTGGCCCCCTGCAGTCCCACCTGCGGCCAGAAGCCGGGCAACACGAGCGTCTTCACGGTGGCGGTGTTGTTGGCCTTGAGCGGATCGGTCACTGACGAACTGCACGTGGCGGTGTTGGTCAGCGTGCCGTTGGTCAACACCTGCACAGTGATGGTCGCATTGATGGTGTCGCCGCTGCCGACGCTGCCCAGGTTCGGGAATGCAACGACGCCGCCGGAGTGGACGTAACCGGCCGGCGTCGCCGAGAGGAACGCGACACCGGGCGGCAGGGTGTTGGTGAGCGTCACAGTAGTGGCCGTCGCCGGGCCGAGGTTCGTGACGAACAGTGCGTAGGTCAGTTGGTGGCCAAGGAGCATGGGGCCGGCAGGCGTCGTCACAATGCCCAGGGCCAGGTCGGCGGTCACGGGCTGGACGGTGACCACGATGCTGGCGGTGTTGTTGCCGGTGTTCGGATCGCTCTCGGCGCCGAAGCCGGAGACGGTGTTGGTGAGCAAGCCGGCGACGGTCGGACGCACCACAACGGTGGCGGTGGCGAAGGCATCGCTGGCGAGTGAGCCAACCGACCAGACGACGTTACCCGCGTTGGTGGAGATGCTGCCCCGGCTGGCGCTGGCACTGACGAATTGCACGCCAGTGGGCAACGGATTGGTGACCTGCACGCCGGTGGCGCCGGATGGCCCGTGATTGGTGACGATCATGGTAAAGGTGAGGTTGCTGGTCACGATGACGGGTGGTGGCGACGCCGTGACGGTGATCGAGAGGTCAGGTGTTGCCAGGAGCACGCCCAGTGTCGTCAGGTGGAGCGACCAGCCGTTGGCAATTCGGCCTGCGCCGCCGCTGAGATCATCGGCGACATAGAGCAACCAGTCGCCGTTTGGATTCGAGCCGTTGAAGACGCTCAAGGTGGCCCCGTAGGGCGGCGCCGGGGCGGGTGGCGGCATGACATCGGTCAGGAGATAGTTGGTGGGCTTGTTGGTGCCGCTGGTGATCTGCGGCGTGTTGTCCGGCAGAACCGTCGTTGCGCTGTCGTCGAAGACCAGCGTGACGTTGGTGATGAGGAGGTTGTCGCCGCAATCGGACATGAGCATGACGTTGGTGCCCGTCGGGCCGACGAGCAGCACGTCAATGTCATCGGGGAACGGATGCGCGACGTTGGAGAGGGTGACAACGGCCTTGAGGAGGCTGCCGCCGACACCGGAGACGGAGATGACCGACGGATAGGGCGTGGCGTTGGTGACGTCGTTGATGATGATCGCGGCGCTGTTGGTGAAGATGGTGGTGCGCGTGCCCAACTGGAAGTTGAAGACCGCCGTGCCGAGACTGGTGCTTCCGTCCTGAAGAGCGAGCGTGGCGGTCAGGGTGCCGCCGTTGGTGCCCGTGGCGGTGAAGGTGAACGGACGGGAGACCGAGTGCCCGCCGGGTTGCAGGGCGCCGTAGGTCTGCGGGCCACTGGGCGAGGTTACTCCGCCACCGGTCTGCAGCGTGGCCACGAGGTTCGCCGTGGGCATGCCGACGACGTTGCGCAGGGCCAGGAGCACGGTCACGGTTTCGCCCGGATCAATCGCGTTGTTGACCGGGCCGCTTTCGCTCAGAAGCGCGGCGCCAGCCGGTTGGATGAGGCTGCCGTCGTTGTCCAGAATGCTCAACGTCGCGGCGTTCGGATTCAACAGCGACGCCTCTCCGGTCGGGTTCAGCAGGCGCAAGAGGACGGTTTCGTCGCCTTCGATGAGGGTGTCGTCAATGACCTGGACGGTGAAGGTCTTCGACACTTCGCCGGGCGCGAAGGTGAGGGTGCCGGTGGCCGGGATGTAGTCGGCGCCGGCGATGGCGGTGCCGTCGGCGGTGGCGTAGTTGACCGAGACGGCGGTGTCGGTGATGACGGAGCGCAGGACGGTGATGGTGGCCTGGACGCCGCTTTCCGAGACTGAATAGCTGGCGCTGGAGAAGCGCAGGCCGGCGTCGTTGTCCTGGATGGTCACCAGCGCGGTGCTTGGGCTGAGGAGCTGCGCGCCGCCGGTGGCGTTGGTCAGTGTGACGAAGAAGGTTTCGTCGCCTTCGACAAGGGTGTCGTTGAGAATCGAGATGGTGATCGTCTTGGAGGCTTCACCGTTGGCGAAGGACAAAACCCCCGCGGAGAGCGAGTAGTCCTGGCCGTTGACGGCGGTGTCATCAGCGGCACTGTAGGCGACGGTGATCGGGCCCGTGTTGGGGTTGGTGCGCACGACGGTGAGGATGAGACTGCCCACGCCTTCGTTGACCGAATAGGTGGCCGATTCAAATCGCACGCCGGTGTCGTTGTCGAGGATCGTGACCGGCACGGCGCTCTGCATGAGCACGCCGTTGACCGGGTTGGAGAGCTGGAACTGGAACACCTCGTCGCCCTCCACCAGCGGGTCGTCCAGGATGGGCACGGTGACGGTCTTGAGCGTTTCGCCATCAGCAAAGTTCAAGGTCCCGGAAACCGGCGAGTAATCGCTCGTGGCCGTGGCGGTCACGTCGGCGGTGGTGTAATTGACCGACGCCGTGCCGCTGCTGCCGTTGATGCGGAGGACAGAGATGGTGACGCTGCCGCCATTCTCGTTCACGGTGTAGAAGGGCTGGCCGAACTTGAAGCCGACGTCGTTGTCGCGAATGACGACGGTGGTGTTGGTGTTGCCGACGATGACGGCCCCGCCGGTGGCGTTGGTCAGCGTGATCAAGAACGCCTCCGGGTCTTCCACCAGGGCGTCGTCGAGGATCGGAATCTGGATGGTCTTGAGGACTTCCCCGTCGTTGAAGACGACCGTGCCGGCCTGGGCCGTGTAATCGAGGCCGGCGGCGGCCGTGATGTCCCGCGTGAAGTAATCGGCGGTGACGATGCCGGTGCGGCCGTTGGTGCGAACGACCCAAATGTTGGCGAAGCCGGCGTTTTCCGCGACCGAGTTGGTGGCGAAGGCAAACTGGAGCGCGCCCGGCCCGAAATCGTCATCCACGATGGTCAACGTGGCGGTGAAGGGCGTCACCAGCACGGCGCCGACCGCGCTCATGAGTTGTAATCCGACGGTTTCATCGCCCTCGATGGCGGTGTCGTTGGTGATCGCGATGAAAACGTTTTTGAGGGTTTCGCCCGGGTTGAAGGTCACGTTGGTGAACACGGGCGTGAAGTCCAAGCCGGGCGTGGCCGTGCCGGTGGTGGTCGTTCGGAAGATGACCGAAGCGGTCCCGAGAGTGCTACCACTGCGAACGATCGAAATGGTCGCCCCGCCGTCCACGGCGTTTTCGTTGCGGGAGTAGGACGGCGCGGAGAAGTGGATGCCGGCGTCGTCGTTGACAATGATCAGCGTGGCGGTGGGCTGGTTGCCGATGCCGGCCGAGCCCGGCGGCGTGATCGTGCCCAACGACAGGTTCACGGTCCGATCGGAATTGATCTCAAAGTCATCAAGCACCGGGATTTGGAAGGTCTGGAGGGCTTCACCCGCCGGGAAGAACAACGGGAAGGTGCCGCCGAGGTAATGGACGCCCTGCAGCGCGGTGCCGTCGCTGGTCTGGGCGTTGACCGTGACTCCGGAGTGGCCGGCGGGATTGCTCGTGCCGCCGCGTCGTCGCACGGTGATGAGGGCGTTGGTGCCGTTCTCGTTGACGAAGAAGGTTGCCGCGGCGAATTCAAACTTGCCCGAGCCGCTGATCGAGCGTCCGTAAATCCGGGCCAGATGCGAACGCGGCTGGCCGTCATACTCGGTAAATCCGCCGCCGATGACGATCTTGCCATCGGGCTGGACCAGCGCCGCCGCCACGAAGTTGTTCGCTCCGGTACCGAAGTTGATGGTCGGGTCCATCGAGCCGTCGCTGTTGAGGCGGGTGACGCGGTTGCGGGTGACGCCGCTGAAACGGGTGAATTTGCCGCCCAACACGATGCGGTGATCGGGTTGAATGACGATCGCGTCCACGGTGTCGTTGCCGCCCTCGCCCGGATCGAAGGTGGTATCCAGCGTGCCGTCCGGCAGCAGGCGGGCGACGCGGAAGCGGGTCTGGCCGTTGTAATTGGTGAAGGAGCCGCCGATGACGATGCGCCCGTCGGTCTGGAGCGCGATGGCCCGTACGGCGGCGTTGGCGCCGGTGCCCGGATCGAAGCTCAGGTCCAGCGAGCCGTCCGGGTGCAGCCGGGCGATGCGATGGCGCGGGACGCCGTTGACGCTGGTGAAATCGCCGCCGATGAGGATGCGCCCGTCGGGTTGCACGGCCAGGGCATAGACGTAATCGTTGGCGCCCAGGCCGGGGTTGAAGCTCAGGTCGGGCGTGCCGTCGTTGTGGAGCCGGGCGACGCGATTGAAGGGGCGCGAATCCACGGTGGTGAAATTGCCGGCGATCAGGATTTTGCGTTGTCCGTTGACGAAGGTTTCACCCAGGGCCAGCACCGGGTTGTCGGCGCCGGCGCCGGGGTTGAAGTCTGTGTCCAGCGTGCCGTTGAGGCGCAACCGGGCGATGCGGTTGCGGTTGATCCCGTCCACGGTGGTGAAGTCGCCACCGATGACCAGCGCGCCATCGCTCTGGCGCAGGAGGGCGCGCACGGTGGCGTTCGCTCCGGCAGTCGGCGCGGCCGAGGAGAAGCCCGTGTCCACGCTGTCGTCGGTATTGATCCGGGCGATGCGGTTGCGCGGGGAGGCGTTGGCCAAGGTGAAGTCGCCGGCGATGACGAGCTTGCCGTCGGGTTGGAGGGCCATCGCCAGCACCGGCCCGTTGAGGCTGAACGGTGAGCGGAAGGCGGTGTCCGGCTCGCCCGGCGGTTCGTTGACCGATTCATCGTCAATGATGGTGACCTGGGCCGACGCGGGGCTGCCGAGCGTTCCGGAGGGCGACGCGCCGGAGAGCAACACGGCCAACGAGCGGGCACCGTCCTGGATGGCGTTGTCCAGGATTTGAATCGTAAAGCTCTTGCTGAACTCACCCGGGCCGAACACCAACGTCCCGCTGGTCGGGATGAAGTCCACGCCGGGGACGGCCGGGGGCACCGCTGTGACCGAATAATTGACCGAGATCGTGCCGACGCTGCCGCCGCTGCGCACGACGGTGATGGTGACGGGGCCGCCGTTTTCGTTGACGAGGTAGCTGGCCGTGCTCAGACCGAGGGTGCCGAAGGCGTCATCGCTGACCAGGGTGAGCGTGGCGGTGGTGATGGCGCCCAGCACCATGCTGTCCGGCGCGCCGTTGAGCGTGCCGTTGGAGAGCCGGAGGTTGATCGTCTCGTTCGGCTCGATGAGCAGATCATCGAGCAGGGGCACCAGCAGGGTCTTGGGCGACACGTCACCGTTGTTCCACACCAGAGTGTTGGTCACGCTGGTGTAGTCGGCGCCGGCCGTGGCGGTGCCGCCGGGGATGGTGCTGCATTGAACGGTGACCGTGCCGGCGGCGCCGCCGGTGCGGGTGACGGTGATGACCGCGAACCGGGCGTTTTCGTTGGTGACGTAGCTGGCGGAGCTGAAGTTGATCCGGCCCGCCGGATAATCGTTGTCCACGATCGTGATGCGCGAGTTGGCCAGGCCGAGCGTGGCGCCGCCGCCGGGGGCAAACAGTTGAAGCAGGATGCGCTCGTCGTTTTCGACGAGGCTGTCATCCACGATGGTGACCTCGAAGTTCTTGGTCACCTCGCCGGGCAGGAAGGTGAGCGTGCCGTTGGTGGGGGCGTAATCGCTCCCGGCCGTGGCGTCCACGCCGGGCACCGAGCCGGCGACGGTGCGGTAGTTGACGGTGACGGTGCCGGAGCTGCCGTTGGTGCGGGTGACGGTAACCAGCGCCTTGCCGACGGCCTCGCTGACGACAAAGTTCGTGAGACTGAAGCCGAGCACGCCCGGACGGCGGTCATCGTCAATGATTGTCATCGGGGCGGTGCGACGATTGATCGCGACGCCAAAGGGGATGTTTTCGCCGCCCAGGAGCGTCCAGTCGGTCCCGCTGGGCCGATAAAGCACGAATTCCAGTGAACGATCGCCGTCGAGCAGGGTGTTGTTGTTGATCTCCACCAACACGTCGGCCGAATTCACGCCGGCGGGTTCAGTGGCGAAGTTCGGCCCCCAGGTGGCGTCGGCGTGGGTGCGTCCCCAGTCTGGCGGGTTCGGCCCCGGCCAGGCCTCGTCCCAGAACGGGCGCGTGTAGGCCGGCAGGAGGGTGAAATTGGTGAAGGGCGCCGCACCCGGTCCGGTCGGGTAGGGCATGGCCAGGAAGCGCGCGCTGGCGATGCCGCGATCCCCATTGGTGCGCACCAGCGACACATAAACGCTGACCCCATCCTCATCGCGTTCGTAACGGTCCTCCATCAGTTCGAGGTTGCCCGGGCCGGGTGTCTCGCCGCCGATCAAGCGGGCCACGTTCCGGCGCGGCAACATGTCGGTGCGCGTGAAGCCGCCGCCCACGCGCTGGAAGTAACCGCCAATCATCACGTGACCGGACGGTTCGACACCGAGCGCGAGAATGAAATTGCGCGGTTCAACATCGGTGTTGTGATACCGCGTGGGCACGCCCGCGAACTGATTGAAAGCCGTGTCCATGAAGGTCGTGTCCAGCGCGCCCGAAGCGTAAAGGCGCGCAATCCCGACGCGCCGCGTCTCGTTGTAGGAGGTGAAGATGCCGCCGATCAAAATCCGCCCGTCGTTCTGGAGCGCGATGCTGTAAACGGCGTCATCAGTGCCCGTGCCCGGATCGAAGCTCGTATCCAGCGAACCGTCGGTGTTCAGTCGCGCGATGCCGCGTCGGCTGCGCTGGTCCACATCGGTGAACTCGCCGCCAATGAGCGCCTTGCCGTCGGGTTGCAACCTCACGGCAAAAACGCGTCGGTCGGCGCCCGTGCCCGGATTATGGGTCAGATCGAGGGTGCCGTCGGCGTTCAATCGGGCGATGCGACCGCGCCCGACGCCGCCGACGGTGGCGAATTCACCGCCAATGAGAATCTTGCCGTCTGCCTGAACGGCGATGGCCTGCACGGGGCCGTCGGGCCCGATGCCGGGATTGAAGCTTGTATCCAGCGTGCCGTTGGCATTGAGCCGGGCGACAAAATTCCGGGGCTGGCCCCCGACCATCGTGAAATCGCCGCCGATCACCACCTTGCCATCGGCCTGCAAGGCGAGGGCCCAGACGGTGCCGTTCGGGCCCAGGCCCGGATTAAACGTCGTGTCCACCGAGCCATTGCTGTTGAGCCGGACCACGCGGTTGCGCGCCTGGCCGTTGAACGCGGTAAAGTCGCCCGCGGCGACGATTTTGCCGTCGCTCTGCAACGCCAACGCGGCAATGAAGCGGTTCGCGCCGGTGTTCGGCGGCGCCAAAAACCCCGTGTCAATGAACCCGTTCGATTCGAGGCGGGCGATGCGGTTGCGTGCGTTGGAGTCAAAGGAGGTGAAATCTCCCGCGATGATTGTTCGGCCGTCGGGCTGAACGACCAGGGCCATGACGGTGCCGTTGGCGCCCGGCAGGGGCAGGAACGGCGGGATCGAGCCGGCAAAGTTGTGTCGGTTGTGCGTCCGGTCGGCGGCCCCCGCGGGCTGTTCGCCCCGGCCCTGGGCCAAATCCCGCACGGCGTTGTCGTCGAACAGGATGGTCAGGTTGGCAAAATTGCCGGCGCCATCCGGCAGGTTGAAGTAACCCAGGTTGCCGAGCATCGCCCCGGCGGACGGGTTCAACAGCTCGATGAAAATGTCCTCGTTGAACTCGACCTGATCGTCGTCAACGATCGGGATCGTGATGAACTTGGGAGTGAAATCGTTCGCGCCCCAACTCAACTGCCCGGACGCGCCGATGAAGTCGCTGTTCGTCATCCAGTAGTAGGGCGAGTTGGTGTAGTGCGTGTAGGCGGCGTAGTCCGAACCCGGCTGGAGCGGGAAGATGTTCAGATCGTTCGGATAGTTTTGGCTTCGGAACTGGATGCGGTAATCCACTGTGACGGCGCTGGTGTTGGTGCCGGTGCGGATCACGGCGACCTGCGCCTGGCCCTGGTTTTCGCGCACACGATACGTGGCGCGGCGGAGGTTGAGGATGGCATTGGTGGGCCAGCCGTCAAATCCGGCGATGCTGGTCTCCATGACGTTGACGATGGCCGAGCCGAACCGGGGTTGGGTGTCCGAGTTGATGTAGGGCGGCAGCAGGTCCTCCGATTCCAGATCGTCGAGCATCGCGGCGGTTAGGTTGACCTCGAAGACGCGGTTGACCGGCGGCGCATCGGCTTTCTCGGCACCGAGGTAAAATCGCGCCGGGCCGGCCCCGGGGTCCACGCGCACGACCAGGTCGGCGCTCATCTGGTAATCATCAAACACAAGCTGCCCGGTGGTCGGGCTGAACCGGCCCACGTCCCGAAGATCCTGGGGCGTGTCGTTGGTGATGTAGGAGGGGATGTTGGTGATGACCACCGGATGCTGGATGCAGAAGACGTTGCTGATAATGGTCGTCGTGTCCCCCGTGTTCGTGTCGGTGATGATGATCGGGGGATTGGCCGAATTCCGGCAGGGATACTGGCTCGGCACCTCATTGGTGGCGTATCGGGTTCTACGGACCGTGCCGTTCTCGTCCACGACCTCGGTGACCACCATGAAGACGTTGGTCAGGAAATGCATCGGGCCGCGCGGCGGCGGAAAATACCACGTGTAATTGCCGTAGAGGTTGGTGACGATGCAGTTGGTGATGAAACTGTTGGTGTAGCCGCCCGGGCCGGTGATGGAAAAGTTCGTGCCGAAGCAATTCGTGATGAAAATGTTCGTATAGATCAGCGGCACGATCTCGTAATCCACCCACACGCGCCCGCTGTAACCGCCCAGGCGCGTGACCGTCAGCCGCGCGCCCTGGACGCTGGGCGAAACCGAGGCGGTGTCCGCTCCGGCCGACTCGTTTTCGCTACAGACGTAAAGCGGCGTGACCGTATCGGTCGTGAAGCGGGTCAGCGCGTTGTTGGGCAGGTGATCGGTGGCAAAGCGGAACTGGCCGGCGAAATAATTCGTGCCCTCGGCGCCGTTGAGACTCCAGTCGAGCACGATGTTGCCCGGCTCGCCCCCACCACCAAAGTCAATTCCCGCCACGCGGATGTGATAGGTCGTGCCGGCCTCGACGGGGAACTGCACGAAGCTGGTGCGCCATTCCGGGTGAACCCGGTCGCCCACGCCGGTGTTGACGTCGTCATTGCCCGCCACCAGTTCGAGGCTGTCGAGCGAGCTGCCCGTGTAAACGGAAAGGAGCGTGTCAAAGTCGCTGCGGAGCGTTTCAAACACCGCCACGCCGTTGGTCGGCGCCGTCCAGCGATACCAAACCGACACCCCGACCGGGAAAGGCACTTCGCCATACGTGCTCTCAAACTCCGGCTCGTCCGGTTCAATGCTCGCGCCGAAATTGTCGCCGCGCACCGAGCCGGCCATGCCGTTGAAGCCAACGATCACCTCGGCATCGTCAAAATCGTCATTCGCCGGCTGGGCACCGAGCGGTTGAGTCCACAATGCCGAACCCGTCGCCACCGCAAGCCAGAAAGCCCAAATCGCGATCAGCCCTCTTGGCGCCAATCTCTGTTCTTGTCGCATATGCTCAACAAAAGCCCACGTCTTCCGACTGCCGGGTTGCCATACCAGCCGGGCCCTGCGCCCCCGCGTCGCGCCGCTCAGGGTCCCTTACGGTGCGTCCACCCGGACACGGTAATACCGAGCACCCGTCGTTCGCACCGGTTCGGTGATGGACACGCGCACGCCGCCGGGCTGCGGCATCAACCCGCTGGAAATGAAATTCGTCAGGGGCAACCACGGGCCGCTCAGCGAATCCCGATAGTAAACGTGATTGGCCGCGTTGACCGTGGTGCGCCAGGAGATTCTCACGCGCGGCCCGGACGGCCCGGTTTCCGGTTCCACCTTCACGGCGATGTCCTGCGGCCGCAGCAGCGGCGTGGGATCGTTGCGGTTTTCCGTCGTGTCGCTGTCCCGGTCGTGGTCCGGGCTGGTGACCATCGCTACGTTGAGCGTGTTGGTACCCCCGTCGGGATAAATCAGGTTGGTCGAGGAGAAGAACCCGGCAAAATCCTGCACCCAGCAGAAGCGGCCGCCGTTGGCCCCGTTGATGCGCACCGCCACCGACACGCCGTTGCTCTCGACCGCATCCGCGTAATACACCCGCATGTTCGGATCAATCTCGACAGTCT
>JAOAIM010000120.1 GCA_026414705.1 Verrucomicrobiia bacterium | reverse complement strand
CCATTCAAGCCCGTGGTGGTCGAAATCTCTAAATACGGCGACTGGCCGCTGTATGCGACCACCTACAAGGGCATCCTGCCGTATCAGGACAAGAACGGGAACTGGAAGACCAACAAGGAGAACAACGGCATGATCTGGGGTTGGATGAAGTTCACCAACCACACCGGCGTGCCCTCGGGCCGCGACCTGCTCGACGGTTACGTGGATTGGATCAAATATCCCAACACGAACAACTTCTACCCGAACGGCTTCACCAACCACGACCTGCTGGTCTCGGCGTCCGTTTACAACAAACCGCCGCCCGGCCAGCGGGTGATCGCGATCACCAACGGCAACGTCGTGTTTTCCGATGGCAACCTGCCGGGTGGCTCCTTCACGAACTACTTCTTCCTGACGACCAACAGCCAGATTCAGATTCAGGCGCCGAACATCAACACCCAGACAATGGCCATTGCGTTGGTGACCGGCGGTGTCAAAGGCAAATTCTATCATCCTGGCGACAGCGGCAACCCGATCCGCGTTCCGCTTGGCGTGGTCTTGCAGGATGAGAACATCGCTCGGGGCGTGTTCAAAGGCACGAACTCGACCGGCTCGTTCCTCCTCCAGAGCGATTAAACCGGGCAACACGCCGGGATGAAATGTTTGCATCGGGGCGACAGGGCAATGTCGCCCCGATTTAGTTTGGACCGATGAAAGTGGTTCTTCAGAAGCCGCGCACAGCCCGGAGCTGCGGGTCCGTGCTGCGCCAACTTGCTGGCGCGGTTTTCCTGCTGTTGCTGGGGTCGAGTTCCTTGTCGGCGGCCCTCTATGCGCCCGCCACCAATTACCCGGCCGGCACGGCCCCCAAGGGCATCTGGCTGGGCAACCTGCGCGGCCTGGGTACATCGCGCGACATGGTCGTGGCCAACTCCGGCAGTCACACCGTCAGCGTCCGCCTGTGCCTCGACAACGGCACGTTCGGCCAGATCAATCACTATCCCGTCGGCCCGAACCCGATCGCCGTCCGCACCGCCAATCTCAACGGCGACGCCTTTGAAGACATCGTCGTGGCCAACCACGGCACCAACACCGTCAGCGTGCTCCTGAACCTCGGCTTCGGCGCCAACTTCACCGCCGCCACCAATTTCACCGTCGGCACCTCGCCCAATCCCGGCCCGCGCGCGGTGACCGTGGCCCACCTGAACGGCGACACCAAGGCCGACCTGTTGGTCGCGCTCGAAAACGAAAACGCCATCGCTGTTCTCCTGGGCCTGGGCGGTGGAAATTTCGGCGCGGCGACCAACTTCACCGTCGGTTCTCAACCGGTCTCGATTTACGCCGCAGATTTTTCAGGCGATGACCTCGTGGACGTGCTCACGGCCAATCGCGGGGACGACACCCTCAGCATTCTGGCTGGTGCGGGTAACGGCAGCTTTTCGCCTCTGCACACGATCGCTTTACCGACCGGGTCACAGCCTTCCTACGCACTGCCGGGAGATTTTGATGAGGACGGCGACCTGGACATCGCGGTGACGCTGGCCAACAGCAATACCGTGCGGGTGCTGCTCAACAGCGGCGGCAGCTTCGTCACCGCTGCCGATTACCCGGTCGGCACCAGCCCCTACAGCCTCCTGATCCGCGACCTGAACCGGGACGGTCACGCCGACATCGTCGTGGCCAACAGCGGCGATGACACCATCCAGGTGCTGCTCGGCGCCGGCGACGGCACCTTCGAGGACGCCGGCACGTTTGCTGTGGGCGACAACCCCGCCGTCGTCGTGGGCAGCCACTTCAACGGCGACGACGCCGCCGACATCGCCGTCGCCAACACCGGCAGCGACAACGTCTCCGTGCTGCTCTACGCCGGCCCGCTTGCTTACAACGTCACAGTGTCCGTCCTCGAGGACGTGGCCACGTCCATCCCGCTGAACGGCCAGATTCTGGGCGGCGGCCCGTTGTTGTTCCTCACCAACTCGCTGCCCTCGAACGGCACCCTCAGCGGCCCAACGACCAACCTCCTCTACACGCCGCAGCCGAATTATTTCGGGCCGGACAGCTTCCAATACACAACCACTGACGGCTCGCTCACCTCGGCTGTGGCCACCGTCACCATCAACGTCGTGCCGGTCAACGACGCCCCGTCGTTCTCCTTGAGCACGAATTTCATCTCCGTCATGGAAGACGCCGCCACGACCAACGTGCCCGGCTTTGCGTATGGCATGTCCCCCGGCCCGGCGAACGAATCCGGTCAATCCCTCGCGTTTGTCCTGACGGTGACCAACACAGCCTTCTTCGCATCGCGCCCCTACATCACGCCCCTGGGCACGCTGGTGTTCCGGCCCGCTCGCAACGTCACTGGTTCGCAAACCCTCGCCGTCCGCCTGCGCGACAGTGGCGGCACGCTCCACGGGGGCACCAACCTTTCCGCGCCGCAGTATTTCACCATTCAAATTACGCCCAATCCCATCAAACCCCATCGCGGCATGTATGCCGGGTTGTTCTACGACACCAACGTCGTGGCGCATGAATCCTCCGGCGCGTTCGCGTTCACCTTGTTGCCAAGCGGCCTGTTCTCGGGACGAATCTGGGCCGAGGGCATTCGATACGGTTTTTCGGGCGCCTTCAATTTGAGCGGCCACGCCCAGGTCCATGTGCCACGCAACAACACCACCTTGATCGTGGACCTCCAACTGGACATGACCAACCAGACCCAGACCGTCACCGGCACGGTCAACGGCGGGTCGTGGACGGCAACGTTGCTCGGCGACCGGCTCGTCTTCCATGCGGTCACAAACCCCGCCCCACAGGCCGGCAAATACACGCTGGTGATTCCCGGCAATGAGACCAATTCTCTGATCAGCCCGGGCGGCGACGGCTACGGCACCGTCACCGTCAATCCCGCCGGCATTGTTCGAATCAGCGGCAAGGTCGGCGATGTCGCCTCCTTCGCTCAGAGCACGCACCTGTCGCAGGATGGAATCTGGCCGTTCTACGCGCCGCTGTATGCCACCCGTGGGGCGGTTTTCGGCTGGCTCAAGTTCACCAACCTGCCCAACGCCGACATCGAGGGCGAGGTGGATTGGATCAAGAAACCCTTCGTCACGCTTTATTACCCGAACGGCTTCACCAACCGCACCGCCGTGCTGGGCTCCGCTTACATCCCGCCGTCGGGTCGGGTGATTGATCTGACCAACGCCGTCATCACCTTCCGGGGCGCAAACCTTCCCTCGGCGGTCGGCTACCCGGCGTTGCTGACCGACACCAACACCCTTTACGTGGCCGGGGCGGAGTATTTGCGGTTGAACAGCCCCTCGGTCGGGCGCGTCATCGGCCTCTTCCAACATCCCTCGCTCGGGGTCAACCGCGGCCTCTCGGGCATCGCGCTGCAAAAACAGAAAGCCCTCCGCGGGTTCTTCCACGGCACCGACCAAACCGGCTCGTTCCGGTTTGAACCGTGAGCGGCCACACCGCCGCATTGAGGGCCATTGCCCGCATTCTCACGGCGGAGAGCGCGTCCGGTAAAACCGCACCGGCACGTTCGTCAACCCGGTGTTGGTATAGTCCAATTTCCCGCCTGAAAGCGTGCCGGTGTGGAGGGAAAACCACGTGATCAGGTTGCTCGATCCCTGAATTACGAAACCCTGCGGCGCGCTGCCCGTAACGGTGAACCGGAATCGCCCGTCACCCAGCGCCAGCGGCGACATCAACGCCAGGTCGGTCACGCTCACGGTCAACCGCCAGGTGTTGGTTGCGCTCAACAGCCCGCCCGGGTCATTCCGGACCAGCGATGTCGGGTCGCGCACGACCACCTGCACGCGATTGCTGCCGGGCGGCAGCGCCGTGGGCAGCAGGCTGAACGTCGCGTTCGTCGCCCCGGCCACCGCCGCGCCGTTGGTGAACCATTGAATCGTGAGGTTGTGCGTCAGCGGTTGCAGCACGCTCACGCCAAACTGAAGCGCCTGCGTGCTGTAAACCGCAAGGTTCGTCGCCACGGGCGAAAAACTCTCGATGGGGCTCACCAGCGTGTAGATGGATTTGACCAACTGCTCGCTGCACACTTCGCAAAACGGCACGCTCGCCCCCTGCAAAATCGAGCGCATCTTGCAGTCGAACTTCGGCCGATACCAGCCGGTGGCCTGGTATTGCGCGCCGGTGAACAGCCCCACGACGTTGTAGTAGGCCGGGATGGCGGGCGTCGGCACCGGCGTGTTGGTCGCGATCCACACGTTCCATTTGATGAGCGCCCGGTTGGTCTGTGCGGTGGAGTTGGGCTTTTCGGTCGGCACGTATCCGGTGGGCGCGCCCCCCACGTATTCATCGGCCAGCCCCCCCAGCGTGTGCCCGCTTTCGTGCCGCGCAATCTCCGCCGAGTCGAAGTGCAGCGAACTGATGATCGTCGCCCCACCCGATCCCCCGTAGGTGGGACTGTTCACCAGCAGCAGCGGGATGTCGTATTCGGGCATCAACGCTGCCAGCAGCGCGTCCACCTTGCCCTGGCCGTTGGCGTAGTTGCTGTCAAAATTGTTTGGCGGAATCGTCAGCAACTGCCCCACCCCGTAGCTGTTGAATGAACTGTTGAAATACGTGTTGACCGAAATGCCGAACCGCGGGTCATCCGCGCCGGACTGCGCCGACGCCACCGAAATCGCAAACGCATTGAAATAGCTCCGGTAGGCCTGGTAGGGCATCTGCGCCAGCAGCGCATTGACCGCGTTGGTCGCGTCCACCAGAAACTGCGCCAGTTGATTGGTCGTGTAGCCCTCCGAGAGCACCACCAGATTGATTCGATTGGCCGTCGGCCCGTTGGAAAGAATCGTCGAAAGCGTGCCCTGCCCGGCGGCCACCACCGGAATCCACCAGCTCAACGCCGCTGCGCGCGCGCACTTCAAAAAAAACCTCCAGCGCATGGCCGCCTAGGGAATGGGAAGTTTCAACTGCCCCAGCGAACGCCACCGCCCCGAGCCCGCGGCGGCCCCGGTCTCCTCCGCAAAAAATTCCACCCGACGCGCCTCGCGCAGCACCGGCACGCGCAGGGTGAACTCGGCATTTTCGACAATAACCCGTGCCGCGGCGGCGCGATCCCGCTGCGCCGGATCGTGAGATTCAAGCCGGCGCATGCGCGGATCCGGAACAACCGTCTGCCAGAGCGTCCGGCCCGCGTCATCCTGCACTTCGACGCGCAGCGCCGCGCCGTCCGCAGCCGCGCGCGGTTTCACGTGGCCCGGTCGCACGCTCCAGTCCTGCAACACCGGCGTGCCCTCGCGCCACTGCACATGCAGAAACAAAATGCGCGCCGAATCGTTCGTTTGAGCGAGAGCAACGGGTGTCGGCAGCATGCTGAGCGCCGCCAGCCACGCCACGGCAATGCCCGCCCGACGTCGCATGGCCCGGCTTCGTTTCTCGCAGGCGAACACGTTCACGGCAACACCAGTCGGTAAAAACGGTTTCCGATCCCTGCAGGGACCGTCACGATGTATTGGTTGTTCGTCAACACCGGAACATTCGTCGCCGCCGTCCAGACCACGGGCGGGTTGAGATTGGTCGTGACCTGCAGCGCGAACGGCGGCCCCTGCGCCGACCATGCCAGCAACACCTGCCCGCCGGCTTCTTTCTGGATCGAAAGCGTCGGCGGCGAAACCAGCACCGTGAGCGTCGCCACCGCGCTGTGGGTCGCGCCGAACGGATTGCTCACGACCACATCGTAGGCCCCTGCCTGAGCGAGCGTCACATTTGAGCGCACCAGCACGCTGGTCGTGGCGCCGGGCAGGTTCGTTCCGTGAAATCGCCACTGATACGCCAGCGGCGGCGTGCCCGTGGCGGTGACGCTGAAGGTGGCGTTGGAGCCGTATGGCACGGTCTGACTCTGCGGCTGCGCGTTGATCGCGGGCAACTGTGCCGCCGTGACGACCACGTTCGGCCCGAACTCCGAGGTGTTGTTCGCCGCATCGGTCGCCGTCGCGCTCACAAACCAGCCCGGGGACACCGCCACCGGCAGCAACGCCGTGAACGCGCCGTTGCAGCTCGCGTCGGTCGCCACATTCGTTGCGCCCAGGAAAACCTGGCCCTCGCCGTAACCGGAGTGGGCCGGCGTTGGGCTTGCATAAAACTGCACCAGAAACGAACCGCCCGGCGTGCTGTTCAACGTGCCCTGAATCCGCGTGACGCCGCCGGCGCTTTGCGCGTTGGTAACCACGGGAAAATTTTGAAGCTGGTTGGCGCCCGTGTCGCCGTCACAGTTGTCGTTGGCCGTCACGCCGTTGACCCCCAGGTCAATCGCCAGTGCCGTGCTCGATAGCGCGTTGCCGAAAAACGAGTTGCCCCGGATCAAATTCCCCACATTCCCGTCGCGGACGCGAACCCCGTCGTAGCCCGGCCCCGGCGAGCCGACGTGCGCGATCACGTTGCCCGCGCCGGGCGATTCGCCGCCGACAAGGTTGTTGTGCGCGCCGCCCGGAACGCGGATGTCCACATTATGCGTCTCATTGCTCAACGGCGAGACCCCGTCGGCTTTCGTCCCGATGAGATTGCCCTGCACCCGGTTGTTGGTCGCGCCCGCGTCGCCAATGCACACTCCGTCCCGCCAGTTGCCCGAAATCAGGTTGCCCGCGCCCGCTTCGACGCCGCCGATCAGGTTGTTCGGCGCGCCGGCAATGTCCACGCCCCCGGCAATCGCCGTGCCCGGCGGCGACAGGTTCGCCCCGTTCGGCACCGCCGCCGTGCCCGTCACATCCGTCCCGATGTAGTTACCCTGAATCACGTTGTTCGATGCCCCGACAAACTGAACGATGATGCCGTTGAGCGCGTTGCCCGAAACGAGATTGCGCGCGCCGCTGCTCGTGCCGCCGATCTGATTGCCCGGTGCATTTTCCACGTTGATGCCGGCGTAACCGTTGCCCAGCGCCGCCGCGCCGCTGGCGGTCGTGCCGATGAAGTTCCCCTCGATGACATTGTTCGACGCGCCCGGACCGAACAGGTAAATGCCTGAATTGGTGTTGCCCGAGATCACGTTTCGCGCCCCGGCCACCACGCCGCCGACCTGCTGCGCAGGCGACTCGATCCGAATCCCCGCAAAACCATTGCCCACGCGCCGTGCCCCGCTCGCGTCGGTGCCGATCAAATTGCCCTGGATGACGTTGTTCCGGCACGTCGCGTCCTGAAGCAAAATCCCGTTCTGCGCGTTGCCCGAAATGACATTGCCCTCGCCCGCATTCGGGCCGCCGATGAGATTGTTGGTCACGCCCGCAATGAAAACCCCGTTGCGCAAATTGCCCAGCGCGTTGCTCCCGGTCCAATCCGTGCCGATGAAGTTCCCCTGCACCAGGTTCGCCGTCGCGCTCGCGTCGTTGATCGTCACCCCGCTCAGGCCGTTGGCCGAGATCACGTTGCGCGCCCCGCTCACCGCCCCGCCGACGAGGTTGCTCGACGCGTTGAGAATCTCCACCCCGCCGTAGCTGTTGCCCAGGCGCGCCGCGCCCGAGGCGTCCGTGCCGATGTAATTGCCCACAATCACGTTGCCCGTGGCCCCGTTGGCATCAATCATCACCCCGCGCCCGCCGTTTCCCGAAATGACGTTGCGCGCCCCGGCGTTCGTCCCGCCCACCAGCGTATAGCTCGCGCCCGAGAGCGTGATCCCGTCCGCCGCGTTGCTCACCGCCACCGCGCCCGTCACGTCCGTGCCGATGTAATTGCCCTGGATGATGTTGCTGAGCGAATGAATGAACAGCACCGGATTGCCCAGCACATAGACGCCACTCTGGTTGTTCCCGGAAATGACGTTGCGCCCCGCCGCCGTGCCGTCGCCTACCAAGGTGAAGCGCGCGCCCGAAATCGAAATCCCGTTCTGAATGTTCCCCAGCCGCTTGGTGCCCGTCACATCCGTGCCGATGTAGTTGCCCACGATGCGGTTGCTCACCGCCGCGCCGCCGATGACAAAAATCCCGTGCAGATTGCTGCCCGAAATCAGGTTGCGATTCGTCGCCTCGGTGCCGCCGATGAGATTGTTCGCCGAGAGCACCGTGATGCCGCCGAAGCCCGCGCTGCCCCAACCGTTGCCCAGCGCGTTGGTGCCGAAATGCCCCGTGCCGATGAAGCAGCCCTGAACCACGTTCCCGCCCGTGCCCTCGATGCGAATCGCCTCCTTGCCGAAACGCCCGATCGCCAGCCCCTTGATCACGCAGTTCGAGGTTTGAATGTAAAACCCGCTGGTGTCATCGCCCGCGCTCGCTCCGTTGATCAACACCCGCGGCATCCCCGCGTAACCGGGCTGCGTGGTTGCATCCAGAATCACCGGCTCAATGATCGGCGGCAGCGGCGTGGTGAGATTGATCGTAAAGGGCCCGGTCCCGCTGATGTTGAAAACGATCAGGTCGGTGCCGGGATTGGCATTGGCGTTGGTGATCGCGGTGCGCAGGGTGCCCGCCCCTGCGTTCCCGGTGCTGGTCACGGTGTAGGTCGCCGCCGGCAGGCGCGCACCCAGAAGCCCCAACAAAACGCCCAGCGCAAACATTCCGGGCACGCCGGGGCCAATCCTCACCAGACGCCGCATAGAAATTCGGTGCGCCACTCTAGCACATCAGCCCGGCGCGGCAAGGGCGGCCACCGGCTGCTTCCCAACATGCGGCCTCAGACCCCGGCCCGCCCCGTTGCGGACAGACCCGCAACCCAACAACCCCACACAGGCGTGCGGGAGAACGCCCGGCTCGCATATTCCCCAGACCTCTGGTTAACACCGGGCTTCAGCCCGCTGACCAAACGCCGCCAACGGTCAGAGCCGCTTCAGCGGCTTTTCGCAGAGCGGGACAAGCTGTTGAAACCGCTGACAGGCCGATTGGCCCCGGTTCACCGCCCTCGAGGCCGTGCTCATGAAATCATGACTCAACGAGTGTCAAATATGCAGGCTCGCGCGGGTGGAAACGCCGGCCTGACCTGCCAGCGCGTCCCGCGAACGGCGGTCGTGCCCCGGCCCGTTACGCCCGAGCGGCAGCGGCGGCCAGGCGCTTTTTGTCCCGGCGCTCCCAATACCAGGCGATCCAGACGCTGATTTCGTAGAGCAACTGCAACGGGATGAACATCATCACCTGCGTGAGCACCTCCGGCGTGGTGAGGACCGCGCCCAAAAACAGGTTGATCACGATCATGTAACGCCGCCCCTTCGAGAGGATCGAATAGTTCAGCACCCCGATCTTCACCAGCACCAGAATCACCACCGGCAGCTCAAACCCGATCCCCATCCCCAGCATGAATTTGCACACAAAACTGATGTAGTCCTCGGCGTTCCACTGGTAGGCGCTGAAACCCAGCCAGTGCGAATACTTCTGCGACGCCACCAGCGCCAGCGGCATCAGCACAAAATAACAAAACGCCACCCCCGTCAAAAACAGCCCCGAACCAATCACAATGCCGCGCCCGACGTATTTACGCTCAATCCGCTTGAGCGCCGGAAACACAAACGCCGCGACGATGTAGAAAATGAACGGCCCCGCCAGCACCAACCCGCCATAAAACGCCACCTGAAACGCCACCACAAAGCCGCCAATCGGCTTGAGGTTGATCAGGTCCACCTGCAGTTTGCGCGCCCGTTCGGCGGCATCCGGATCGGGATTCAACCGCCAGCCCAGCACCGTGTTGGTCCCCAGCACCAGCGGCGTGAGCGTGATCGCGACAAACCGGTTTGACCCCAGATTCGCCAGGGCCTCCTGCTCCGCGGTGAGGTGAAACACCCCCAGCTTGTTGGTGCCGAAGAACACCGTGACAACCTGGTTGGTCCCCTCGTAGGAAACTTTGGCCCGGTCCAGCGGCCACTTGAGAATCCGAACGACGTAGTTGCCCGCGATCAAACACACGAGCATCCCCACGCCGAGCGCGACGATGCTCTTGATGAGGACCCAACGCAGGTCCTCGAGGTGTTCGAGGAACGTTTTTACAGGCCCACCCTCCGGCTCCTCATCGGGGCGTTCCACCTCGTCTGCCTGAGCCATGAGCAGGAGCGTGCAGGCCGATCAGGACTTGGGGCCGGGGCTGCTCTGGGAAACCGTGGCATTCTCCGCCGGGGCACCTTCCGACGGCAACCGGCGCTGGGGCGGCGGCGGGGGCGGCTCTTCCACCGCGCTCTGGATTTCCTCGGTCACTTCACGCGTGGCCTTTTTGAACTCCCGAATTCCCTGTCCCAACCCGCGCGCCAGCTCCGGCAGCTTTTTGGCGCCGAACAAAATCAGCACGACCGCCAAAATCAGGACGATCTCCCAACCGCCCAGCATGCCTGCTATCATCGCGTTCATAAAACTGTCCATCTGGGCCCAAACTAAGCCCGCCGTCCCGTCGAGTAAAGCGGCAAAACACCCCCGCACGGCGCCCACCTGGTCAAACCCGCCACAAACAAGCGTTGCCCGGCGCAACCGGCCGTGGCAGCTTCCACGCCGTCGCCATGAATTCCACGGCCCCAGCGACCGCCCCGCCCCCGCCCGCCGCGGCAACCATGCCGCCGGCCGCACTGGACTTTTCGCAGCCCGTGGTGCGACCCCGAAAAACCGCCTGGCAGTTGTTCAAGGAGGTCCTTGAGCACGGCGGCCCCGGCTATCTCCAGTTCGCCATCACCAACATCTGCAACGCCGATTGCGCCTTCTGCGGCTTCGCCCGCTCCCAGTTTGATCCCAAAGCTCGCCGCAGTGTCACCCTTCAGGAGGCCCTCGACGTCGTGGACATCGCCCTCAAGAACCACATCGGCTACCTGCTCTTTGTCGGGGGCGAACCGCTCGTGCACCGCGACCTCCGCGCCATGACCCGCTACGCCGCCCAACGCGGCCTGCGCCCGATGATCTGCACCAACGGCGCCCTCTGGACCGAGGACAACATGCGAGCGCTGGCCGACGACGGCCTCACCAGCGTGATCATGTCCATTGACGCTCACGACGTCGCCCGCCACGAGGCCAACCGCGGCCTGCCCGACGTGTGCCGCAAAATCAAACGAGCCAACGAATTCTTTCAGAGCGTCGGCATTCAAACCACCGCCAGCGTCACTGCCAGCCGCCTCATCGAAGACTACGAAAAACTCCCCGCCTTCCTCGAATCCCTCGGCTTCAAAAGCTGCACCTTCAGCTACCCGCTCACCTCCCTGGCCAGCAGCTACCTGAGCTTCAGCAACAGCGGCCTGGTCAAATACAGCCGCGATGAACTCATCCAGGTCTTCGAGAAAATCAAACAGCTCAAGCGCCGCAACGGCTTTGCCATCGTCAACCCCACCGAGTCCCTCACCGAAATGCAACGCCACCTGCGCGGCCAACCCGAACGCTTCGGCTGCCTGGGCGGCCACAAATATTTTTACCTCGACTGGAACCTCGACCTCTACCGCTGCCACTTCTGGGAGCGGCCCATGTGCAAGGTCTATGACTGGGACGAGTCGAAGCTCATCCGCGACGACTGCACCCGCTGCATGATTGATTGCTACCGCGATCCCAGTGTGCTCCAGCGCGTCGCCGTCAACGCCTCCGACGCCTGGCACGCCCTGCGCCGCGGCCACCTCCTCACCGCCGCCAAACACGCCCTCGACCCGCGCAACCTCACCTCCCTCAAAGCCCTCTGGGAAGACCGCCACTGGATCGGCGGCGTCTAACCGGCATCGTTCGCAGACCCCTCGCTCAGACCGGGCTTCAGCCCGGCGACAAACGCCGATCAACCGCTGCGAGCCGCTTCAGCGCCTTTTCGAAGCGTGTCCCCAGC
>JAOAIM010000011.1 GCA_026414705.1 Verrucomicrobiia bacterium | reverse complement strand
CCCCAGTGATTTTCCAGGGCCAGGATCACCCCGCATTCCTCGGCTTTGGGCAGGCAACGTTCGATCCCCTCGATGCACCAGCGGAAGCCGTCGTCCTCGGTGTAGCCCGGCAGCACCGGTTCGATGCCCCGGTTTTTCATGAGTTCATGAAAGTTCCGAATCGTGCCCCAGCGGCCGGTGTTGATGCGGACGCAGGGGCAACCCAGTTCATGGGCAATCTCAATGCACTTGCAGGTGTGCTCGACGTTTTGGGTAAGCACCGCCGAATCGGGCGTCACAAAACTCTGGTGAGTGGAAAGGCAGCAAATTTCCAGCCCGTTGCGCAAGGCGTAGCGTTTGAGGCGATGCAGGTAGGCACGGTGCTCGCGTGCCAACGGCGCTCGCTCCGGCAGGTCCATCTGGCGGTGCAACAGGTCCACACCCTCCACGCCGAGGGCGGCGGCCTTGTCCATCACGGTTTCGACCGACACCTTCGGGTCGCGGAAATGCCAGTAGGAGTAGGTGGCGATGCCGAGCTTGATGCGCTTGGGGAAGCGGCCGGTGGGGGGCGTTGCCGGCGGCTGGGCGGCGAGCGGACCGGGGCGGAAGAGCGCAGCGGCCAACAGCGCGGCGTTTCGCAGAAAGGTGCGACGGGAAGATTCATGCTCACGATTCTACTTCCCCGCGGCTGTAGGGCATCAATTATCCGTTAGCCATCGGGCCAGACAACCCGACGGCGACCGGAGGGCTCCCCAACGACCAAATTTTCAAAGCGAACTCCCTAAAACGAAGCTTCTCCGTCTGTCAGACTGGCTCGCGCTCGTTCTGTGCGGGGCGTCTGCCCCGCCACCGCACGGCCATTCGATCCCGCTGATTGATCTGGCAAATGAAACCCACGGGCAGGTAATCGTGGAGCGTGAGCCGGGTCGGCCCGGACGCAAACGCAGTTGGCCCGGTAACGCCCCGTGGGGAGATTTCGGGCATGAAAATCGTCCCCCTTGGAAACAGTTCCCTGCGCAGCAGTTGTCTGGCCTACGGCTGCTGGCGCGTGGCCGGCTCGTGGAATCCCGCCGAGGTCACCCCCGCCACCGAGGCCGCCGGCCGGACCGCAATTCTGACCGCCTACGAGGCCGGCTACACGCTGTTCGACAACGCGGACATCTACTGCCGCGGCCGGGCCGAGGAGATTTTGGGGCGCGTCCTGCGGGAAGTGTCCGGCATGCGCGAACGCGTACTCCTGGCCACCAAGTGCGGCATCCGCTCGGCGGGCGATCCGCATCCGCAGTCGCCGCAACGCTGGGATTTCTCCGGGGACTACATCGTAAGCGCGTGCGAGGCGTCGCTGCGGCGGCTGGGCGTGGAGACGATTGATTTGCTGATGCTGCATCGGCCGGATTACCTGGCCGACCCGCACGAGATCGCCGGCGCGTTTGTGCAACTGCACGACGCGGGCAAGGTGCGCGCGTTCGGGGTGAGCAATTTCCGACCGTCGCTGGTGCGCGCCCTGCAGGCGGCCTGTCCGTTGCCCCTGTTGGTCAATCAGGTCGAAATCAGTCTGGCACAGCGGGCGGCGTTGGAGGACGGCACGCTCGACCAGTGCCTGGAGCTGGCCATTACCCCGATGGCGTGGAGTCCGCTGGCGGGGGGTGTTGGGCGACGGCGCTCGGCGGCCGTTGCCCAGCCAGCAGGGGTATCAGACGCAAGCGGTTTTGGAAGCGCTGGATGACATCGCCGCCGCGCGCGGCACGCGGCGCAAGTGACCCTGGTGCCGCCCAAACCATGGCTTGGCCGGGTGCTGCTGCCTCGCCGCGACCGCCGTTTAGAGGTTGAAATTCTGGCCGTGGCTGCCGCTGTCTGCTTGGAGCGAGGAACGGGGCCTGCCAATCAACCCCGAAGGCAAAATGAATTGCCGAACCGGGATTTTCACCGTGATTGGCTCTGATCGCGCAAACACGACGCTTGAGCGGGCTGAACCGGGGAAGCCGGTTGGCATGCCATTTCCACGGCTTGCGACGCTGCGCGAAGAGCCGCTCAAGCGACTTGTACCAGTTGGTCGGCGCTTGTCCCGGGGATGAAGCCCCGAGTGGATGAGAGCCGGGTGAGACGTGCAGGCGAAAAGGTTGGCCGATTAAAAAATCACGTCCGGTCCGCACGGCCGATTCGGCTGGAACTTTTTGGGGATTTAGCGTGCGTCGCCGTAAAAAGTTTTCAAACACCAGCGCTGCAGGGCGCGCGGCAGGATGCGTTTGCCCGTCAACTCCGCGCACCGCCACAGGGTCTGGCGCAGGTAGGTCGCGTTGATGAAGTCCCGGTATTCGCGCCGGCTCAGCAGAATGCGGAGCATCGGCAGCGCGAAGAGTGACAGCGCGCCGCTGTCCCGGATGCGCGGGCGCACGTCCGCATACGCCGGCGCGCATAACAACTGAGCGAGCCGCCGCAACACTTCATGATGCTCGCCACGGCGGCGGCCGCTCGAGTAGTAGGAGTGCGTGAAAATGTTGAAGACCGAGAGCGGCTCCGGCACGTAGCACACGCCGTGGCGCATCGCCGGCACAAACGCCGCGAACCAGTCACAATGCCACCGCAGTTCGGGAATGAATCCGCCGGCTTCGCGCAGGGCGTCCTTGCGCCAGATGATGCTGCTGGTGCCCAGGAACAACCGCCCGCGCCGGCCGATTTGCACCAGTTCCTCCGGGGACAGGAAACACGGACGTTCGGCCATGCCGGCGCCCATCAACCACGTCAGGCCCGAATCCACGTAGCACCAGCGGCACACGGTGCAGGAGAGGCCCGCCTGCGGATGTTGCGCCAGCAGCGCCAGCGACTTTTCAACGTAGCCGGGTTGCAGCTCGTCGTCGGCGGCCGGAAAGCAGACGTAATCGCCACGCGCCAGTTCCAGCCCGCGGCTCAAGCCGAACACAACGCCGCGATTCCGGTCGTTGCGCTCGACGCGCACGGTCGGATGTGCGCGGGCGTAACGCTCGAGCACCTCCAGGCTGTTATCGGTCGAGCCGTCGTCAATGACGAGGATTTCAAAGGGCGGCACCGACTGACCCAGCAGGGCGTCCAGACACCGTGGCAGGTATTGCGCGTGGTTGTAGTTGGGCACCACGACCGTGAGCCGGGGAAATTCCGCGTTCATGGGGAATTCAGGTCCGCAGCGCCCGGTGCGCGCTCGTGCCGGGAGCGCCGAGGGCGGTGACGCTCACGCCTTTTTCGGTCCGCAACACAGCGCCCAGAGATAATGCGCCATCGGATAAAACCCGGTGTGCACGACCTCGTCGTTCATGGAGAAGATGAAGACGTTGTGGAAAAACTCGCTCATGAGCGCGCGCAGGCCCGGCGCGTCCTTGCAATTGACATGTCCGGCGCGGCTTTGCGGCGAAGCGTAAGCCTGAGACTGCAACGAGGGCGACCCCAGCAGACACACACCGTGCTCGTGGATGGAGGCGACCAGGTTTCCGACGAAGCGTCGTTCCGGTTCGCCCGGCGGGATGTGCTCGAGCACGTCCACTGCATAGACGCCGTCGAAATTCCGCGCCAGGGGCGCCGCCATCATGTCGTGCACCAGGCATTCGAAATTCCAGCGCGGATTCATGTTGGCCTTCGCGTGCTCGACGAAGAGCGGGTCGAAATCCACCGCCGTGACGGCGTGCACTTCCTGCCGCACGATGCGCGTGCCGAAGGCGTCGGCGCAGCCGACCTCCAGCACGTGGCGCATGCCGCTGAACATTTTCGCCACGAATTTGTAGCGGGCGAGGACGAACACCAGCCGGCGGGGGTCGTCGTGCCAGACCTGGCTGCTCATCAGGCCCAGACGTTCGAGGCCCTTTTGCGCGGCCAGGTCCACGCACGCCTGATACTGCGGTTCGCGGGTCTGCGGTTCGCTCATCGGTTCAGCACGGCTCGGTCATCCAGATCATGCAACGGCCGGCCACGCGCCCGTGGCGCAGGTCGTCAATCGCCTCGTTGATTTGGTCGAGCCGGTAACGTTTGCTCACCAAGCCCTCAAAGCTCAATCGGCCGGCCCGGCACAGGCGCACGAGCTTCGGAATGTCCACGTCCGGCCGGCAATCGCCCCCCTCCGAGCCGGTGAGGACTTTTTTGAAATGCAGCGGCAGTGTGTAAAAGCTCGGATGCCGGGCGCTTTTGGCGGGCACGCCGACCAAAATGACCCGGCCCTGCGGCGCGGTGACCTCGTAAGCGGTTTCGATAACCTCGGCCAGGCCGGTGTTTTCCACCGCCACGTCCACGCCCTGCGGGCCGGCGATATCGCGGATGGCGGCGCGCACGTCCACGCGCCGCGCATTGAGCACGTGCGTCGCCCCGAGCTGCCGCGCCAGCTCCAATTTGTGGTCGTAGAGGTCAATCCCAATGATCGGATACGCGCAGACCTTCGCGGCAAACTGCACCACGTTCAGCCCCACGCCGCCCGTGCCGAAGACAGCGATGCTCTCGCCAATGCCCAGGCGCGCGTTGTTGTTGACCACGCCCATCGCTGTTGTGACGGCGCAGCCGAACAATGCGCCGTATTCGGGGTTCAAATCCGGCGGCACGCGCGTGAGGCGGTTTTCCGACACCACGGAATACTCGCTGAAGGTGGTGACCCAACCGGAATTGATGCGCGGGAAGCGGGCTGACGAATAGGCGGCGGTCGGGCCCTGCAATCCAGCACCCTTGCGCCAGTGGCAAACGACGCGGTCGCCCGGCTTCACGTTGGTGACGCCCTCGCCGATCTCGACCACCTCGGCGGTGGCCTCGTGTCCGAGCAGATGCGGGAGGAACTTGTCCGGGCCCTTGGCGCCCTCGATTTCGTTGATCTGTGCGCCGCAAATGCCGCTGCACAGGATGCGCACCAGCACCTGGCCAAAGCGCAGCGGCTGCGACTCGATTTCGTCAATCACCAGCGGCTGCTTCAACTCGGCCAGGATGGCGGCTTTGAATTTCATTTTGCGTGACAACCACGAACCACACGAAAAACACGAAAATCAGAGCACGACGCGTTCGTATTCCAGTTGCGGGAAGTGGCCAAAATTGACCAACAGCCCGAGCCGATGGCCGCTCGGGCGAAGCTGATTGTGAACCTGGGCGCGATGTTCGTCGTTGAGCGCGGAGACGGCCTTTAATTCGAGAATAATCTTCTCAAAGCAGATGAAATCCGGGACAAACGTCTGCTTCAGGGGACGGCCTTTGTAACTGAGGGCCAAGCGGGGTTGAGGCACGGCGGGAATGCCCTGAGTTGCAAATTCGA
Source organism: Verrucomicrobiia bacterium (assembly GCA_026414705.1). Taxonomy (GTDB): domain Bacteria; phylum Verrucomicrobiota; class Verrucomicrobiia; order Limisphaerales; family JAOAIM01; genus JAOAIM01. The sequence continues at coordinate 31,156 of JAOAIM010000011.1, read as the reverse complement.
TCTCCAAACATTCCTGGTAAACCGCTTCAACGAAACCGCATCCCTTTTCTTTGTACACCTCGAAACAGGCGCCCATGATCGCGTAACTTTCGTCCTTGTAGATGATGTTGGCCATCGCCGCGCGATTTTTGATTTCGTGTCTTTGGCGTCTTTCGTGGTGTTACTCGAAGTAAATGAACTCGTAATCGCCGGTGTAGCCGAAGTGTTCGAAGAGCCAGATCCAGGTGGCGGTGTCGAGCAACGTCTCGGCCGTCAGCGCCCAGCACTCCAGGTTGAACATCTCCTGTTCGTTGCGGTAGCTCTCGACCATGACGTATTTGTGTTTGCCGACGCGCTCGATTTCGCCCAGCGCCGTTTGCAGTTCGTAGAGCTTGAGGTTGTGGAGCGTGGCCAGGGAAATCACCAGGTCGAAATGCTTGTCGCCCCAGGGATAGCGGTCCTGCGCCCGATACCGGAAAAGCGTGCCCTTGAAATCGGGATGGCGCGAGGCCAGGCCGTGGCGGGAGATGTCAAAGCCGACCAGCTCCAGGCCCGGCTCGAGCAGTTGCATTTCGTAGAGCAGGAATGCCTTGCCGCAGCCCACATCCAGCACGCGCGAGCCGGCCTTCAGGCCGTAGCGCTCGATGAGCGCCTGCGCCACCGGTTTCCACCGGCCCGGGAGGTATTTGTAACCGCCGTAGCCGTAGCGGCGGTCGCCGTCCCAGTAGTCGAACTCGTATTCCTTGGCCTTGAGCATGCAGGCGACCTTGTCGTCGTTCATCCGCGCCAGGTAATCGCGGCGGGTCGCCTTGTGCAGCGGGGTGACGATGTTCAGCAGTTGGCCCATAACTCGCAACTCGCGGTGTTGCCGCCGGACGCGCCGGCGTTGCGCGCGCTCATGTTGCGGCAAGCGCCCGCACCGTCGAAACAATTTTTTCCGCCGTCACGCCGTAACGCTTCAACAGGCTCGCCTGCGAGCCATACTGATCGGGAAACGCATCGGGCAAACCGATCCGACGGAAGCGTTTTGGTGAATCGAAATCCGTCTCCGCCAGGATTTCCGCGACGGTGCCGCCCAACCCGCCCAGGATGCTGTGCTCCTCGACCGAGACGATCACCGGCACGGCCCGCGCCAGTTCCAGAAACCTCGCCGTGTCGAACGGCTTGACCGTGGGCACGTGCAGCACGGCAGCCTGCAGGCCCTCGGCAGCCAGTGCCTCCGCCGCGTCCAGGGCGGCCTTGAGCACCACGCCGGTGCTCACAATGAGGGCATCGCTGCCCTCGCGCATCACGTAGGCGCGCCCGATCTCGAAGGGCACGTCGCGGGTCACGACCGGTTCATCGCCCTTGCCCAGCCGGATGTAGATCGGCCCGGGGCGCTCCACCGTTTGCGGCATCATGCGCCGCATTTCCTCGGCGTCGGCCACCGCCAGAATCGTCATGCGCGGCAGCGCGCGGAAAATCGCGATATCCTCGATGGCCTCGTGCGTTGGGCCGAGTGGGGCATAGACGACGCCGCCGCCATTGCCGATGAGCCGCACGTTGACGTTGTGCAGGCACAAATCCAGCGCGACCTGCTCGAAGCAGCGGCGCGTCAGGAAAGTGGCGATGGTGTTGACATAAACGATTTTGCCTTCCATCGCCATGCCGGCGGCCATGCCCACCACGTTGGCCTCGCTGACGCCCTCCATGAAAAAGCGCTCGGGCATCTCAGCCTTGAACGGGTTGAGCGTGCCCGCGCCCAGGTCCGAGCCGATGAACACAATGCGCCGGTCGCGCTTCGCCAGCTCATAGACCATGTCCAAACACATCTTGCGCATGGCGCTCAGTCCTCCAGGGCGGCCAGCAGGGACCGGATTTCCTCCGGCGTGACCTTGTTTTTGTGATGCCAGCTCAAATTGTTTTCGACGAAGCTCACGCCCTTGCCCTTGATGGTGTGGCAGATGATGGCGCTGGGTTTGTTCGGGTCAAACGGCACGCGCGCCAGCACCGCGCGCAACGCGCTCACGCTGTGGCCGTCCACCTCCTCGACCGCGAACCCGAACGCGCGCCACTTCTCGGCAAACGGCTCCAGATCGAGCACCTCGTAGGTGGTGCTGTAGGACTGCTGCTTGTTGTAGTCCACCAGCACCGTCAGGTTACTGAGCCGGTGTTTGGCCGCACACAACGCCGCTTCCCAGAGCGAGCCTTCGTTCGATTCGCCGTCGCTCACGACCACGAAAACGCGATGCCGCGCGCCGTCCATCCGCGCCGCCAACGCCATGCCCACACCGATGGGTAAGCCGTGGCCCAAGCTGCCGGTGGACGCTTCCACACCGGGAATTTTGCCCGCTTCCGGATGCCCACCCAAAATCCCGTCGGCCTTGCAGAACTTCCAAAGTTCCTCCTCGGGGAAAAAGCCTTTTTCCGCCAGCAAAACGTAAAGCGCCAGGCATCCGTGCCCCTTGCTCAAAATGAACCGGTCGCGTTCCGGCCAGCGCGGATTTTTCGGATCGTAGCGCAACACCTCGTCGTAGAGCACCCGCAGCATTTCGACCAGCGAGAAGGCCGAGCCGACGTGGCCGCGTCCACCCTTTTCGAGCGCGCGCACGATCTGGCGGCGCAGATGCCGCGAGCGCGCGTCCAACGGCGTGGTGTTGACCGGCGGCGACCTAAGCACGGTAGGGGAACGATTCATATTCGCCGCGCACCTGCTGGAACATCCGGCGCGCCCGGGCCAGTTGCTGCCATTGCAACGCCGCCCGTTCGGTCGCCGTCACCGCCGCGAACTCGCGCCGTCGCAGCGCGTCGGGCAGAAACTCGTTCAACAGGATCAGACACCATTTCAACCCGAAGAGCGGGTAAACGGCCTCCACCCGCGCGCCGAGCCAGGGCCAGTCGCTGAAGCGTCGCAGCAGTTCGGCCACAAATCGCCGCTTCAAATCCGCGCTCAGCTCCATCGCCGGATGCAGCAGGAAGTCCGAGATCATTTTCGCCGGATCATCCCAACCGAAATACTCGAAGTCGAGAAAGATCACCTGCCCGCCGGGCCGCCGCAGCGCGTTGTGAAAGCCGAAATCCGACGGGCTGAGCGTCCGCTGCGATTCGCCAAGCGGTTGGGGCAGCGCCTGCCCCGCTGCGGCGAGTCGCTCCCCACTCCAGCGCGAAACGGCATCGAGCGCGGGCGAGAACTCGACCTGGAGAAACTCGCGCAACGCCACCGACGGTTCGTCCACCGGCTCGACCGCGCGCAGCCGCTCCAAACGGCTGCGAATGTTGTCGAGAATTTCGGCCACGCTGAAAAACGCCTCCGACGCCGTCCCCAGACGGCGACTGGCCGGGTCGCGACTCAACTCGCGCAGTTGCGTCACCAGCTCCAACGCCGCCGCCAGTTCGCCCTCCCCTGCCCCACCCGGCGGAATCCGCTCGCCCTCGATGAACTGATACGCCGCCCAGCCGCGTGTCGCGTCAGCGGCGACCGGCTGCGGCACGTTGCGAAAGCCGCGCTCCCACAGGAACGTGAAAGCGCCGAACTCGGTGCCGAGCCGATCGCGCTGGTCGCCCGGATGCCGAAAGTAGGCTTTGAGCGCCAACGGCGGGGCGTCGCCGAGCGTGAGCTTGAAAATGCGGCTGTTGCGCCCGCCTCCGATGCGTTCGACGCCGAGCACGGGACGTTTCAGCCACGCGGCGAGCGCGTTTTCGCTCACTTCAATGCATGTGCCCGCTCCGAGGTGCGTCTCGTTTTTGCTCATGGCTCCGGTGGACGTGCGCTTCAAAACCCAAAAGCTGTGTTCAACAAGGCACAAACACGCCAGCCGCATCACCCTCATCCGTCGCTGCCGGCTTCAAGCGAGAGGGAATGGCGCGGAACACGCTCGCCCGCTCGGAGGTCGCTCGATGGGCCGATGAGCGGCAAGGGTTACTCCCTCTCCGAGCGGGAGAGGACCGGGGTGAGGGAGAACGTTTCGGGACAATCCCAGCGCGCATACCCTTGCGGGGCCTCACCCTCACCCCCGCCTCTTGTATCTTCCTTTCTGACTTTGGTTGTCTGCCTCCGGCAGGCCAAGAAGATGTTTCCGCCCTGCCGCCTGCAGACGGCAGGGCGGTCGCGGAAACGCGTTCGTTACCCTCCGGCGCGCGGTTCCACACCGCGCGCGTCGGGGCCAGAACCGTCCCCGCTTGTGTCCGTAACTCGAACCCTTAATCGAGCGGCCCTCCAAGGCCGGCTCGCATTGACAAGAATGAGCTCGAACACCAGACCATTATCTATGTCGGCTTGGACTTTGCCAAGCATAACCTCCAACTCCACTGGGCCGGGCGCTTCCGGCTGTTGCCCAACAACCCCACCGGCATCCGCCAACTCCGGCTCCTGCTCAAACCCCATCCCCCCGCCCGCACCCCCGCGACTCGGGCCAGTGGCGAGGCCGCCGCACCATTGGGGGCGGTCGTGCGGCGGTGCGACGGCATTTGTATATGGCGGCGCTGGTGGCGGCGCGGGGGCATCCGCAGTTGAAGGGGGTTTATCAGCGGCTGCGGGGTCGGGGCAAACCGGCCAAGGTGGCGTTGGCGGCGGTGATGCGCAAACTGGTGGTGCTGATGAACCACCTGCTTCGGGAAAGCGATTTTTCCCTTGCCAAATGAAGACCCTTGCTGCCTCGACCGAGAGGGAGCGGGTGTGGGTCAGCGCACTGCACGGCAGCGAACATCGAGAAACGAAGCGAGGTCGCAGCGTGCGGTTATGTTCGGAACACCAGTTGCGCCATGCGTCAAGGTGGAAAGACACCGATGGTAGGCCTTGGCACAAAAACGGCGGTTCACCCAGTGATTGAAAGCCATTTGCGCCCAAGGAATCCGGGTAGAATCTGCTTTCCAGCCTCGGTCCGGCAATGCCAACGCACGGCAAATGCCGTTTCGAGTGCGCTTTGGCGTTGGGGCGCCGCGTCCGGAGGTTCCAGCGCCCGCTCAACGCGGTTCAGACCCACGCGCGAGGTGGTCAGGCCGCGCCGACGAGGTAGCCGAAGCGCTGGCGGAATTGCTCGCTGGTCATCGAGACGGTGGCAGCGAGCTTGGACAGTTGGGCCGGGTCCTCGAAATCCGATTTTTCGAGCCGGATCATGTAGTGGCAGGCGCATTCGTAGGATTCGCCGTCCACGTTGACCTTGCGCACCTGGAAACGACCCGTCTGCGGATTGAGCATTTTCTCGAAGGGCAACGGCACCATGCGCCCGTCCACGAAGCTGATGACGGCGCCGAATTTTTGCGCGTCGGCCGAGAGCAGGAATTTCACCGCGCCGTAGCCCAGGTCGCGCGTGTATTCGGCGTCGAAGGGAATCGGGTCGGCGCAGCGCAACTCGTAGCCGAGGTCTTTGTCAATGAGGGTCATTTTGATGCCGAGTTGTTCGAGTCGCGCAGTGACGAGGTCTTTCATGAGGCGGCCGAACTCGATTTCGCCCAGGCGCAGGTGGCCGTGGTCGTCGCGCACGACGCGGCCGTAGCGTTCGAGCTGGCCGCCGGGCACGGCCTTGATGAGGCCCTGTTCGCCCATGCTTTCGATGAGGCCCTCGGCGAGCACGGCCACACCGTAGAGCGTGCCTTCGGCGCGCCGCTTGATGATGGAGCCGATGATGATGTCGGCGACCAGGTCGGCGGTGACGGGCCGGTCGCGGAATTCTTCGGGGATGATGACCAGCGTGGCGGCGGCGGCCTTGCCGATGCCCAGCGCCAGGTGTCCCGCTGCGCGGCCCATGCTCACGATGATATACCAGCGGGAGGTGGTGCGGGCGTCTTCGGCGAGGTTGCGCAGGATGTAAACGCCGTTGTGGCGCGCGGTCTCGAAGCCGAAGGTGGGCGTGGCGCCGGGCAGCGGCAGGTCGTTGTCAATGGTCTTGGGCACGTGGGCGACGCGGATGCTGCCGTTGGCGCGACGATAGACGTGGCTGGCGGAGAAGGCGGTGTCGTCGCCGCCGATGGTCACCAGGGCGGTGACGCCGAGTTTTTTGAGCACGTCGAGCACGTTGTGCATGCTCGTTTCGGACTTGGCGGGGTTGGTGCGGGCGGTCCCGAGGATGGAGCCGCCGCGCAGGTGAATGCCCTTGACGTCGTCAATGGTGAGTTTGGTGTAGTGTTCCAGGTCGCCCTGGGCGAGCCATTTGAAGCCGTCACGAAAGCCGATGACTTCGAAGCCCTGGTTGATGCCTTCGATGGTCGCGGCGGCGATGACGCCGTTGATGCCGGGCGCCGGGCCGCCTCCGACCAGGATGCCCATTTTTCCGCGTTTCATGGAGTTGCTCATGTGTCGGCTGAAGCGTGGGAACGGCGCCGCGCCGCAACCACGCTGCAATTGCAATTTATTTAACCGTTTTTGACCGCGCGGCGTCGGCGACCCGGCTCATTTGGGCAACAGGTCGCTGACCATCGCGCGTTCTTCTTTGAGTTCGTTGATCGAGAGGGCGATTTTGTTCCGCGCGAATTCGTTGAGCGGGAGGCCCTGGACAATTTCCCACCGTTTGCCGTCGCTGCGCACCGGGAAGGACGAGATGAGTCCCGGCTCGCACCCGTAACTGCCGTCGGAGCACACGGCCACGCTGTGCCAGTCGTCGGATGGCGTGGGGGTGATGAGCGAGCGCACGGTGTCGAGGGCGGCGTTGGCGGCGCTGGCGGCACTGGAGGCGCCGCGGGCCTTGATGACGGCCGCGCCGCGCTGCTGCACCGTGGTCAGAAAATCCTTCTCCAGCCATTCGACGTGGCGAATGACCTCCGGCACCGGCCGCTTGCCGATGCGCGCGTTGTAGAAATCCGGGAACATGGTGGGGCTGTGGTTGCCCCAGACGGCGAGGTTGGTCACGGCCGAAACGTCCACGCTGGCCTTCTTGGCCAACTGGGCTTTGGCGCGGTTTTCGTCCAGTCGGGTCATGGCGAAGAACCGGTCGCGGGGCACGGCGGGGGCGTTGTTCATGCAGATCAGCGCGTTGGTGTTGCAGGGGTTGCCCACGACCAGCACGCGCACGTCGGCGGCGGCGTGTTTCTCGATGGCTTTGCCCTGGCCGACGAAGATTTTGCCGTTTGCGCCCAGGAGGTCCTTGCGTTCCATGCCGGCCTTGCGCGGGGCGGCGCCGACCAGCAGACACCAGTTGACGTCTTTGAAACCCACGTTCAGGTCGGCGGTGGCGACGACGCCCTTGAGCAGCGGGAAGGCGCAGTCTTCGAGCTCCATGATGGTGCCGTCGAGTTTTTGGAGGATTTCGGGCACGTCCACCTCGATGAGGTGGAGGATGACGGGCTGATTGGGGCCGAAGAGTTCGCCGGCCGCGATCCGAAACAGCAGCGAGTAACCGATCTGGCCGGCTGCGCCGGTGACCGCCACGCGAATGGGTAGTGCGCTCATAAATGCGTCCGCGCGAGTATAGGTTTCGGGCGCGGCACGGCAAGTTTCGGCGCGGAAGTTTCGACCGGGCGGCGGGGCGCGGCGCGGTCAGTAGGGCGTTTTGTCGGGCTTGGCGAGCCACTCGGCGAAGACGCGCGCGGCTTCGTCGGGCAACATCTGTTCCATCGGCAGTCGCCGACGCCGCAGCGGCAACGCCATCTCGCGGTAGATCAACTCGTCGTCGAAGCCAATGCGGGCGGCGTCGGCGCGGGTGTTGGCGAAATAGACCTTTTTGAGGCGCGCCCAGTAAATCGCGGCCAGGCACATCGGACAGGGCTCGCAACTGGTGTAAATCTCGCAGTCGTTGAGGTGAAAGCGGCGCAGGCGGGCGCAGGCGCGGCGAATCGCGACGATCTCGGCGTGCGCGGTGGGGTCGTTGGTGGAGGTGACCTGATTCCAGCCCCGGGCGATGATGCGTCCGTGCCGAACGATGACCGCGCCGAAGGGGCCGCCGTGGTTGCGACGCATCATTTGGCGGGAGATGCGAATGGCCTCACGCATGAAGCGGATTTTCACCGGTTGGGTGCGACGGGCTTTGGCGGAGGTTGACATGCTCGAAGGCGTGGCGAGTGCGGGCGGATGAACAAGCGCGTTCAGATGTTGAAGTCCGGGCCGAGGTAAATTTCGCGGGCTTTGGGGTCGTTGAGCATTTCGGTGCCGCCGCCTTCATAGACGACCTGACCTTTGTGGATGAGGTAGGCGCGGTCCACGAGCTTGAGGGTTTCTCGCACGTTGTGGTCGGTGACCAGGATGCCCAGCCCGCGTTCTTTGAGGCGGCGGATGATTTTCTGCACCTCATAGACGGCGATGGGGTCAATCCCGCTGAAGGGTTCGTCGAGCAGGAGCAGGCGGGGGCTGAGCACCAGGGCGCGGGTGATTTCGAGCCGGCGTTTTTCGCCGCCGCTCAGGGTGTAGGCCATGTGTTTGGCCAGCGGCGTCAGGTCCAGTTCCTCGAGCAGGTATCGGAGGCGGACCTGGCGCTCGGCGCGCGAGAGGCGGCAGGTTTCCAGGATCGCCAGAATGTTTTGTTCGACGGTGAGTTTGCGGAAGACGGACGGTTCCTGGGTGAGGTAACCGATGCCCAGGCGCGCGCGCCGGTGCATGGGCAGGCGGGTGATGTCGCGGCCATCGAGTTCAACCCGCCCGGCGTCGGGTTTCACGATGCCGACGACGAGGTTGAAGGTGGTGGTTTTGCCTGCGCCGTTGGGGCCGAGCAGGCCGACGATCTCGCCCGGGCGCACAAAGAGCGAGACGCGGTTGACGACGCAACGACGGTGGTAGGATTTGACGAGGCCTTCGGTGCGGAGCAAAGCCTGCTCGCCCGGGGTTGGAGGGTTGGCGGGGCTTTCCGCCGTGCGGGGCGGTTGAGGTTGGGGAGAGGACGCGCTCACGTCAGGGGCGTTGAAGGTTTTCGAGCATTTGACGCGCGGTCTCGGCGCGAAGTCGGACCTTGAACGGACCGTGCATGGCGTAGCGGTCGTGGGTCGTATCCCAGAGCAGCGCGCGCGCGCCGCTGATGCGCACCTCGGCGGTTTCCAACTCCGGGCTTTGAGTCAATTCCAGCAGACCCGTTCCGGCCTGAAAAGCGGCGCGTCCGCCAGTGGCGCGGCTGCCGGGTTGTTCGAGGGTCACGTTGCCCTCGGTCAGCAGACTGGTGATGGCGCCGGTGGCGGGGTCGGCCCGGGCGATGAGCGTTTGGGCGCAAAGACGGCGATGCGCGGCGGGACCGTTGGTCACGCCAGGCTGGCCCTGTTCGCAGACGACCTGACCGCTGGCGTGGAGGGTCTCGATTTTCGCGCCGTCGGTGGCGGTTGAGGAGGCGTCGCCGGCCGCAAAACGCAGTTCCAACGTGTCGCATTGCAACCGTGGTTCGCTGCCGGTCAGGGGCAACTGGTGGGCGCGCACGCCACCACTGAAGACGGCTCGTTGCGCGTCGGTGGCGAGGGTTTGGGCTGACACTTGCACCCGGCGCGGCTCGGGGTTGGTGGGGGCGGCTCCGGGCAACAAGCCGATCAACGAACCGGATGGGCCGCTCAACGGGAGTGTGACGGTGACGGTTTCGCGGGCGAGCAGTTGGCCGGTTGTCGTGTGCAGGGTCAGGCGGTTGGCGCGGCCTCGGGCGCGGGCGTCGGACCATTCCGGGTTGCCGGTGAAAAGGATTTGCGCGTCGGCGCGGGAGTATTCGGCGCGTTCGGCCCGGAGCGTGCCGCTGGTGTGTTGCACGCGGACGTTGCCGGTGGCGAGGGCGGATTCGACGTTTTGGCGCGCGGCGTCGAGTCGGGCGGTCAGCGCGTCACAGTTGAGTTGCTGCGTGCCGTTGGCGAGGGTCACGGCGCCCTCGGCAATCACGAAGTTGGTGTGGGAAAAGACCGAGTCAGCGCGCAATTCCATGGGAGCGGCGTTTGACGCCGGGCCGAAGAGAACACCCGGGCCGAAGGTGTCGGGCGGGAGGCGAAGGGTGACGTGACCGTGGGCGCGGATGCTGCCGTCCTTGCGATCGAGCCTGAGCCGGTCGGCGCGGCCGGACTGACCGGGCTGCGACCAGGTGACCTGGCCAACGAGTTCGGCGCGTTCGGTGGCGCGCGTGTAAAGGGCTTGTTCGGCGGTGATGCGTCGGCCAGTGGATTTTTCCAACACGGCGAGGCCCTCCTCCGCCTGGAGCAAATCGAACATCGCGTTGGTGTCGGCGGAGTGCACCGTCGCGCGGCCACAGGTGAATTCGAACTCGGCGTCCTCGCCTCGCACCTGCTCGTGAAAGACCGCCCGGCGGTTGGTGATTTCCAGGGAAAACCAGCGGGCGGTGACGATCAGCGGTGGCGGAGGCGGGTTGGTGAGCGCGCGTTGGAGTGTGGCGCGGACGGCGTTGGAAATGATCAGTGTGGCGGCGGATTGTTCCCACACGAACCCTTCGCCCTGGATTGCGGCGCGACCGTCGCCGGATTCGATTTTGAGGGGACCGGAGGAGTGGGCGCGGCCTCCGCCGGCATCATGGATACATTCGGGCGCGGCGACCAGCGCCTCGCGTTCGCCGGTGGGCCGGAAGAATTCCAGTTGCACCTGCTTGAGACGGTAGCGTCCGCCCTCGAGCAGCTCGGCCTCGCGTCCGCTCAGGCGCCAGCGCGGCTGCCGTTCGTGGGGTGGGTCGTAATTTTCGCCGGTGGCGGCGAATTCGCCGACGGTTCCGATGGTCGGGCCTGGCTGGGCGGCCGCGCGGTGGGTGAACCCCGGGAGCAACAGTGCGACGAGCAACGCAGCCGACTTCAACGTGCCGCAGTCCCACAGCGCGCCGGCGCGCCGACCGGCAATCGGCTCGCGGGTTGGCGCGGCGGCTGGCGCGTTGCCGAGCCGGGTGTTGGAGTGTCGGAGGGTTTTTCCCACGGCTAGTTGGTGGTGGCGCGCGCGGCGGTGAAGATGCGCAAGAACCCGCGCAACAAGCGCGGCATCTGGCGCAGCGGGATCATGTTCGGGCCATCGCTGAGCGCGCGGTCGGGTTCGGGATGAGTTTCGATGAAGAGGCCGTCGGCGCCCGCGGCCAGGGCGGCGCGAGCGAGCACCGGGGCAAACTCACGCTGGCCGGCGGAGCGGTCGCCGCCGCCGCCGGGCAACTGCACGGAGTGTGTGGCGTCGAAAATCACCGGACAGCCCGTGCGCTTGAGGATGGCGATGGCGCGCATGTCGGCGACAAGGTTCTGATAGCCAAAGGTCGTGCCGCGTTCGGTGACGAGGATGCGCTTTGCGCCCAGAGCGCGGGCTTTTTCGACCGCCTGGCACATCTCGGCCGGCGACAGGAACTGGCCTTTTTTGAGGTTGAGAATGCGCCCGGTGCGCGCGGCGGCGGCGATCAAATCAGTTTGGCGACAGAGGAAGGCCGGGATTTGCAGCACGTCGGAGACCTGCGCCGCGGCGGCGGCCTGGGCTTCGGAATGGATGTCCGTGAGGACGGGCACGCGGCAGCGCGCGCGGACACGCGCGAGGACTTCCAGTCCGGCTTCGAGGCCCGGCCCGCGAAACGAGTGCGCGGCGGTGCGGTTGGCTTTGTCGTAGCTGGCCTTGAACACGTAATGAATGCCCAGTCGGGCGCAGGCCCGCGCGAGCGCCCGCGCCACCTGCAAGCACAATCGCTCGTTTTCGATCACACACGGTCCGGCGATGAGCGTCAGGCGGCGGGCGTCGGTGAAAGCTTTCCAGATGGCCGCGTCGTCGAGCACGGACGTGGTTTTAACAGCACCGGATGTGAAAGTAAACGACGGCCCGGACGCCGGGCGGCGGGAGCGGAATTTCGAGCGACGGATTCGCGCGTGAGTCGGAGTGGGACAGGATCGGGCCGGTTGTGGTGCGCGAAGCCGGAGCGGCGGGCGGTTGTTCGACAATGAACAACGAAGCAACGGTGTTTGGCTCATGGCGGACAATTTTGTGCGTGGCGNCTGATCGGCATGAATTGGCCCGGTAATCGCCGGCTTGAATGGTCGCTTGCCGAAATGCCCGTCGGGTGCTAGGAAACGCATATCAGAGTTATGTCGCAACCCGCCAACCGATCCGCCGTTCCGCGCGAGAAGACTCGCTCGGTGGTTTTTGCCGTGGATGATGAGCCGATGCTGCTGGAGTTGATCGCGCTGGTGCTCGAACCGATGGGATTCCAGGTGCGAACGTTTCGCGACCCGGCCGCAGCGATTGAGGCATTTCGCAGAAGCCAGCCACCGCCGGTGTTGGTGGTGACGGATTACTCGATGCACTCGATGACGGGTTTGGACCTGGTGCGCGAGTGCCGTCGGTTGCAACCCGATCAGAAGGTGATCCTGGTCAGCGGGACGGTGGATGCCTCGGTTTACCAGGGCGAACGGGACAAGCCGAACCGTTTTTTGGCCAAGCCCTACCACGCCGAGCAACTGGCCGCCGCCGTGCGCGCCGTGTTGGCCGATTGAATTTCGCTTTTCAATCGCGGGGCTTCATGGGCATCGTGGCGCCGCCATGTCCGAAACGGGACACACGCCTCCAACCCAGGACAAGCCGCGGCGGCGTCGGGGCCGTCGCGGTGGACGGCGTCATCGGCGCGCGGGGCAAGCCGCGGCCGGCGGCGCAGTTTCGGCTGCGGCGTCTTCCGCTCAGGCCGCGGGCGCGGCCGAGGTCGCGGGAGCATCCACAGCGTCGGCCCGGCCGGGGGAAATCGAGACGGACATGGCAGCGATCAGCCGGGCGGTCGAGCAGGTGACCGCCATCATTGAGTCGCTGCGCAAAGTGCTCGATCAGATGGAGGAGGTGTTGGAACTGGTGGAACTGGCCGAGCGGCAAAAGACCGCGGACGAACAGGAAATCCAGCAACTGAACCGCCTGTTGGAGCAGTTGCAACGGTCGGGCGGGCGGCGTCGCTCACAGGAAGGCAGCGGGGATTGACGCGCCCGGCGCGCCCGGGGCTATTTCACCAGTGCAAGGATTTGTTTGAACTCGTCGCTGCCGGCGCGTTGAAGCAGTTCAAACAGGATCATTTCGGTGGAGACCACCACCGCGCCGGCGTCCCGAGCCCGCTCCAGACCGTAACGGACATTCTCCGGCGTGCGCGAGGAGACTGCGTCGGCGACCACAAACGGACGCAACCCGGCTTCGAGCAGGCCCAGCGCCGTCTGGCAGACGCACACATGGGCTTCGATGCCGCAGAGGATCACATCTTCGATGCCCCGCGCGCGCAGCGCCTCCAGGAATCCCGTCGCGGCGCAGCAATCAAACTCGTTTTTGTGCAGGGTTGAGGGGTCGGAAAGTTCGGCGGCGATTTCGGGCACCGTGCCGCCCAGGCCTTTGGGATGTTGTTCGGTGCAGAGGATGGGCAGCTTGAGGATGCGCACGCCACGGATGAGTCGGAGCGTGTTTTGGATGAGCCGCGGCCAGTCGTGAATCACGGGCGCGAAGCGTTCCTGAATGTCCACCACCACCAGGCCGGCCCGGGCGCGGCGGATGCGGCATCGGGCGGCGGGCGTTTCGATCCCGTTCATGGGGCGCGAACTTGCCGTTCGGTCAACGCGGCGTCAAGGCGAGGGCCAGCGAGAGGGTGATTTGGTCTGCGCGGCCAGCGGAACGGCTGCGGAAGGCGCATGGGTGGCAACCGCGCGCGGTGGCGGTCGTTTTAGCGCGCGATGCGGTAAAATTTTTGGGCCGAACCGGCCGCGTGGGTGTCGGTGAACTCGATCTGCCCGTCGTTCGCCAGGAGGTTGCTCGCGACAACCGTCCAGTGGATCGGTGGCACGAGGTTGGTCGCCGTTTCCACGCGGTAAAGGAAGGCGTCGCTGGCCGCGACCGAGAGCTTGACGGTGTTGCCCGAGATTTGGAGGCGTTCGATCAGCGGCGGGGGCCGAGGCGCAGGGCGCGCTGGGCTTCATAAAGGTTGGCGGGGCGCGGGGCTTCGCCGCTCAGCCCGCTCAGGTCCACAACGCACCGGGAGTCGCCATAGGTTGGATGCACCGGGTCGTTGATCGTGCAGCCGCGCACGCCCACCACCGCGCCGCGCGGCATGAGGTCGGCTTCCCCGATCATGTGGTTGCGATTGGTGGTGACCAGCACGTTCCAGTGCGCAAAACGCGCGCCCATGCGCGGGCCGGCGTCGCTCGATCCGCCCGCCGTGCCGGTGTTGTTGACGGTGATTTCGGTGCGCAGGCACTCGTAGGGCAGCGCCTTGTGGCTGTCAAAGGTGCCGAAATCCAGGATGCCCTTCGACCAGACGTTGCCGGCGGAGAAGCTCTCGACCTCGATGCCGTGGCGGGGTTCGGAAGCGATGTGGAAGTTTTCCCAGAGGCAATCGTGCGTGCTGGCGCGGGCGACGGTGCCGTGATGATGGGCGCGGCGGTTGGGCGCGGAGTAATCGAGTTTGATGTCGGTGAAGGTGATGTTTTTGGCGGCGCTGGTGAGGAAACCGTTGTCGGCGTCCACGACCGTGACGCTGCGCACGTAGCAGTGGATGGCGTTGTTGAACCACGGGCCGTTCCAGCCCGGCTCTTTGTTGTGGTGCAGGGCGTAGATGTATTCGTAATCGCGCGCCAGGCGGATGGTGAGATTTTCAAGGCCGCATTCGCGGATGACCGCGCCCGCGGCGCGGATGCGGGGATTCCAGGCGGCGCGCAGGTCCATGCGCAGGGGCTGGCGGAGGGTGACGACGTTGTTGCTGATGGCGGCGATTTCCACCGGCCAGTCGAGCACGGTGCGGTTGGACGGGAGCACGTCGGCGGAGTTGGACGGCGACCAGTCGTAGTTCTGTGCCCAGGTTTCGTCGCCACAGTAATGCTTGAGCACGCTCAGGTCGGAGGCGTTGTCAATGCGAATGAAAACAAGCTGGCCGGGGGCGAGGTTTGCGGCGTTGGCGACGGTGATCGTGCGGCTGCCGCGGGGGTGTGAGCCGGTGATCGTGGTCAGTTGGGCGCCGACCGTCCAACTGTCGTTCCAGGTCGCGCCGATGTCGTTGGTCGAGGGCAGATAGGTGTTCTTGGACTGCGGGCAGAACATGATCATGCCGCCGGTCCAGGACCAGCGCACCGAATCGCCGCTGGTGTTGTGCGCGTAACCGGTCGTGAGCGAGCGGGTGAACCGCAGCACGGTGTTGCTGCGACTTTGGCCGCGCAACACCGTGCGGTCTTTGTGCACAAACAACACACCGGAACAGTTGTAAATGCCGTCGGGGAAATAGACCGTTGCGCCGCCCGGCCCGACGGCGGCGAGCGCGGCGCGGATTGCGGCGGTGTCGTCGGCCACGCCGTCGCCCACGGCGTTGAACGGCGGGTCTTTGACGTTGATGACGTTGGTGGGCGGCGCGGGGATGGGCTTCTCGCCGCACTGGTAGCCGGCAAAGCTGCAGTTGGGCAGGTTCGTGCAGGTGTCGGGCACGGACATGTAAGCGAGCCAGAGCGGATGCAGACGCGGGGCGCTGAGCAGGTTGAACTGAGCCTGGATTTCGGCGGCGATCAATTCGCGATTCCAAACGGCCAGTTCGTCCACGCGGCCCTGACCCGGCAGGCGAAAGCCGCCGTCGAGCGAACTGCGGTTGCCCACATAAAAGGGGCCGTTGTCGCCCACCACGGCCGCGTTGGCGAGGTCCACGACGCCGGTGCTCAGCACGCCGCCGGGCCGGCCCAGAAACCAGCGCACTTCGCCGGTGTTGCGGGCCTCGTCCCACGTGACGGCAAAGTAATACCATGCAGCCGGAGCGAGGTTGGTCGCCGGCAGGAGTGTGGTGGTGAGATTGCCGACGCGCAGCTTCAGGGCGTTGGGATCGCTGCTGGTGTTGTTTTCGAAGAAAAGGCCCAGCGCGTTGGCGTTGGCGGTGGTGTTGCCCTGGGAAAAGACGAAGCGTTGGCCGGTGTTGGTCGGTGCGTCGAGCGTGCGAAACAACAGGGTGAGCGTGCCCCGGTTGGTTGCATTGGCATCGCCGCCGGACGGCCCGCCGCCGGGGATCAGGTCGGCGGGGTGCACCAGCGCGTCGTTGTTGTTGGCGAAAAAGCGGCAGGCGCCGTCGTTGCCGAAGTAGTCGTTGGTGAATCCGCCGCCGCTGCCCGCGACCGTGAAGTCGGCCGCGTTGCCCGTGGCGTCCGCCAGCGCGCCGTCGAGTTTGAAGTAGAAGCGAGGCGACTGGCCGAGGAGCAGGGCCTGGTAATCGGCGAGCGTTTGAGCGGTGCCGACCATGGCGGGCAGCAGCAGGGGTAGAAGCCGGACAACCCAGCGCCAGGCGCTCCGTCCCCGGCTCGATTTGAGTGCACGCCTCACGTCGGTAAAATAATCGGGGCTGCTCCATTTGGAACAGCCCCGCCTGCCATGTTTACCCTTGGTTACCCTGATGTTTCCCCTTCAACCCAAATCAGAACGCCCGCTGCCGGCGGAGCAGCAAGGCGAGTCCACCCAACGCCAGCAGTGCCAGGCTTGATGGCTCAGGAATCGGTGACAGAACGATGTTGTCCACGATGAAGTCAAATCCGGTCAGTGCGGTTGCGCCGCCGGTGACCAGACCGAAACGGCCGATGTTGTTGGTGGCGTTGTAGAAGGTGCTTTGAAAGACGCCGAAATTGCCGTTGGCGGTGGGGCTGCTGGGCGGTGTGATGAAGTTGCCATCCAGGAACACCGCAAATGAATTCGGGTCGAGCACGCGGCTCACCAGGTCCGGGCCCACGTAGCTGAGCGTCGGGCCGCCCGGCAGACCGGAATACAGGAAGATGTCGAGCGTGTGCGTGTTGAAGGTCGGGCCGGAAGGCTCATAGTTGACCGCCGGCGTCACGCTGGTACTGGTCAGGTTGCCTCCGGAATCCTGAATACCGCGCAACGTTCGGAACTGGCCGTTTTGGAACAGCCGGAATTCCAAGATGCGATTGGCCTGTGTGCCCTGACCCAAGCCCTGATAGCCGAGCGTCACGTAGAACGCGCGGGTGGATTCGGTGCCGGGGTCCACGCTGAGGTCGGCATTGCGCCGGAATGTGAGCGAGAGGCGCGCATGGTTGAGCGGCCCGAAATCCTGCTCCACGCGCGCGTTGCCGTTGGTGTCGTAGTCATAGAACCGCGCCGCCTTGTTCGGGGGCCCCTCGTCCACCACGATCACGCCGCGTCCGGTTGGCAACGGTGTGGCCGTGCTCGGTGAGACGACGGTGAAGCCGGTGACTGTGGCGCCGGTGGTTTGCGCGTCGAAGTTTTCAGAGAACAGAATTTGTGCGGAGCACAGCGGCGCGAGACTTCCGCCCGCCAGTAGAACCAGGCCGAGAATGTGCTTTTTCATGGTTTCGGTACCAGTTTCGAGGGTTTGGAAAAACGGTCAGTTTAGCGATTTTTTCAGGCGATAAAACCTGGTGCTGCCGCTCAAGACGTTGGTGACATAGAACCGATCGCCAATCTGCGCGGGCGTTCCAGCCGGGCTCCACGAGGGCGCGCTCAAGCTGGTGGTGCTCTCCAGCGTAAAGCCGGTCGCCGTTGCGGGCCACGAAAGCACGACGTTCGGCGGCGCGAGCATGATGCCCAGTTGCGGCGGCTGCACCGTCAGCGCGTTGAACTGCGCGAGGATTTCGGACGGGTCGAGCTTGCGATGCCAGATGGCAAACTCGTCCACGTGCCCCGTGCCCGGACTGCCCCAGCGCGCGTTGAAGTTGGTGTGATTGCCGATGATGAAGATGTTGCCCTGGCCGGCGCGGCTGCCCGGCGCGTGGTCGTTTGTGCCCGAAAGCAGCGACTGACCCGGCCGACCCAAATACCAGACGACCTGGCCGTTGGTGAGCGATTCATCATAGACCATGGCGAAGTAATACCACGAGCTGAGCGCAATGTTCGTGGGCCAGAGGATCGGGCGCGACGCATTGCCGAAACGCAGCTTGAGCGAGCCGAAATCGCTGGGCGATCCGGAGGTCCAGTTCTCAATGAACAGGCCGAATCCGTTCGTGTTGGGCGAGACGGTTGAGCCGCCGGCCGAGAACACAAACCGCTGGCCGGTGTTGTTGGTGCCGCTGAGCATTCGAATCAGGCATGAAATGGTGCCCTGGCCGGTGCCGAGCGTGCCGTCTGCGACGCCGCCGCCGTTGAGCAGGTTGGTGTTCACGAACAGCGCGTCGGAGGCGGCGCTGAAGTAATAAGCATTGGAGCGCCGATCAAAGTAATCGTAGCCAAAACCGCCCGCCGTGCCGTTGACGTTGAGCACCGGCGTGCCCCCGATGGTGTTGGTCAGCGACTGGTCGAGTTTGAAATAAAATTTCGGCGACTGGCTGAGGATGACGTTCTGGTAATTGGCGGCCGGGGGAGGCACCGGCAACGCGGGCAAACTGTTGAACTGGGCCTGTACCTCCGCCGCACTCAACTCCCGTCGCCAGATCGCAAACTCGTCAATCCGACCGCTCCCCGGATTCCGAAAACCCGCCGTCAATCCCAAGTGGTTGCCGATCGCCAGGCTGCCGCCCTCCCCGGCCACGGCGTCGGCGGAATTGGTGGTCTCACCGCTGGTGAGCGTCCCGCCCACGCGTCCCAGATACCAGCGCGCCTTGTTCGGCACGCGATCCTCCTTGTAGGTCAACGCGAAGTAATACCACGTGTTGGGCACGAGGTTTTCGGCCGGCAGGATCGTCGTGGTGGTATTGCCGAATCGCAACTTCAGCGAGTTCGGATCACCATTGGCCACGTTGGTGTTTTCGAGGAATAGACCCAGCGCGTTGCCGTTTAACGTGTTGTTGCCCGCGCTGAACAGGAATCGCTGCCCGGTGTTCAGCCCCGCGTCGAGCGAGCGAAACAAAAACGTGATTGAGCCTTCCGCCGTGGAGGTGGTGTTCGTGCTGCCACCGCCCGCCAGCAGGTTGGTGCCGTAGATGTTCGCGTCGTAAAGCAGGTAATCCGACTGCAGGGTAAACGCATAGGAATTGGTCGGATTGCCAAACACGTCTGATTGAAAGCTGCCCTGGCCATCCACGTAGTAGCTCAAGGTGATCCCGGGACTCACCGCGTCGGCGAGCGTTCCGTCGAGCTTGAACCACGCGGATGGCCCCTGGCTGTTGATGACGGCCTGGTAGTTGGAAAGCGTCTGGGCGCTGGCGGCGGCAACCCAGCCCAACACGAAAGCGAAGGTAAGGCGAATCGCGTTCATGACCCCAATCTCTTAATAGTTATTATTTCGAGCTGCTGACGTTGGCAAGCTCTTTTTTTGCTTTTAATTCAACAGCCGGGCCGCGGGCGACTCCGTGCAGCCACAGGCCGGATTTTCCCCTCAACGCCCGCTCGCCGAACCGACCTCGCAATGGGTGTCGGTCACCCGAACGCGGTCGGTTTTGCCGTCGGGCCTTCGGATTTCCAGCGTGTCCGGCCCGGCGAGCGTCACCTCAAGGTCTTCGACGCGGCGACGGTCGGGCCAGAGCACCGCATACACCGTGAAGGCGTTGGCTGGCTCAACGCTTTCCACGGTCAAATGCATGTGGTTGGACCACTCGCCGGTGATGTAATCGCCGCCGGCTTCGCCCCTGGCGTAGCGCGGGTCCACCGGCACGGGAAACTGGTCGGTGACCGAACCGCGCCAGCGCACGTCCGGCGCCACCAGTTGGGCGAGGAGCGTCGCCTTGCCCTGCGGGCCGCGAATGAAGGCGCGGTGTCGTTCCGCGTCCCAGCTCAGGTGCTTTTCGGCATGTAAGAGCCAGGAAAGCCGCCCGGGAGTCTTGAGTTCAACCCGGTCGCGCAGCACCACGTAACGGGAATCCACGAAGACCAGGTCGCGCGTCACCCGGCGCACGCGATCCTTTTCCTTCTGGCCGGTTTGATAGGCGACCGTCGCGTCACCGGTCGTCCACACCGCGCGGCCCAGGACGTCAAAGCGGGTGATTTTGCCGGTGGCGTTTTTGTCCTGCACCGCCTGGCCGAGCCCATCAATCAGCAGAGCGTTCTTGGACTTCGTGTGCCAGGTCCATTGCTGGTGATGCGGGGAACGGTGGAATTCGCGGTAGGCGGAGTTGATTGCCAGGCTCTCGCCGAACGCGTTCAAGATAAAGGCATTTTGATCGGCGTGGCTGTGGCTGAACGAACCGTATTGCGAGGACTTAAACGTCACGTGAATGTCGTTGTCCGGCTCGCCGAGTGCGCTGTGAAGGGAGACCCAGCCCACGTCACGGAAAAAGCGCTGTTGCGGCAACTCGCGCAGCGGTCGGGGCGGCGGTAACGGACGGCCCGATGCGACAAAATTCCGCACCAGAAACTCGCACGCTGTTGGATACATCCGGCCCAAACCTTCCAGGCCCTTTTGCTCGGGCGGCGGACGTTTGTCCGTGCACAGGTCGGCATACGCGCGCAGATAACCGTCCTGCATCACGCGCGCGACGTGCCGCAGGTAATCCGCCGTGTTGGCTTCGAGGTTGAACCGGCCCGCGTTGGAGGTGTCGCCGAAGACCGTGTGCAGATAGGGCTGCACGTTATAGACGCAAAAGTAGGGCGAGTTGCGCCAGAACGGCGTCGCGTAGGCGAGCGGGTCGCCCAGCGCCAGCAACGCGTCTTGAAACACCGCGTGTTCCATGGTGCCGCGCCAATACGCGCAGCCCTCAGCCCAACCCCCGTCGTCCCCGCCCCAGGGCGGAAACTGATCGCGGTAAAAAACGTAGGCGAACCGCCACCACTCGCGTGCTTCGGGCAGGTCGTCCCACAACGCCAGGCCGCTCAGGCCGGTCATCGCCATGAACCGCACGGGATGACTTGGCGGGGTGGCTTCGAGCGAGTTGCGCTTCAAACGCTCCACGCGCCCGGCCTTGATCCAGCGCACCGACTTCTCACCGCGCACGCGAAAATGATCCAGCACCCGCTTTCGCTCTTCGGCCGTAAGCCGCTCGCGCAACTGGTCATAAACCAACGGCAGTTTGCGCCACAGGCGGAAGTGCGCCTCGTCGTTGTATTCGATGTCGGTCGCGCCAACGACCGGCCCGCGTTTCCAGTCCGGATCGAAATGCCAGCCGCATGCGCCAAGCAGGAACTCCTTTGCCTTCTGCAAATACTTTTCCTCGCCCGTGACCAGCCAGATCAACGTCGCCGCTTCCGCCACGCCGCTCACCCGCCCGCACACATCCTGCGCCTCGCGCCACAAATCAGCCTTCTTCGAATCGCGTTTCTTGGGATCGGGATCGCCGTACGTCAGCGGTTCCGAAGGGAACGGCATCTTGAGAAAGTCCCGATCGAAGTCGGCCTTGATCTTGGCAAAGGCCCTGGTCCCTTCGCCGCGCAGGCAGTAATCGCGGAACGCTTCGCGTTGCCGGGGCAAAACCATCGTTCGCGGCGGCTGCTTTGGGACGGACGCCGAGATCGAGGCAGCGACATCGGGCTGGGACGCTGCTGATTTGGCGGTCTGGCCAGAGGCGGCCGCACCGGCGCAGCTCAACACACCGGCGGCCAGCCAGATTGAGAGTCGGCAGGAGGATGGTCGTGGCATGTGTACTTTCTCCGTCGCTGTCCGTTCAGAACCCTTTCGCACGTTCATGTCTCTGGCTCTTGGAATTCCAGCATGTGCACGCAGGCTGTTGAGAGTTTCGGGATTGGATCCGGCGCGAGCGCGGGCAGACCGGGACACCGGATTTCCCAGGAGCCGTGATGCTCATGGCGGAGCACCAGGCGCCCGGGCTTGCTCGAAGCCACCTGCCAGGGCGCGCTTTCCTTTTCGTCCAGACCCGCCCACACCAGCGCGACCAGATCGTGCGCGCCGCTGAGCCGTTCGGTCTCCGCCACCAACACCAGCGAATGCCATGTGTAAAGATGCGTGCGCCGGTCGGGCGGCGATTCATGCGGGCGCACCGCGGCAAACCCGTGCAGCGGCTGGATGGCCACGCCACGTTCGGCGTTGGCCGCGCGCGCAAACCGATCGTTCACCTCCAGCACACGCGTCAGCCCGTCGGGCAGTGGCAGGCTGTAGGTGCCCAGCCGCAACACGGCCGGGCGATGAGCCACGATGTGGTGCCAGTGAAGTTGCCAGCCGCCGCGCCACCACAGTCGCGTTTCGACGCTCACGTGATTCTGGCTGAAACGATCGCCCAGACCGTAAACCGATGCGCAATGCGTTGCCGTTACCGCCACCGGGTGCATCTGTTGTCGCCCGTGGATCGCGCCGTCGCCAAAGTCCGCCGTCAGCGCCGCATCGAGGGGATACCGGTTTTCGGCAGGCGCGATTTCAAATCCAAAGCCGCTGCGGTAACTGAGCTTGCCCCACTTCCAGGTGCCGAACTTCACGTTGCTGACGCAAATGCCGTTGGCATTGTTGAGCACCTCCACGTCGCCCGCGTGAGCGCGCACGACCAGGCCCGCCTGCGGGATCGCGCGCGAAAAATCTTTTTCCTCCGCCGGCAACGCCTGCGCTTTCGCGTGCCAGAACCGGTGTGACGGCGGCAACAGCAACGGCGCGAAGCCTTTCGCCGCCCAATACGGCGACCCGGCACAACTGTAGGCTTCCGCCGCCGCCGGAAATTCGTCCGTCCAACCCAGCGACAGTGCGCCCTGCGCCTGTTGAATCGGATGCCGGAGAAAAAATTCCAGATTCCGCGTGCAGAGCCGCCGCGCCAGCCCCGGCGGGATGGCCGAAACCTGGCAAAACTCTGCCAGCGCAAACGGCGCGCTCGCGGCGAACCGATACGCCAGGGAGCGGCCGAACGGCGGATTCTCGCCACTCGCGGCGAAGAAATGCGCGTAATCCTTCAGGAACGGCACAGCCCATTGCTTCCAGCGCCGCGCGCGCGCCGGGTCGGTGTGCCCGTAAAGTTTGGCCCACCACAACCCGTAATAACCCCACGCATAGCCCGCGTAGTAGCCCACCGTCTCATTCATCCCGTCGAGAAACCAGCCGCCGCCAAGCGCCATGCCCTCGAGCACATCGAGCAAATACCGCATCACCGGCCGGTCTGCCTCGCGCCCGAAACCTTCCTGCTCCAGAAACGCCAGAGGCAGCACCGCGAAAAACATGTGGTTGTTTCGGTGCAACCCCGCCCCGCGCACGCTGCCGAACCATTCGGCGATTTGCCGCCGCTCGGATGAGGCCAGCGGTTCCCACAACTGCTGCCGCGCGATCTGCAACGCCAGAGTCAACGCCGCCATTTCGACGGTGTGCTGATGGTGATTCGCCGTCGGTCCCCAATACTCGGCGCTGCGCGGGTCCGTCCCCAGCACCAGCCCGCGACGAAACCACTCGGCGATTTCGGCGCGCGAGAGTTTTTCCCTCGGTGCGGGCTCGCTCGCCAGCCAGTGCGCCGCCAGCAGGCACGGGCGCGCGAAAGATTCCAGCCGGTCGGCCTGCGCGCCGTGATTGCTTGCCGGCCCGCTCAACGGCAGGTCGGCTTTGCCGGGACGCATCAGAGCGGCCAGCGGTTGAAGCAGCGCTTCAGCCTGCGCGCGCCACCATGCGTAGCCGCCGGGCACGCTTTCTTCTCCGGCCTCGACCAAACCCGTTCCCAACCCGACGATTGACGCGGACACGGCGGCAGTTTTTTTCACCGGCAAAAACCACGCCTGCCGGCGTAGCGCGACCAGCGCCTCGCGCAACGGCGGCAGATACGGATGCCAGAGCCGTTCCCACTCCAGCGACACGCAGCCGGCAAAGCCCGCTTCGCGCAGCACGGCAACGGTTTCGGCCAGCGGCATCTGACCCTCACCGGGCAACACGTAGGTGTAGGGATGCCGCGCCGAGGGGCGATCCACACTGTCCTTGATGTGCACATGTCGCACCCACGGGCCGAGCCGTTCCCAGGTTTCGGCGGGCACCTCGCCGCCCAGTCGCCACGTGTGATGCGAATCCCAGAGCAACAACACCGGTTCGGCGAGGCGTCGGTTCAACTCCAGACATGGCGCCGACCCGGAGAAGCCGTCGTGCGTTTCGAGCAATAACTCGATACGCCAGCCGCGAACGCGGCGTTGCTCGCGCCACCATTCCACGTTGCTGGCCGCCGTTTCGTAGTCCGCGTCGCTGAACGGCTCACCCCATTTGCCGCCTCCAAACGCGCGCACAAACGGAATCTCCAGCGCGTTGGCCCACTCGCAAAAGGTGAGAAACTCGGCGCGTTCCGCTTCCGAACGGCTGGTGAGTTTGAATGAGGCGCCGGCCACGACCAAGCGCGTGCCGTGACGCGCGTTGAGTTCGGCGACGCGCTCGGGCGTCCAGCCGCGTTCGGCGAAGAGTCGCGGCAGGTCCACCGTGCCTTCGAGCGAGCGCAGTTCGACCGCGCGAATTTGAAATTCACGGGCCAGAGCCAGCGCTTCCGGCAGGGTGGCTTCAGGCCAACCAATCGTGGAAAAGCCCCACTCCAGAGCGCCGGCCTCAGGTCGCGCGGTCATACACCTCCAGGGTCACGACGGCTTCCAACGGTTCGCCGCGAAGCCAGGCGCGGATGTTGCGCAGGGCCAGCGCGCCGCTATCGCGCCGCCGGTCGCGCGTCGGCCCGCCAAGATGCGGCAGCAGCGTCACGTTCGGCAGGCCGCGCAGGGGCGAATCCGGCGGCAACGGCTCCGTTTCAAACACGTCCAGCGCAATTTGCAGCCGCCCCTCGCGCGCGACGCGGATCAGCGCCGCCTCATCCACGACCGAGCCGCGCGCCACGTTCACGAACACGCCGCCTTCGGGCATCGCCCGGAGCAGGGATTCGGTGACGATGTGATAGTTGGCCGGCGTGGCCGCAGCCAGCTCCACCACCACATCTGAGTTGGCAAACAATTCCTGCAACGTGGTCACGCGGCGCACATCGTATTGCGCAAAGACGGCGTCGGGCACGTGCGGGGAGTAGGCCGCGATCTGGTTGGTAAACGGCCGCAGCATGGGCACCAAACTTCGCGCGATCCCGCCAAAACCGTGCAGGCCGACCCGCCGGCCGATCAGGCTTTCGGTCATCGTGCCGTTGTCCTTCCATTTGCCGTCCCGATGCATCGCCACGGCCCAATACGACGCCCGACGTAGCGCCATGAGAATCAGCATCAGCGCGCATTCAGCCACCGTCGGCGCAATCGAATCGCCCCAGTTGGTAACCACCAGGCCATTGGCAATCAGTTCGCGCGGGATCAGCCGTCGCACCGTCCCGGCCAGGTGACACACATAACGCAGCCCGTGCAAATGCTCCGGACTCAACGACGAATTCAGTGAAGGGGTCTGCCAGGCGCTGATCAGCAACTCGGGGGATGATTCCTGCCAGAGGCGTGTCCAATCGGCCGGATCGGCCAGCGGCAGGCGCACCCGCCGCGCGTCGGGCAGGAGTGATTGCAGTTCCCGCGCCAGCTCTCCGGGGAAAAAGTCCGCGAACTCCTGGTCGGACAACGCGATGAGTGCCGAAACTCGCTTCACAATCTGATAATTATTATCCACTACCGGCAGCCGCAAGCATAATCCCCGTTCTCAGAACTCCAGGGCCAGCCGATAAAACCGTGTGCCGATTGGCGGCCGGCCGCCGGTCTGTGAGCCGTCGTCAGCCCAGGTCGCCGTGGCGCTCTCGGCCAAAACCGTCGGGCCGGCCAGCCAGTGGTTCAAGTTCGTGCTGTAAAACACCCGGTACCGAAATCCGGGCAGCGCCTCCCAGGCGAGCCAGACGGTGTTGCTGGCGACGGTAACGGAACGAATCGGCCCGACCGAGCGCATCCACATCGGCCCCACGTCGGCCACGGTGAGCGGTCGTCGCAAAACCGGACCGTCCGAAATCTCGTCGCAACCCACGTCCTTGAGGTTGCCGCGTATTTGCCCGTCGAAATCCTCGGTCAGCCACGGGGCATCGCCCACGGCAGCATCCCGGGCGGGGCTGTTGGATGCCGGTCGCCAAAGTCCATCAGCCGCCAGACTCAAGAGCGGATTGGTTACCAGGATGCCCGGATCGGACACGCCGACCGTGGCGCCGAAGAAGAGGTTGCCCGACCAGAGCAGATTCGTTGGCGCGGTTACAACCGACACCAGTGGCGAATTTGAGCCGAGCACGAGGTTGTTTGCGACGATGCAATCGGCGGGCGGCAATGTGCCGCCGGTGACGGTTTGACCGATGGTGATCGGTCGCACGCAATTGACGATGGTGTTGAAGAGCACCCGCGCGCGTTGGACCTGAAAGTATTCGTTCAGTGCCGAGTTCGGGACGCCGTTGACAAAGCAAATGGCCGAGCGCAATCCCGTTCCCGTCAACCCGTCGAAGTAGTTGTTAAAAACGAGGTGATCCTCGCCGATGATGCGCACGCCCCCGCTTTGAGGCGCGCCGCGGCCCAAGAACCAGTTTCCATACACTTCGCAACGGTTGCCGTGTCGGAGTGTGAGCGTGCCCTCGCACCGTTCGAAGGTGTTGTAGCGATAGACGTTTTCACAGGATTTGTTCGAGACGGTTTCAATCTCGCCGTTGCAAGCGCGGAAGAGATTTTCTTCGACCAAGGTGCGCGAGAGGTTGAAGGACGTGGCGCTGTCGCCGATGCGGATGGTTTCGGCCCCGTTCTCGCCCAACGGCGGGCGGAAACCGAAATGGTTGCGGCGGATGATGTGATGGTTGGCCAGGTTGGTGGGGGAAGACGGCAGCCACACCACCAGCGTCGCGCCCAGGTTCGATTTGCCCTGGAAGAAGCAGTTTTCAACGCGGTTGCTCAGGCCGTAGATCGAGACCCATTTGCTGTCCACCGACGCGAGGGGCGGGTTGTAGTTGACGATGGCGCAGTTGAGCACCGCGCAGTTGGTGGCGAGCACCGAGGAGCTTTCGCGGAAGGAAATCACCGCCGAGCCGCCGTTGGTGTAATAGCCATTTTCGAATCGCAAGCCGTCCACGACCAGCCAACTGCCGGCGACGCGGAGTCGTGATTGCCCGCTGAAGATGACGTGTCCGGGCGTCTGGGCACGAAGGGTCACCGGTTGGGTGGGCGTGCCGTTCTTTTTGAAAAGCAGGTCGGCGTTCGTCCAGACCTGGTTCGCCAGCAGGATCGTGTCGCCGGGCTGGGCGGCGGCGAGCGCCGAGTTGAACTGGGCCACGGTGCTCACGAGGTATTCCGCGCCGACCGAGACCGCGACCGCCAGCAGGGACAGCGCGCCGCTGGCGAGAATGGGGTTCGGGCGAGTCGTCGGTTTCACGGGGCGGATGATAATTATTTCAACGGTTCAAACCTGGATTGATGATTATCAGCTTTCAAGCGCCGGCGGCAGGCACTATACTGGCGGCGCTGAGATGGCAAAGAGCGGAAAGGTTTCGCAACAAAGCATTGCCCGCGCGCTGGGCGTCTCGCAAACGCTGGTGTCGCTGGTGCTCAACGGCAAGCGGGAAAACGTCAGCGCCGAGTCGTATCAGCGCATCTGGGATTACGCGCTCAAGGTGGGCTACCGGCCCAAGGGCATGCAGCCCTCCGGGAATCATCTGGCCACGCGCAACGTGGGTTTCATCCTGCGCGCCGGTCTGCGCCTGCACACCCAGAGCAACTTTTTCAGCCACGTGCAGCACGGGCTGCACACGGGCCTTTTGCAGCAGGGGTTTCACTCGGTGTTTCTGGGGTCGGAGGACGACCTGGCGCCGCGTGCCGTCCAGGAGATCATTCGACAGCATCACCTGTTTGGCGTGGCGATCTTCGGGCAGGTTGACGAACGATTTCTTCGCGCCATCCGCGCGGTGCAATCCAACATCGTGGCCATTTCGATCAGTTATCCCGGATTGTGTCATTCGGTGATGCCCCACGAGGCCCAGGCGTTGGAACTGTTGATCGGCCATCTGCGCGAGCTGGGGCACAAGCGGTTTGCGTGGCTGGGCGGCGACAAGGGCATGCACTACAACCTGCGCCGGCGCCGCGCGTTCGAGGAGCACCTGGGGCAGGCCGGCTTGAAGGTGGAAACGCGTTTTTGCGTGGATGTGGAAAACGGCGACCGGCTCGGCGGCTGGAAAGCTGCCGAGATTCTTCTCGGCCGGGTGTCGCGCTCGAACCATCCGACGGCCTGGGTCTGCGCCAACGGGTTGATTGCACGTGGGGCGGTGAGTCACCTGCTTCAAAAAGGTTGGCGGGTGCCGGAGGAGGTGAGCGTCGTGGCGGTGGACGCGACGCGCGTGTGCGTGGAGGAGCACCCGGAGATCACCGGGGCTCACGCTGACCCGGAAAAAATGGGGCTGGCGGCTGCGGAGTTGTTGTTGCGACGTCGCGAGCCGGGAAACGACACGCTCGTGGACCTGATCCTGCCGTCGCATTTGACGGTGCGCGAAACCAGCGGTCCGGCCCGTCAGGGGTAATTATCCCAGTTCGTCTGCGTCATGCTGATCCGCGCCTGCGCGAAACGCAGCGGACGAACACTGGAGTCGGCGAAGAGGAAATCCATCGCCCCATTGTGGCGGAAGTCCAGGTAGGTCGTCTGCCGGTAATCGGTCTTGGCAAAGTCCGGCTGAGCATAACCATTCCAGGGATAATTGGAGCGACACCAGCGGTTTGAAACGCTGGAGGTGTCGCGCTTGCCTTCGCAGACCAGGGGCGTCTCGACCAGGTTGCGAATGGTCGAGCTCTTGCGCGGTTTGGTTGCGGTCAGGCCGCCGGTGCCCGTCGGGCCGAGCATCGAACCGGTGCAGGCGTAGGTGCGGGACAATTCATGGGTCGCAAACCCGGTGTAACGCGCCGCCGGGCAAATGAAGACCGGATTTTCCTGACCGCTTTCCTGATTGCCCCGCAACCGCAAATACGGCTGCAACTGCTTTGTCCAGAGGTTCGGATCCGGTTGCGTCGGATCGGAAGCGTAGGGCCACCAGCCCTCGTTGTCGGAGGCGAACAGCTCCAGGGCCACGCCGATCTGCTTGAGGTTGGACTGACAGACGGCCTGATGCGCCCGCGCCTTGGCCTGTGAGAGCGCCGGCAAAAGCATCGCGGCCAGGATGGCGATGATGGCGATGACGACGAGCAGCTCAATGAGCGTGAACGCCTGTTCCCCCAACCGGTTGTTCCACCTGTTTTTCATTTACACGCCCCAATGTTTCGCCTTCTACTTCGCCTGTCAATGGCAAACTTCATAATTATTACATGAAGCAGCCCGGCCATTCGATCCGTCCGGTCCTGCTGCCGCCCAACTACGTCTGGCGCAGTTACCGGGGCGGGCGCGAACTGCGGCGTTTCCGGGACGGTGCGTCCGGACCCGACGACCACTTTCCCGAGGACTGGCTGGCCTCGACGGTGCGTGCGCTCAACGGCGCCAACAGCCAGGGGCCGGATGAGGGCTTGAGCCGCATCCGCATGGGATTGCACGAGCAGTTCCTGGCCGATGCCCTGGCCGAGCAACCGGAATTTTGGTTCGGCCCGAGCTCCCGCCGCGAACATTTGGGTGTATTGTGGAAACTGCTGGATGCGGCCGAGCGATTGCAATTGCAGGCCCACCCGAACGAAACCTTCGCCAGGCGATTTTTGAATTCGTCCGCCGGCAAAACCGAGTGCTGGTATGTGCTGGCGACACGCGGCCCGGCGGAGGGGTATTTGGGCTTTCAGCGGTCACCGGGGCGCGAGCACTGGGCACGGCTCATCCAGGCGCAGCATCTTGGAGCGATGCTGGCCTGCTTCGATCCGATCCCCGTCCAGCCGGGTGATTGTTTCGTGGTGCCCGCCGGCACACCCCACGCCATCGGGGCGGGCATTTTCATGCTGGAATTGCAGGAGCCGACCGACTGGGTGGTGCGATGCGAAATGCGCACGACTGACGGCGCGCCACTGCCGCCCGAAGCCTGTTTCATGGGACTGAACCTGGAAAGATGCCTGGACGTTTTTGATTACACGGCGCTGAGCGTGACGGAGGTTCGCGACCGCTGGCAACAACGCCCGCGCCCGATCCAGTGGGAAGCCGGTTTCCGTGAGGAAGAAATCATTGATCGGCGGTGGCATCGGTTTTTCCGGTTGCACCGGCTTCGGGGACACGGCGCGGCAGCCTGGCCCGGGGGCGAACTGATGCTGGCGGTCATTGTGCGGGGGGTTGGACGCCTGCGAGTGGGCCGTCATGTGGAACCGGCGCACGCTGGACAAACGTGGTTGTTGCCGGGTTGCGCACACGAGTGGCAATGGCTGCACCCGACCGGCGAGTGGGAAATCCTGCTGGCGAAGTTGCCGCTTCACACCGTCGGCCAGCCGGTTACTCCGGCGACGCGATGCGAACCATGCTGACTGTTTACGATTACGTCGTCATCGCCTCGTATTTCGTCTTCATGACGGCGATCGGCTGGGTGTTCCGGCGGTTCGTCACGAACACGAGCGAGTATTTTCGCGGCGGCGGCAAGATGGTTTGGTGGATGGCGGGCAGTTCGGCGTTCATGGTCGCGTTCAGCGCCTGGACGTTCACCGGGGCGGCGAGCAAGGCCTACGAGGACGGCACGATCATCATGGTCATTTACCTCGGCAACGCGCTGGGGTTCATCGCCAACTGCCTGTTTTTCGCGCCCCGTTTCCGGCAAATGCGAGTCGTCACCTCGATGGAAGGCATTCGGGAGCGGTTTGGACGGCTGAACGAACAGTTCTTTACCTGGCTGCAAGTGCCGCTGGGCGTTTTGTATGCCGGCATCTGGCTCAACGGGCTGGCGGTTTTTGTCGCGGCGGTGTTCGGATTGGATGTGACCTGGACGATTATCGTGGTCGGCTCGGTGGTCGTGATCATGTCGGCGTTGGGCGGGGCGTGGGCGGTGGTGGCGAGCGACTTCATGCAAATGCTGATTTTGATTCCGATCACGATTGTGGCGGCGGGGCTCTCGATCGCGCACGTGGGCGGGTGGAGCAGTTTTTGGGAGCAGGTGCCGCGACACCATTTCCGTTGGGATGAGGGCGCGCGTCCGCTGATCCTCTATCTGTGGATCGGAGCGATGTTGATCAAGCAGTTCGTTTCGACCAACAACATGCTTGACGCCTCGCGCTACCTGAACGTGAAAGACTCCCAGCACGCGCGCAAAGCCGCGTTGCTGGCAGCGGCGCTGATGTTCGTCGGGCCGCTGGTGTGGTTTCTGCCGCCGATGGCTGCGAGCATCGTGCATCCGGACCTGGCCGCGCAATTTCCGAAGCTGGCGAACCCAACCGAGGCCGCCTACGTGGCGATGTGTTACGCCACGATGCCGGCGGGAATGATCGGACTGCTGGTCAGCGGGATTTTCGCCGCGACGATGTCCTCGATGGACAGCGGGCTGAACCGCAACGCGGGTTTTCTGGTGCGGAATTTTTACGTGGTCGCAATCCGCCCGCGCGCCAACGAGAGCGAGATGTTGGCCGTGGGCAAGCTGGCCACGCTGGTGCTGGGCGGGCTGGTGATTTTGGCGGCGCTGACCTTCAGTTCCTGGAAAAACATCGGACTGTTTGACCTGATGCTCCGGTTCGGCACGTTGGTGGCGCTGCCCTACACCGTGC